>NZ_JBVKBI010000017.1:0-157254 GCF_055639035.1 Streptomyces sp. NPDC107654
TGGCACCGCGCACGAACAGCTCCGCCACGGACAGCAGCAGCGTCTCCGCCTCACCGCGCTCGTCGCGCAGTGCCGGCACGCTCACGGCGTCCTCCACCGCCGACTCCGCGATGGCACCGGTCAAGGCGCCGCCGGGACCGAGTTCCAGGAACACCGCGCCACCAGACGCGCTGATCCCCTTCGCGAAACGGACGGGACGGCGAACGTGGTCCACCCAGTACGCCGGGTCGCTCAACTGCCCCGGCTCGGCGAGCCGGCCCGTCACGTTCGACACCACCGGGATCGTCGGCTCGTTCCAGGACAGCCCCGACAAGGCCGCGGCGAAGTCCGACAGCATCGGCTCCATCAGCGCCGAATGGAACGCGTGCGAGACGGTCAGCCGCTTCACCCGACGGCCCTGCTCGCGCAGCTTCTCCGCCACGGCCGTGACGGCTCCCTCGTCCCCGGAGAGGACCACCGAGCCGGGTGCGTTGACGGCGGCGAGGTCGACGCCCGCGCCGAGGTGGTCCTCGATCTCCGCCTCGGTGGCGGCGACCGCGACCATCGCGCCGCCCGGCGGAAGGGCCTGCATCAGCCGGCCGCGCGCCGCGACCAACGCCGCGGCGTCCTCCAGCGACAGCACCCCGGCTACGTGAGCGGCCACGACCTCACCGATGGAGTGCCCGGCCAGCACGTCCGGTCGTACGCCCCACGACTCCACCAGCCGGAACAGCGCCGACTCCACCGCGAACAACCCGGCCTGCGTGAACACCGTCTGGTCCAGCAGGCCACCGCCCGCGTTGCCGACGTCGCCGAAGACCACGTCCTTGACGGAGTGGTCCGCCCAGCCGGCGAGCTGGGCGTCCAGCGCGGCGCAGGCCTCGTCGAAGGCGCGGGCGAAGACCGGGTACCGGTCGTACAGCTCGCGGCCCATGCCGAGGCGCTGCGAGCCCTGGCCGGGGAAGACGAACACCGTGCCGCCGGTGCTCTCCGAGCCGGTGACGACGAGCGGTGAGGACGCGCCCGCGGCCAGCGCCGCCAGCCCGGACACCGCCTCCTCGCGGGTGGCGGCGACGACCACGGCGCGTTCGGACAGCACCGCCCGCCGGGTGACGAGCGCTCCGGCGACGGCCGCCGGGGAGGCGTCGGTCGCCTGGACGAACTCGGCGAGTCGTGCGGCCTGTCCGGTGAGGGCGCCGGTGCTCCGCGCGGTGACCACCAGCGGCAGCACGCCGTCGGCGGGGGCCGCCGGGGCCGCAGCCACCGGGGCCGTGGGGGCCGGTTCCTCGGGGGCCTGTTCGAGGATGACGTGGGCGTTGGTGCCGCTGACGCCGAAGGCGGAGACGCCGGCGCGGCGCGGGCGGCCGGTCTCGGGCCAGGCGCGGGCCTCGGTGAGGACCTCCACCGCGCCCGCCGTCCAGTCCACTTCGGTCGACGGCCGGTCGACGTGGAGGGTGGGCGGCAGGACCGCGTGCCGCAGTGCCTCGACGGTCTTGATGACACCGGCGACACCGGCGGCGGCCTGGGCGTGCCCGATGTTGGACTTCACCGAGCCGATCCAGAGCGGTTCCTCGCGGTCCTGGCCGTAGGTGGCGAGCAGGGCCTGCGCCTCGATCGGGTCGCCGAGGACGGTGCCCGTGCCGTGTGCCTCCACCGCGTCCACGTCCGCCGTCGTCAGCCCGGCGCCGGCCAGCGCCTTGCGGATCACCCGCTGCTGGGAGGGGCCGTTGGGTGCGGTCAGGCCGTTGGACGCGCCGTCCTGGTTGACGGCCGAGCCGCGCAGGACGGCGAGGACCCGGTGGCCCTTGCGGCGGGCCTCGGAGAGGCGTTCCAGGACGATGACGCCCGCGCCCTCGGCCCAGCCGGTGCCGTCGGCGGACGAGGAGAAGGCCTTGCAGCGGCCGTCGGGCGAGAGTGCCTGCTGGCGGGAGAACTCCACGAAGGTGTACGGGTTGGCGAGCACGGTCGCGCCCCCGGCCAGGGCCATCGAGCACTCGCCGCCCCGCAGCGCCTGCGCGGCGAGGTGGATGGCGACCAGGGAGGAGGAGCAGGCCGTGTCCACGGTGACCGCGGGACCTTCCAGGCCGAAGACGTACGACACCCGGCCGGAGGCCACGCTGCCCGCGGAGCCGGTGGCGGTGAACCCGGCGAGTTCCGGCGGGAGTTCGCCACCGAAGCCGTAGCCCTGGGTCATCACGCCGGAGAAGACGCCTACGTCCGTTCCCTTCAGCGACAGGGGGTCGATGCCGGCCCGCTCCAGCGCCTCCCAGGACGTTTCGAGGAGGAGCCGCTGCTGCGGGTCCATGGCGAGGGCCTCGCGCGGCGAGATGCCGAAGAAGCCCGCGTCGAACAGGCCCGCGTCGTAGAGGAAACCGCCCTGGTCGACGTACGACGTCCCGACGCGACCGGGGTCGGAGTCGAACAGGCCTTCCAGGTCCCAGCCGCGGTCGGACGGGAAGCCGGACATGGCGTCCCGGCCCTGGGCCACCAGGTCCCAGAGCTCCTCCGGGCCGGTGACACCGCCGGGCAGCCGGCAGGCCATGCCGACGATCGCGATCGGCTCGTCCGGGTCGGCCGGGACGGCGGCCGGTGCCGGGACGGCCGGGACGGCGGTGACCTGGCCGAAGTGGCTGTGCAGGTGGCGGGCGAGGGCGAGCGGGGTCGGATAGTCGAAGACGACGGTCGTCGGCAGGCTGAGCCCGGTGGCCTCGCGGATGCGGTTGCGCAGTTCGACCGAGGTGAGGGAGTCGAACCCGGCGTCCTTGAACGCCTTCTCGGCCCTGACCTGGTCGGCGCCTGCGTGACCGAGGACGGTGGCGACCTGGCCGCGGACGACGTCGAGGAGCAGCGCCTCCTGTTCCTGCGGGGAGAGTCCGGCGAGCCGGTCGGCGAGGCCGCCGCCGCTGCGGTCCGCCGCGGTCGTCCGGGCGGCCTGCCGGGTGACCCGGATCAGACCGCGCATCAGGGGCTGGACCGTGCCGCCGGAGGCCGCGTCGGCGCGGGCGGCGCGCAGGTCGAGCTTGATGGGGACGACGAGGGCCTGTTCGGCGCCGAGCGCCGTGTCGAAGAGGGCCAGGCCCTCCTCGGGGGTGAGGGCGCGCACGCCGCCCCGGCCCATGCGGGCCTGGTCGGCGGCGCTGAGGTGGGCCGTCAGGCCGGTGCTCTGCTCCCACAGGCCCCAGGCCAGCGACACGGCCGGCAGTCCGGCGGCGCGGCGGCGGGCCATCAGGCCGTCGAGATAGGCGTTGGCGGCGGCGTAGTTGCCCTGGCCGGCCGAGCCGAACAGGCCGGCGCCGGAGGAGTAGACGGCGAAGACGGCCAGGTCCAGGCCGCGGGTCAGCTCGTCGAGGTGGGCGGCGGCGTGCGCCTTCGGAGCGAAGACGTCCGCCATCCGTTCGGGGGTGAGGGCGCTGATCACGCCGTCGTCCAGGACACCGGCCGTGTGGACCACACCGGTCAGGGGGTGCTCGGCCGGGATCGAGTCCAGCAGGTCGGCCACCGCCGTACGGTCGGAGACGTCCGCGGCGACCAGGGACACCGACTCGGCGCCCAGCCCGGCCAGCTCGTCCGCCAGCTCGGCGGCGCCCTCGGCGTGCGCGCCGCGCCGGCTCGCCAGCACCAGGTGCCGTACCCCGTGCCGCTCGACCAGGTGCCGGGCCACCAGCGCGCCCAGCGAGCCGGTGCCGCCGGTGACGAGCACGGTGCCGTCGGGACGGAACGCCACCGTCGGTTCGCTCCCGGCCGCCCGCACCAGACGCGGTACCGACAGCTCCGCGCCGCGCACCGCCACCTGCGGCTCGCCGGAGGCGAGGACCGAGGCGAGCAGCGGTTCCACGGCGGTGCCGTAGGCGATGTCCAGGTCGGTGTCGGTGTCGATCAGGACGATCCGGCCGGGGTTCTCCGCCTGGGCCGCCCGCACCAGGCCCCAGACGGCCGCGCCGGCCGGGTCGGTCACGTCCGCGTCGCCGCCCGCGGGCACGGCGCCCCGGGTGAGGACGACCAGCCGGGACTCCGCCAGGGTGGGCGCGGCGAACCAGGCCTGGAGCACGGCCAGCATCCGGTCGGTCCGGGACAGGGCTGCGTCGGCGGTGCCGTCGGGGGCCACGGCCTCGACCACGGCGACGAGGGGGCCGGTCGCCGCACCGGCGAGGATCTCGACCTCGTCCGCGTGGAACAGCGGCACCCACTGCGGCACCTGCGTCCCGGCCGAGCCGGCGGGCAGTTCCGTCCACTCGACGCGGAACAGGGAGTGGCCGCCGTCACCGGTGGCCGTCGTCAGCTGGTCGGCGGAGACCGGCAGGAAGCCCAGGGCGTCGAGGGTCACCACGGTGCCGCCGGCCTCGTCGGCGGCCTCCAGCGCGAGCCGGCCCGATCCGGACGGGGCGAGCCGTACCCGGAGTGTGGTCGCGCCGGTGGCGTGCAGCGTGACCCCCTGCCATGCGGCGGGCTGCCACAGCCGCTGTCCGGCGCCGTCCGGGTCGGCCGTCGCCGCGTGCCGCAGCCCGGACTGCACGGCGGCGTCGAGCAGTGCCGGGTGGATACCGAACCGCTCGGCGCCGGCCCGCTGCTCCTCCGGCAGGGCGACCTCGGCGAAGACCTCGTCACCGCGCCGCCACAGCGTCCGTACGCCCCGGAAGGCGGGGCCGAAGGGGTGGCCGAGGCGGCGCAGGTCGTCGTACAGCTCGTCGGCGTCGGCCGGGCGGGCGCCGGTGGGCGGCCACAGCCTCAGGTCGGCGCTCGCCTCGGGAGGGGTGAGCGGGGCGGGGGTCAGCCGTCCGGTGGCGTGCCGGGTCCACGCGGCGGGCTCGGTGTCCTCGCCGGAGGCGTAGATGTCGACGGTGCGGGCACCGGTGTCGTCGGGGCCGCCGACGGCGACCTGGACGCGCAGGGCGCCCTCCTCGGGGAGCACGAGCGGTGTCTCGACGGTCAGTTCGTCCAGCGTGGCGGCGCCGGCCTCGTCGCCGGCGCGCAGGGCGAGTTCGACCAGGCCGGTGGCCGGGACGACGGTCGCGCCGCCGACGACGTGATCGGCCAGCCAGGGGTGCGTGCGCAGGGACAGCCGGGAGGTGAGGACCAGCCCGTCCGACTGGGGCAGCGGGACCACCGCGCCGAGCAGGGGGTGGTCGGCGGCGGACTGGCCGAGCGAGGCGGCGTCCGTGGCCGGGGCCGTCTTCAGCCAGTAGTGCCGGTGGTCGAAGGCGTACGTCGGCAGCGGCAGGGGGACGTCGCCGGCGCCCTCGGGCAGCACACCGGTCCAGTCGACGGCGACGCCCTGGACGAACACCTCGGCCATCGACGTCAACAGCCGCCGCAGACCGCCCTCTTCGCGGCGCAGGGAGCCGGTGGCCACCGCGTCCGCGCGGGTCGCGTCGACGATCTCGTTGACCGGCTGGACGAGGACGGGGTGGGCGCTGGACTCGACGAACACCGTGTGCCCCTCGGCGAGGAGCGCCTCGACGGCCGGGCCGAATCGGACCTGGTTGCGCAGGTTGCGGTACCAGTAGCCGCCGTCGAGGACGCCCGCCTCGCGTACCCACTCACCGGTGACCGTGGAGAAGAGCGGCACCAGCGGCGCCTGGCCGTGGATGTCGGCGAACGCCTCCGCCAACGACCTTTCGATCGCCTCGACATGACGGGTGTGGGAGGCGTAGTCCACCGCGACCCGCCGGACCCGGACACCGTCGGCCTCCAACGCGGCCAGCGCCTCATCCAACGCCTCGGCGTCACCGGCGATCACCACGGACGTGGGGCTGTTGACCGCCGCAACCTCAACCCGCCCGCTCCAGGCGGCAATCCGCGCGGCTGTCTCGTCCTCGGGCAGCGCCACCGACGCCATACCGCCCCGGCCCGCGAGTTCACCGGCGATCACCCGGCTGCGTACGGCCACGATCCGCGCCGCATCCTCCAGCGACAACGCCCCGGCCACGCAGGCGGCGGCGATCTCGCCCTGGGAGTGACCGACCACCGCGTCCGGCACGACACCCACCGACGCCCACACCGCCGCCAGAGCGACCATCACCGCGAAACTCGCCGGCTGCACGACGTCCACCCGGTCCAGCAGATCGACATCACCGCGCAGGACGGCCGTCAGGTCCCAGTCCACCCACGGCTCCAAGGCCCGGGCGCACTCCCCGACCCGCTCCGCGAACACCGGCGAGGACTCCAACAACTCCCGGCCCATCCCCAGCCACTGCGACCCCTGCCCGGGGAAGACGAGCACGGTCCTGCCGGGCGTTCCCGCACCACCCCGCACCACGACGGGACTGCTCTCGCCGCCCGCCAGCGCGGCAAGCCCGGCCACCGCCTCCTCCCGCGACCCGGCGACCACCACGGCCCGCTCCGACAGCACCGCCCGCCGCCGCACCAGAGCACCCGCGACCTCCGTCGGCGAGGCGTCCGTGTCACCGACGAACGCGGCCAGCCGCTCCGCCTGACCGGACAGCGAACCCTCCGACGCCGCCGAGACGACCAGCGGAACCACACCCTCGTGCGGCTCCCCGGTGACAACGGCCCCTTCCTCGGGGGCCTGCTCCAGGATCACGTGCGCGTTCGTGCCGCTGATGCCGAAGGAGGAGACACCGGCCCGGCGCGGACGGCCGGTGTGCGGCCATTGCCGTTCCTCGGTCAGCAGCTCGACGGAGCCGGACGACCAGTCGACCTGCGGGGTCGGCTCGGTGACGTTCAGGGTGGGCGGGAGGACGCCGTGGCGCAGGGCCTCGACCATCTTGATGACACCGGCGACACCGGCGGCGGCCTGCGTGTGGCCGATGTTGGACTTCAACGAGCCCAACCACAAGGGCAGTTCACGGTTACGGCCGTAGGTGGCGAGGAGCGCCTGGGCCTCGATGGGGTCGCCGAGCGCGGTGCCGGTGCCGTGGGCCTCCACCGCGTCGACGTCTGTCGGGGCGAGCCCGGCCGCCGACAGCGCCCGGCGGATCACCCGCTGCTGCGAGGGGCCGTTGGGGGCGGTCAGGCCGTTGGAGGCGCCGTCCTGGTTGACGGCCGAGCCACGGAGCACCGCCAGCACCTGGTGGCCGTTGCGGCGCGCCTCGGACAGGCGTTCCAGCACGACGATGCCGACGCCCTCGGAGAGGATGGTGCCGTCGGCGCCGTCGGAGAAGGCCTTGACCCGGCCGTCGGCGGCGAGGCCGCGCTGGCGGGACATGCCGAGCACGCCGATGGGCGAGCCCATCACGGCGACACCGCCGGCCAGCGCGAGGGAGCATTCACCCTGCCGCAGGGCCTGGGCGGCCAGGTGCATGGCGACCAGGGACGAGGAGCAGGCGGTGTCCACGGTGACCGCGGGGCCCTCGAAACCGAAGACGTACGACACCCGGCCGGAGGCCACGCTGCCGGCGGTGGCGGTGGTGACGTAGCCCTCCAGCTCGGGGGGCATGTTGCTGAGGGATTCCAGGTAGTCGTGGATGGAGACGCCGGAGAAGACACCGATGTTCGCGCCGCGGGTCGAGCTGGGGTCGATGCCGGTGTTCTCCAGGGCCTCCCAGGTGGCCTCCAGCAGCAGCCGCTGCTGCGGGTCCATGGCCAGGGCCTCGCGGGGGGAGATGCCGAAGAACTCGGCGTCGAACTCGGCGGCGCCGTGCAGGAATCCGCTCTTGTGGACGTAGGAGGTGCCGGCCTTGTCGGGGTCGGCGTCGAACAGCTCGTCCAGGTTCCAGCCTCGGTCGTCGGGGAACTCCGTGATGCCGTCGCGGCGTTCGAGGACGAGCCGCCACAGGCCGGCCGGGTCGGTGACGCCGCCGGGCAGCCGGCAGGCCATGCCGACGATGGCGACGGGCTCGTCCGGGTCGGTGGCGACCACGGTGGGGGCGGCGGCGCCGGCGGCGCTCTCGCCGAGCTCCTCGCGCAGGTGGCGGGCGAGGGCCACGGGGGTCGGGTAGTCGAAGATGAGCGTGGCCGGCAGCTTGACGCCGGTGGCGGCGGAGAGCCGGTTGCGCAGTTCGATCGCCGTGAGCGAGTCGAAGCCGATGTCGCCGAAACCCCGGGTGCCCTGGGCGAGTTCGGGTCCGCTGAAGCCGAGGACGGCGGTGGCCTCGGCCTGGATGACGCCCAGCAGGACGGCTTCCTGTTCGGCCTCGGGCAGTCCGGCGAGGCGGCGCAGCAGGCCGCTGCCGTCGCCGGCCGCGGCCCGGGCGGAGCGCCGGCCGGCCCGGACCAGGCCGCGCAGCAGGTGCGGCACGGCGGCACCGGACGCGGCGTCGGAGCGCAGGGCGCGCAGGTCCAGCTTGATGGGGACGAGCAGGGCGCGGTCGCTGTGCAGGCCGGTGTCGAGGAGGGCGAGGCCCTCGTCGGGGGTGAGGGCGAGGACACCGCCGCGGCTCATGCGGGCCTGGTCGGTCTCGCTGAGGTGGGCGGTGAGGCCGGTGTTCTGCTCCCACAGGCCCCAGGCGAGGGAGACGCCGGGCAGGCCGGCCGCGCGGCGGTGGGCCATCAGGGCGTCCAGGTAGGCGTTGGCGGCCGCGTAGTTGCCCTGGCCGGCGGAGCCCAGCAGGGCGGCGGCGGAGGAGAACGCCACGAACGAGCGCAGCACGGGGGCGAGTTCGCGGGTCAGCTCGTCCAGGTGCCGTACGGCGGTGGCCTTGGGGGTGAAGACCCCGGCGATCCGTTCCTCGGTGAGGGCGCCGATGACGCCGTCGTCGAGGACGCCGGCGAGGTGCACCAGGCCGGTCAGCGGGTGCTCGGCGGGTATGCCGCGCAGCAGGGCGGCGACCGCGTCCCGGTCGGAGACGTCGCAGGCGACGAGCGTGACGGCCGCGCCGAGGCCGGTGAGTTCGGCGGTGAGTTCGGCGGCGCCGTCGGCGTCGGGGCCGCGTCGGCCGGCCAGCAGCAGGTGCCGTACGTCGTGTCGTTCGACCAGGTGGCGGGCGACGAGCGCGCCGAGCGAGCCGGTGCCGCCGGTGATCAGGACGGTGCCGTCGGGGTCGAACGCGGCGGGGGGCTCGGGGGCGGGCTCATCGGTACCGGTGGGCTCCGAGCCGGTGGGCTCCGAGCCGGTGGGCTCCGTGCCGGCGGGCTCGGGGCGGACCAGGCGGGGCGCGGACAGGGTGGTGCCGCGGACGGCGAGCTGGGGTTCCCCGGTGGCGAGGAGCCGGCCGAGGACGGGGCCTGCGCCGGTGGCGGCGGCCGGGTCGAGGTCGGCGAGGATCACCCGGTCGGGGTTCTCGGCCTGGGCGGCGCGGACGAGGCCCCAGACGGCGGCGCCGGCCGGGTCGGTGACGGAGGCGTCACCGCCGGCGGCGACCGCGCCCCGGGTGGCCACCACGAGCCGGGCGGCTTCCAGTCCGGGTGTGGCCAGCCAGGCCTGGAGGACGCGCAGCACCCGGGTGGTCAGGGTCTGGGCGTCGGCGCCGCCGCTGTCGGCGTCGAGGATCGCGGCGGCGGGAGCGGTCTCGCGGGCGGTGAGCGCGGTGACGCCGTCGGCGTCGGTGACGGGCACCCAGGTGGGTGCGGTGGTGTCGCCTTCGGCGGCGGGCAGCTGCACCCAGTCGACGGCGAACAGGGCGTCCTGGTCGGCGCCGGCGGCGGCGCCGAGCTGTTCGGCGGAGACCGGCAGGGACACCAGGGAGTCCATGGTGAGGACGAGGGCGCCGGTCTCGTCGGCGGCCTGGAAGGAGAGGGCGTCGGGACCGGCGGGGGCGACCCGGACGCGCAGGGCGGTGGCGCCCTCGGCGTGCAGGACGAGTCCGTTCCAGGCGAACGGCAGGACGTTGCGGTCGTCGTCGGGGTTGGCGAAGGCGTTGGTGTGCAGGGCGGCGTCGAGGAGGGCCGGGTGGATGGCGAACCTGTCGGCGTTCTCCCGGTGGTCCTGCGGCAGGGCTGCCTCGGCGAAGAGTTCGTCGCCGCGCCGCCACACGCCGCGCAGGCCCTGGAAGGCGGGGCCGTAGGAGTAGCCGCGGGCGACGAGGCCGGCGTAGAAGTCGTCGATGGCGACGGGTTCGGCGCCGGGCGGCGGCCAGGCGGCGTAGTCGACGGCGGGCGTGGTGAACGTCGCGGGCGTGCCGGACAGCAGGCCGGTGGCGTGCCGGGTCCACTCGCCGTGGCCGTCGTCGTCGGTGGTGTCCTCGCGCAGCGAGTAGACGTCGACGGTGCGGGAGCCGTTCGGGGTGGCGCCGCCGACGGCGACCTGGACGCGGACGGCGCCCTGTGCGGGCAGGACGAGGGGGGCCTCGATGACGAGTTCTTCGAGGGTGCCGCAGCCGAACTCGTCGCCGGCGCGGACGGCGAGGTCGACGTAGACGGTGCCGGGGACGATGACGACGCCCTGCATGGCGTGGTCGGCGAGCCAGGGGTGGGTGCGCAGCGAGAGCCGGGAGGTGAAGACCAGTCCGTCGGTCTGGGGCAGCGGGACGACGGCGCCGAGCAGCGGGTGGTCGCTGCCGGTGACGCCGAGGGAGGCGGCGTCGGTGCCGTTCGGGGTGAGCTGGATCCAGTAGTGGCGGTGGTCGAAGGCGTACGTCGGCAGGTCGGCGTGGGCGGTGCGGGCGGCCTCGGGGAGGATGTTCCGCCAGTCGACGGCGGCACCGGCCGTGAAGACCTCGGCCAGGGAGGTGAGCAGCCGGCGCAGGCCCCCGTCGTCGCGGCGCAGGGAGCCGGTGACGACGGCGTCGACGGCGGCGGCGTCGGCGAGCTCGGTGAGGGGCTGGACGAGGACGGGGTGGGCGCTGGACTCCACGAACAGCGTGTGGCCCTCGGTGAGGAGCGTCTCGGCGGCCGGGCCGAAACGGACCTGGCCTCGCAGGTTGCGGTACCAGTAGCCGCCGTCGAGGACTCCGGCCTCGCGAACCCATTCGCCGGTCACGGTGGACAGGAAGGGGATCGTCGGCGCCTGGCCGCGGATGTCCGCGAAGGCCTCGGTGAGGGCTTCCTGGACGGCCTGGACATGGCGGCTGTGGGAGGCGTAGTCCACGGCGATGCGGCGCACCCGCACGCCCTGGTCCTCCAGGGTGTCCAGGACCTCGTCGAGGGCCTCGGCGTCGCCGGCGATCACGACCGAGGCCGGGCCGTTGACGGCGGCGACCTCGACCCGGCCGGCCCAGCGCTCCAGCCGGGCGGTGACGTCGTCCTCGGTGAGCGCGACGGACGCCATGCCGCCGAGCCCGGCGAGCCGGCCCCGGATGACCTGGCTGCGGACGGCGACGATGCGGGCGGCGTCGTCCAGCGTGAGCGCGCCGGCCACGCAGGCGGCGGCGATCTCGCCCTGCGAGTGGCCGATCACCGCGTCCGGGACGACACCCACCGACGCCCACACCGCCGCCAGGCCGACGGCCACGGCGAAGCAGGCGGGCTGGACGACGTCCACGCGGGTCAGCAGCTCGGTGTCGGCCTCGCCGCGCAGGACGGCCTTCAGGTCCCAGTCGACCCAGCGTTCCAGGGCCCGGGCGCACTCCTCGACGCGGGCTGCGAACACCGGTGAGGTGTCGAGGAGTTCGCGGCCCATGCCGATCCACTGGGTGCCCTGCCCGGGGAAGACGAGGACGCTCTTGCCGGCGCCGGCCGCGGTGGCGGCGCCGCGGACGGTGCCGGGTGCCTGTTCGTCGCGGGCGAGGGCGGTGAGCGCGGCGAGGGCCTCGTCGTGGGTCTCCGCGACGACGACCGCGCGTTCACCGAGGACGGCGCGCCGGGTGGCGAGGGTGCCGGCGACGTCCGTGAGCGGGGTGCCGGGGGCAGTGTCCAGGAAGGCGGCGAGGCGGCCGGCCTGGCCGGTGAGGGAGGCGGCGGAGGCCGCGGACACGACCAGCGGCAGCACACCGTCGTACGGCTCGGAGGGGGTGTCGGGTGCCTCGGGTTCCCCGGCGTCCTCGGGGGCCTGTTCCAGGATCAGGTGGGCGTTGGTGCCGCTGGCGCCGAACGAGGACACGCCGGCGCGGCGCGGACGCCCGCCGTCGGGCCACTGCCGGGCCTCGGTGAGCAGCTCGACGGCACCGGAGGACCAGTCGACCTGCGGGGTGGGGGCGTCGATGTGCCGGGTGGCCGGCATCGTGCCGTGGCGCAGCGCCTGCACCATGTTGATGACGCCGGCGACGCCGGAGGCGGCCTGGGTGTGGCCGATGACGGACTTGACGGAGCCGAGCCGCAGCGGCTGTCCGGCGGGGCGGTCCTGGCCGTAGGTGGCGAGGATGGCCTGGGCCTCGATGGGGTCGCCGAGGACGGTGCCGGTGCCGTGGCCCTCGACCATGTCGACGTCGGCGGTGGTCAGTCCGGCGCCGGCCAGGGCCTTGCGGATGACCCGCTGCTGGGAGGGGCCGTTGGGTGCGGTGAGGCCGTTGGAGGCACCGTCCTGGTTGACGGCGGAGCCGCGGATGACGGCGAGGACGCGGTGGCCGCGCTCGCGGGCCTGGGACAGCGTTTCGAGGAGGACGACACCGACGCCCTCGGCCCAGCTGGAGCCGTCGGCCGCGGCGGCGTAGGACTTGATGCGGCCGTCCTGGGCGAGGCCGCGCTGGCGGGCGAAGCCGACGAAGCCGCCGGGCGTGGACATCACGGTGGAGCCGCCGGCGAGCGCCATGGAGCACTCGCCGCGGCGCAGCGCCTGCATGGCGAGGTGGATGGCGACCAGCGACGAGGAGCACATGGTGTCGACTGTGACCGCGGGCCCTTCGAGGCCGAGGGTGTAGGCGACGCGGCCGGAGGCGATACCGCCCGAGGTGCCGAGGGCGCGCTCCAGGCTGAGGAAACCCTCGTGGCCGCTGAGGTCGGGGGCGTAGTCCTGGTGGACGATGCCGGCGAAGACGCCCGTGTCGCTGCCGCGCAGTGAGTGCGGGTCGATGCCGGCGCGTTCCAGGGTCTCCCAGGACACTTCGAGGAGCTGGCGCTGCTGCGGGTCCATGGCGAGGGCCTCGCGCGGCGAGATGCCGAAGAACGCGGCGTCGAACTCGCCGGCGTCGTGCAGGAAGGCGCCCTCGCGGACGTAGGTGGTGCCGGGGTTGTCCGGGTCGGGGTGGTAGAGACCCTCCAGGTCCCAGCCGCGGTCCTCCGGGAACGCCGTGTAGACGTCGGTGCCGTCGGTCACCACCTGCCACAGGTCCTCCGGGGTGCGGATGCCCCCCGCGTACCGGCAGGCCATGGAGACGATGGCGATGGGCTCGGCAACGGCCGCCGCGAGCTTGGTGTTCTCCTGCTGCAGGCGCGCGTTCTCCTTGAGGGAGGCGCGCAGCGCGTTGACGATCTGGTCGTCCGGGCCCGACATATCCGTCCTCCGTGGTGCGTCCGCTGTCATGGGGTCAGCTCGTCCTGCCCAGAGCACGCTGCACGAGATCGGCAACGTCCATGGCGTCGATCAGGGTCTCGTCGTCCTCGGCCGGGTCCGCCCCTGCGGGCGTCCCGGACGCCGGGGCGTCCTCGGTGTCCACGAGGCCGAGCAGGGTGTCCAGGACGCCGGCGTCCCTGAACCGGGCGAGGGGGACGGTGGCGAGGGCTCGCCTGAGATCGTCCTCCCGCCCGTCCAGCCCGTCGTCCGCGTCCCGGATCAGTTCCGAGCGCAGGTAGCCGACGAGGGCGTCCGGCGTGGGGTAGTCGAAGATGAGCGTGGCGGGCAGCCTGAGGCCGGTCGCCACATGGAGGCTGTTGCGCAGGTTGACGGCGGCGAGCGAGTCGAAGCCGACCTCCTGGAAGGCCTGGAGGGGCCCGATGCTGTCGGCGCCGCTGTGGCCGAGGACCGTGGCGGCGTGTCCGCACACCAGCCGGAGCAGGATGCGGTTCTGCTCGGCCTCGGGGACGTCGCGCAGGGAGTCCACGAGGCCGGCGGTGGTGTCGCCGTTCTCGGTGTCCGGCTGGGTGGCCCGCAGCGCTTCCTGCGCCTCGGGCAGGTCGGCGAAGAGCGGACCGGGCCGGACCGAGGTGAACGCCGGGATGAAGGCGCCCCAGTCCATGTCGACGACCGTGACGGCCTTCTCCTGGGCCCGCACGGCCTGTTCGAAGGCGGTGAGGGCGAGCTGCGGGGCCATCGGCAGGACACCGCGCCGGCGCAGCTGGGTGAGGGTGTCCTCGTCCATGCCGACGCCGGTCTCGTCCAGGGCGCCCCAGGCGATCGCGGTGGCCGTGTGGCCGTGGCCGCGCCGCCACTCCACGAGGGCGTCGAGGACGGCGTTGGCGGCGCCGGACGGTCCCTGGCCGCCACCGCCCCAGATGCCGGCGATCGAGGAGAACACCACGAACGCGTCGAGGGGGGTGTCGGCGAACCGTTCGGCGAGCCAGCGGGCGGTGTCGACCTTGGCGGTGAACACCTCGGTGAGTTCGGGTACGCCGGTGTCGTCCACGGTGCTGGTGCGGGCGATGTCGGCGGTGTGCACGACGGCGGTGAGGGGCTGGTCGCCGGGGGTGTCGGCGAGCAGCCGCTCGATGGCGGCGTGGTCGGTGTCGGCGCAGCTCTCGACGGTGGTGCCGGTGCCGAGCGCGGTGACTTCGGCGGTGAGCGCGTCGAGCGCGCCGTCGGGTGCGCCGGCCGTGGTGGTGACGAGGAGGCGCCGGGCGCCGGACCGGGCGAGCCACAGGGAGGCGTGCCGTCCGAGGCCCTCGGCGCCGCCGGTCACCAGGACGGTACCGGCCGGCTGCCAGCCGGGGCCGGCGGCCGGGTCGGGGGCGGTCTTGCGGAGCAGCCTGCGGGTGTGGACTCCGGAGCGGCGTACGGCCAGCTGGTCGTCGTCGCCGGGATGGCCGAGCGCGCCGAGGAGGTGGCGGACGGCGCGGGTGTCGAGGGTGGCGGGCAGGTCGATCAGCCCGCCCCAGCGGTCGCCGCGCTCCAGGGCGGCGGCCCGGCCGATGCCCCAGACGGCCGCCTGGGCGGGGGCTGTGACGGTGTCCTGGATGCCGGTGTTGACCGCGCCCCGGGTCAGGCACCACAGCGGCTGTGTGGCTCCGGTGTCGCCGAGCGCCTGTACCAGGGCGAGGGTGGCCGCGGTCGTCGGGACGGGGTCCTGCGGGCCGTCGGCGCCGCCGGGGTCGAGGGCGAGCAGGGACAGCACGCCGGTCACGCCGTGTTCGGTGAGGACGGCCGACAGGCGTTCGCCGAGCCGGGCGCGGTCGGTGCCGGCCGCGGTGACCTCCAGCGGGAGCAGGTCGAGTCCCTGTGCGGCGAGTTCCCGCAGCAGCTCGTCCAGCGGAGAGTCCGCGGGCCGCCCGGCCGGTACGACGGCCAGCCAGGTGCCGCCGGGGACGCCGGTGCCCTCCTGGTCGAGGGGCCGCCAGGTGACGTGGTAGCGCAGCTTCTCGGCCGCCGACAGCTCACGCCGCCTGCCGCGCCAGTCGGCCAGCACGGGGACGACGGTGCGGAGCGCGTCGCGCTGGTCGGCGGCGGCCAGGTCGAGGAGCCGGGCGAGGGAGTCGGCGTCGGCCTGTTCGACGGCGGCCCAGAAGTCGGTCTCGGCGCCCTCGGCGGCCGGGGCGCCGTCCGTCCCGGTGTCCGCCTCCCGCAGCCAGAAGTGCTGCCGGTCGAAGGCGTACGTCGGCAGGTCCAGGTCGGCGTCACGGGCTCCGTCGGGCAGGACGCCCGTCCAGTCCACGGCCACGCCCCTGACGAACAGCTCGGCCATCGACGCGAGCAGCCGCCGCAGCCCGCCCTCCTCGCGCCGCAGGGAGCCTCCGGCGACGGCCCGGAGCCGGACCTTGTCGTCGGCGGCCTCGTCGAAGATCTCGTTCACGGGCTGGACGAGGACGGGGTGGGCGCTGGACTCCACGAACACCGTGTGGCCCTGG
This sequence comes from Streptomyces sp. NPDC107654, assembly GCF_055639035.1. NCBI lineage: Bacteria > Bacillati > Actinomycetota > Actinomycetes > Kitasatosporales > Streptomycetaceae > Streptomyces > Streptomyces sp. NPDC107654. Next base: position 15,688 of record NZ_JBVKBI010000017.1, read on the forward strand.
GCGAGGAGGGAGGCGATGGCCGGCCCGAAGCGGACCTGGCTGCGGAGGTTGCGGTACCAGTAGCCGCCGTCGAGGACGCCCGCCTCACGCACCCACTCACCGGTCACGGTCGAGAAGAACGGTATCTGCGGGGCCTGGCTCTCAATGTCGGCGAACGCCTCCGCCAACGACCTTTCGATCGCATCGACATGACGGGTGTGCGAGGCGTAGTCCACCGCGACCCGCCGGACCCGGACGCCGTCGGCCTCCAACGCGGCCAGCGCCTCGTCCAACGCCTCGGCGTCACCGGCGATCACCACAGAGGTGGGGCTGTTGACCGCCGCGACCTCAACCCGCCCTTCCCAGGCGGCAATCCGCGCGGCTGTCTCGACCTCGGACAGCGCCACCGACGCCATACCGCCCTGGCCCGCCAGCTCACCGGCGATCACCTGGCTGCGTACGGCCACGATCCGCGCCGCGTCCTCCAGCGACAACGCCCCGGCCACGCAGGCGGCGGCGATCTCGCCCTGGGAGTGACCGACCACCGCGTCCGGCACGACACCCACCGACGCCCACACCGCCGCCAGGGCGACGTTCACGGAGAAGCTCGCCGGCTGGACGACGTCCACGCGGTCCAGCAGATCGACATCACCGCGCAGGACGGCTGTCAGGTCCCAGCCCACCCACGGTTCCAGGGCCCGGGCGCACTCCCCGACCCGCTCCGCGAACACCGGCGAGGACTCCAGCAACTCCCGGCCCATCCCCAGCCACTGCGACCCCTGCCCGGGGAAGACGAGCACGGTCCTGCCGGGGCTGCCGGAGCCGGCGATGGTTCCGGTCACGACGAGGGGGCTGCTGTCGCCCCGGGCCAGCGCGCCCAGCCCCGCCAGTGCCTCGTCGCGGGCGCCGGCGACGACCACGGCCCGCTCGGACAGCAGGGCCCGCCGGTCGACGAGAGCCCCGGCGACCTCGGCCGGGGAGGCCTCGGTACCGGTGACGAAGGCCGCCAGGCGTCCGGCCTGGGCGGCGAGGGCGGCGGTGCTGCGGGCCGACACCACCAGCGGTACGACACCGGCGGGCACCGCCGGCCGGGTGACCGGCTCGGTGTCGGGCGCCTCCTCCAGGATGACGTGTGCGTTGGTGCCGCTCGCGCCGAACGAGGAGACGGCGGCCCGGCGCGGCCGGCCGGTACGGGTCCACTCGCGGGCCTCGGTGAGGAGTTCGACCGCGCCCGCGGACCAGTCCACCTGGGGGGTGGGTTCGGCGACGTTCAGGGTGGGCGGCAGGACGCCGTGCCGCATCGCCTCCACCATCTTGATCACCCCGGCGACACCGGCGGCGGCCTGGGTGTGGCCGATGTTCGACTTCACGGAGCCCAGGTACAGCGGCTGGGCGCGGTCCTGGCCGTAGGTGGCGAGGAGTGCCTGTACCTCGATCGGGTCGCCGAGGACGGTGCCGGTGCCGTGGCCCTCCACCGCATCCACGTCGGCGGGTTCCAGCCCGGCGGACGTCAGCGCGCTGCGGATCACCCGCTGCTGGGAGGGGCCGTTGGGGGCGGTGAGGCCGTTGGAGGCGCCGTCCTGGTTGACCGCGCTGCCGCGCAGCACCGCCAGCACCCGGTGGCCGTTGCGGCGCGCCTCGGACAGCCGCTCCAGCAGGACCACGCCGACGCCCTCGGCCCAGCCGGTGCCGTCGGCGGTGGACGAGTACGCCTTGCAGCGGCCGTCGGCGGACAGTCCGCGCTGCCGGGAGAACTCCAGGAAGGCGTCCGGGGTGGCCATGACGGTGGCGCCGCCGGCGAGCGCGAGGGAGCACTCGCCGCCCCGCAGGGCCTGGGCGGCCAGGTGCATGGCGACCAGGGACGAGGAGCAGGCCGTGTCCACGGTGACGGCGGGGCCTTCGAAGCCGAAGACGTACGACACCCGTCCCGAGGCCACGCTCGCGGCCGTACCGGTCATCGTGTAGCCCTGGACGTCCTCGGGGACCTGGCGCAGCCGGGTGACGTAGTCGTGGTGGACGATGCCGGTGAAGACGCCGACGTCCTGGCCGCGGGTGGACAGCGGGTCGATACCGGCCCGTTCCATGGCCTCCCAGGAGGTCTCCAGCAGGAGCCGCTGCTGCGGGTCCATGGCGAGGGCCTCGCGCGGCGAGATGCCGAAGAGCTGGGCGTCGAACCGGGCGGCGTCGTGCAGGAAGCCGCCCGCCCGGGTGTAGCTGGTGCCGGGGTGGGCCGGGTCGGGGTGGTAGAGCCGGTCGATGTCCCAGTCACGGTCGGTGGGGAAGCCGGAGATGGCGTCGCGCCGGTCCATGACGAGTTGCCACAGGTCCTCGGGGCTGTGGACGCCGCCGGGAAGCCTGCTGCTCATGGCGATGATGGCGATCGGCTCGTCCGGGTCCGCGGTGGCGCGCCGGACGGGAGCGGGCGTCCGCGGGCGGGTGCCGAGGAGTTCGCCGCGCAGGTGGTCGGCGAGCAGGGCCGGTGTCGGGTGGTCGAAGACCAGGCTGCTGGGCAGACTGACGCCGGTGAAGTCGTGCAGCCGGTTGCGGAGTTTGACGGCGGTGAGCGAGTCGAAGCCGAGGTTCTTGAACGGCTGTCCCTCGTCGAAGTCGTCCGTGTCCCGGTGGCCGAGGACGACGGCGGTGCTCTCGCGGACCAGGTCCAGCAGGATCCGGCGCTGTTCGGCGTCGGCGAGCCCGGTCAGCCGCGCGGCCAGCTCGTTGCCGTCGGCTTCCGGGGTGCGGCGGATGACGCGGCGGACGGGGGCGGTCCGGACGGGGACGGTTCCGGGCGCGGCGGCCTCCGGTACGGCCGCCTCTCCCGCGGCCTCTTCGGACACGGCCGCCTTCCGTGGGACCGCTTCGGGTATCTCGGTCTCCGGTACGACCGTTTCGGCGGCCGTCAGCGTCACCGGGCCGAGCAGGGCCACGGGCCGGCCGTCGGCGTCGGCCAGCTCCACCAGGTGGTGGCCGTCGGCGTCCGGGGTGACGCGCGCCCGGAGCTCGGTGGCGCCGACCGCGTACACCGCGAGGGTGGCGCACTCGGTGAGGGTGACGACCGTGTCCTCGGCCGCGATCCGCAGGGCGGTGTCGAGGAGCACCGGGTGCAGGGTGAACCGTTCGGCCTGGTCGGTGAGTTCGTCCGGCAGCGCGAGGTCGGCGAGGATCCGGCCGTCCTGCCGCCATAGGCCGCGCGCCCCGGCCGGGACAGTGTCCTCGGCGGGCTTGTCCGGCCAGGCGCGCAGGTCGAAGGCGTGTTCGGGGACCCCGGGTGTGAGGGTGGCGCGGGCGTGCCGCAGCCACGGTTCGCCCTCGTGTCCGGCCGGCCGGCTGTGCACGGTGACCGCGCGCGCCCCGTCGGGCCCGGGCGCGTCCACGAGGACGCGGAGCTGGACGTCGTCGTGGGCGGGGACGGCGAGGGGGGCGTCGACGGTGATCCGCTCGACGGTGCCGCCTCCGGTCTCGTCGCCCGCCCGGACCAGCAGCTCCAGCAGGACACCGGCCGGTACGGTCCCTCCCCCGCCGGTGTGCAGGCCGGGGCTGCGCCGGGAGAGCCGGCCGGTCAGGACGACACCGGTGCCGCCGTGCTCGTCGGGGACCTCCACGACGCTGCCCAGCAGCGGGTGGCCGGCGGACCGGGCGCCGAGCGCCTCGGCGTCGGTGGCCGCGGCGCCCTCGACCCAGTACCGCTGGTGCTGGAAGGCGTAGGTGGGCAGGTCGGGGCCGACGGCCGGGTCCGGGCGGCCGACAACGGCGGTCCAGTCGACCGGCACGCCCCGCACGTGCAGTTCGGCGAGCGCGGTGGAGACGGCGGTGTCCTCGGCGGTGTCCCGGCGCAGGGTGGTGACGCAGCCGCGGGTGTCCGGCCCGAGCGTGCCGAGGGCCATGGCGCTGAGCACACCGCCGGGGCCGAGCTCCAGGTGGGTGACGGCGCCCTGGTCGCGCAGGGCGGTGACGGCGTCGGTGAACCGCACGGCGTGCCGGGCCTGGTCCACCCAGTACTCGGGGGTGGCGAGCAGCCCGTCCTCGGCGAGGGCGCCGGTGAGCGTGGAGACGACGGGCAGGGTGCCCGGCCGGTAGCGGAGGCGGGCGGCCACGGCGCGCAGATCGTCGAGCATCGGCTCCATCAGCGCGGAGTGGAAGGCGTGGCTGACGGTCAGCCGGCGGGTGCGGTGGCCGTCCTGGGCGAGGCGCGCGGTGACGGCGAGTACGGCGTCCTCGGCGCCGGACAGCACCAGCGCCCGCGGCCCGTTGACCGCCGCGATCCCGACGGCGCCCGGAGCCTGCGCGAGCAGCGGGGCGACCTCGGTCTCGGTGGCCTCTACGGCGACCATCGCCCCGCCCTCGGGCAGCGCCTGCATCAGTCGGCCGCGCGCGGCGACCAGTTCACCGGCGTCCGCCAGGTCCAGGATGCCGGCGGCGTGCGCGGCGGCGATCTCGCCGACCGAGTGGCCCGCGAGGAGGTCGGGGCGTACGCCCCAGGAGGTGAACAGCCGGAACAGCGCGGTCTCCAGGGCGAACAGTGCGGCCTGGGTGTAGAGGGTCTGGTCGAGCAGGGTGGCCCGTTCGGTGCCGGGCTCGGCGAACACCACGTTCTTCAGGGGGTGTTCGAGGCCGTCCAGGTGTGCTTCCACGGCGGCGCAGGCGGCGTCGAACGCCTCGCGGAACACGGGGTGGGCGGCGGCGAGTTCGCGGCCCATGCCGGCCCACTGGCTGCCCTGCCCGGTGAACAGGAAGGCGAGTTTGCCGTCGGCCGGGCCGCCGGTGACGGTGTCCGGGTCGGCGGTGCCCTCGGCGAGCGCGCGCAGGGCGTCGGTGAGGCGTTCCCGGTCGGCGGCGAGGACGACCGCGCGGTGGTCGAGGTGGGCGCGGGTGGTGCCGAGGGCGTGCGCCGTGGCCGCGAGCGGCGTACCGGCCCGCCCCGCCACCCAGTCCGCGAGCCGGGCGGCCTGTCCGCGCAGTCCGGCGGCGGTACGGGCGGAGAGGGGGAACGGGAGGAGGAGGCCACCACCGGCCGAGGCCGGCCCCACGCCGACCGCGGGCCTCTGTCCGGGCTCCTGTCCGGCCGCGTGTGCCGGGCCGGCCACGGGTCCCGGCTCGGCCGCTGATGCCCGCTCCGTCTCCGTGGCCGTCTCCATCGTGGGCGCCTGTTCCAGGACCAGGTGGGCGTTGGTGCCGCCGATGCCGAAGGCGGAGACGCCGACCCGGCGCGGGCGGCCGGTCTCCGGCCAGGTGCGGGCCTCGGTGAGCACCTCGACCGCGCCCGCCGACCAGTCCACGTGGCGGGACGGCCGGTCCACGTGCAGGGTGCGGGGAAGCCGGCCGTGCCGCATCGCCATGACCATCTTGATGACACCGGCGACACCGGCGGCGGCCTGGGTGTGCCCGAGGTTGGACTTCACGGACCCGATCCACAGCGGCTGTTCGCGGTCCTGGCCGTAGGTGGCGAGCAGGGCCTGCGCCTCGATCGGGTCGCCGAGGACGGTGCCCGTGCCGTGCGCCTCCACCGCGTCCACGTCCGCCGTCGTCAGCCCGGCGTTGGCGAGCGCCTTGCGGATCACCCGCTGCTGCGAGGGACCGTTGGGGGCGGTCAGGCCGTTGGACGCGCCGTCCTGGTTGACGGCCGAGCCCTTGATCACGGCGAGCACCTGGTGTCCCCGCCGCTGTGCCTCGGACAGCCGCTCGACCAGCAGCACGCCGACGCCCTCGGACCAGCCGGTGCCGTCCGCGCCGTCCGAGAACGCCTTGCACCGTCCGTCGGGGGCCAGGCCGCGCTGGCGGGAGAACTCGATGAACGTCTCCACGTTGCCCATCACCATCACACCGCCGGCGAGCGCCATGGAGCACTCCCCGTTGCGCAGCGCCTGGGCGGCCAGGTGCAGGGCGACCAGGGAGGAGGAGCAGGCGGTGTCGATCGTGACGGCCGGGCCCTCGAACCCGAAGTGGTAGGCGACGCGGCCCGAGACGACGCTGCCGGAGCCACCGGTGAGCCGGAAGCCCTCGGCGTCGGTCGCGTGGTGCATCCGCACGGTGTAGTCGTGGCTGTTGACGCCGACGAAGACGCCGATGTCCCGGCCGCCCAGCCCGGTGGGGTCGATCGCGGCGCGTTCGAACGCCTCCCAGGACGTCTCCAGCAGCAGCCGCTGCTGCGGGTCCATGGCGAGCGCCTCGTTCGGGGAGATGCCGAAGAAGGCGGCGTCGAAGCCGGGCGCATCGTCCAGGAACGCGCCGTGCCGCACGTAGGTCGTACCGGGCTTGTCGGGATCGGCGTCGTAGAGCCGGTCGATGTCCCAGCCCCGGTCGGCGGGGAACTCGGTGACGGCGTCGACCCCGTCGGCCACGACCCGCCACAGGTCCTCCGGGCTGTGCACCCCCGCCGGGAAGCGGCAGGCCATCGCGACGATCGCGATCGGCTCGTCGGACGCGGTCGTGGTAGGGGCGGGGGCGGGAGCGTCGGGGCGGGTGTCGCCGACGAGCCGGGCGCGCAGGTGCTCGGCGAGCGCGGTCGGCTTGGGGTAGTCGAAGACGACGGCCGAGGGCAGCGCGAGACCGGTGGCGGTCGCCAGCCGGTTGCGCAGCTCCACCGCGGTCAGCGAGTCGAACCCGGCGTCCTTGAAGGCCCGGTCGGCGCGGACGGCGTCGGCGCTGCCGTGGCCGAGCACGTCGGCGGCGTTGCGCCGGACCAGGTCCAGCAGCAGGGCCAGCCGGGCCGCCGGGTCCAGCGCGGTCACCCGGTCCCGCAGGCCGCCCCGGTCCGCGTCCCCGGCGGCGCGGGCCAGCGAGCGCGGTGTGGGTGCGAGGCCCCGCAGCAGGGGTGCCACGGGTGCCGTACGGGCCGCCGCACGGAGGGCGGGCAGGTCCAGTTTGGCGGCCACCGGGGCGGCGGGCAGTGCGCTGCCGGGGCGCAGGGCGAGGCCCAGCAGTGCCATGCCCTCGGCCTCCGACAGCGCGGCCATGCCGAGCCGCCGGTTGCGGTGCAGGTCGGCGGCGCCGAGGTGCCCGGTCATGCCGCTGGCCCGCTCCCAGTAGCCCCAGGCGAGCGAGACACCGGGCAGTCCCCGTTCACGGCGGCGGCGGGCGAGCGCGTCCAGGGCGGCGTTGGCGGCGGCGTAGTTGGCCTGGCCCGGGTTGCCGAAGACGTTGGCGGCCGAGGAGAACAGGACGAACGCCGCGAGGTCGCACTCCCGCGTCAGCTCGTCCAGCAGCAGGGCGGCGTCCAGTTTGGGCCGCAGGACGATGTCGACGCGCTCCGGGGTGAGCGCGGTGACCACACCGTCGTCCAGGACACCCGCGGTGTGCAGCACGGCCGTCAGCGGGTGACCGGCGGGTACGGCGTCCAGAACGGCCGTGAGCCGGTCCCGGTCACCGGTGTCGCACGCGACGACGGTGACGGTGGCGCCGAGCGCGGTCAGCTCCTCGCACAGCGCGGTCGCGCCGTCCGCCTCCGGGCCGCGCCGGCTCAGCAGGAGCAGGTGGCGCACGCCGTGCTCGGTGACCAGGTGCCGGGCGGTGAGCGCGCCGAGCGTGCCGGTACCGCCGGTGATCAGCACGGTCCCGTCCGGATCGAGCGTCCGGCCCGGCTGCGGAACACCGTCCTCCCCCGCCGGATCCCCGGCCCGGACCAGCCGCGGCACCTCGGCACCTGTGGGCCGCAGACGGATCACGGGTTCACCGGAGGCGAGCAGTCCGGCCAGGGCGGTCCGCACCGCCGCACCAGCGTCCCACTCCTGGCCCGGCTCTCCCGACCCGTCGCACTCCACCAGCACGATCCGACCGGGATGCTCGGACTGCGCGGACCGCAGCAGCCCGCGGACGGCGGCCGTGGCGAGGTGCGTGCCGTCGGCGCCGGCCGTCACGACCAACCGGGTCCGTTCCAGCGCGGGTTCGGCCAGCCAGGCCTGGAGGACGGCGAGCGCGGCGGCGAGAGCCGTACGCGGATCGGTCACCGCCGGGTCGACGCCGTACAGCAGGACGTCCGCGTCCGCCGCATCGGCATCGACGTCCCGAGCGGTCCGTACGGTGACGACGCCCGGCGCCCCCTCACCCGCCGGCAGCGGCAGCTCCGTCCAGTCGACGCGGAACAGCGCGTCGTGGGTGAGTGCCTCGGCGATTCCGGCGCGCGCCGGCTCGAACGGTTCCGACAGCACCGCGTCGACGGTCAGCACGGGCCGCCCGGCCGGGTCGGTCAGGTCGAGCCGGGTGCCCTCACCGGCCGCCCCCGCCGACCGCACGGTGACGGCGGTCGCCCCGGACGCCAGCAGGCTGACGCCGCGCCAGGTGACCGCGAGGTTCCCGGCGGGCAGTGCCGTCCGTACGGCCGCGTCGAGCAGGGTGGGGTGTACGCCGTACCGCTCGGCGTCCCCGGCGCCCTCGCCGAGGGCCACCTCGACGCCGGACCCACCGGCCGGCCGGTCACCGTCCGCCTCCGCCGGGGCGGCGGGCGCGAGCGTGCCGTGCGCGTGCCGCGTCCAGGAGGCGTCCGGCGCGGAGTCGTCCGCGCGCGAGTACACCTCGACGGTACGCCGTCCGCCGCCGTCGGCGTCGCCCACCACGGTCTGGACGGCCCGCCCGCCGCGCACCGGCAGAACGACGGGCCGCTCGACGGTCAGCTCCGCCACGACCGGCACGCCGGCCTCGTCGCCGAGCCGGACCGCCAGCTCCACGAGGGCCGCGTTCGGCACCAGCACCGCGTCGTCCCCGACGAGATGCTCACCCAGCCACGGCTGCGAGCGCAGGGACCACCGCGAGGTCGTCATGAACCCCCCGGAGTCCGGCCGTCCGACCACCGCGCCGAGCAGGGGATGATCGGTGCCGGTCTGCCCGAGCGAGGCGGCGTCCGCCGCGGGGCTGGGCTTCAGCCAGTAGTGCCGGTGGTCGAACGCGTACGTCGGCAGGTCCACCTGCACGCCGCCGCTGCCTTCGGGCAGCACGGCCGTCCAGTCGACCGCCACGCCCTTGACGAACACCGCGGCCATCGACGTCAACAGCCGCCGAAGCCCGCCTTCTTCGCGACGCAGTGAGCCTGTGACAACCGTGTCGGACTCCCCCGCCGCCTCGTCCACGATCTCGTTGACCGGCTGGACGAGGACCGGGTGGGCACTGGACTCGACGAACACCGTGTGACCCTCGGCGAGGAGCGCCTCGACAGCCGGGCCGAAACGGACCTGGTTGCGCAGGTTGCCGTACCAGTAGCCGCCGTCGAGGACACCCGCCTCACGCACCCACTCACCGGTCACGGTCGAGAAGAACGGTATCTGCGGGGCCTGGCTCTCGATGTCGGCGAACGCGTTCCCCAACGCGGTCTCGATCGCCTCGACATGACGGGTGTGGGAGGCGTAGTCCACCGCGACCCGTCGGACCCGGACACCGTCGGCCTCCAACGCGGCCAGCGCCTCGTCCAACGCCTCGGCGTCACCGGCGATCACCACGGACGTGGGGCTGTTGACCGCAGCAACCTCAACCCGCCCGCCCCAGGCGGCAATCCGCGCGGCTGTCTCGACCTCGGACAGCGCCACCGACGCCATACCGCCCCGGCCCGCCAGTTCACCGGCGATCACCCGGCTGCGTACGGCGACGATCCGCGCCGCATCCTCCAGCGACAACGCCCCGGCCACACACGCGGCGGCGATCTCCCCCTGGGAGTGACCGACCACCGCGTCCGGCACGACACCCACCGACGCCCACACCGCCGCCAGAGCGACCATCACCGCGAAACTCGCCGGCTGCACGACGTCCACCCGGTCCAGCAGATCGACATCACCGCGCAGGACGGCCGTCAGGTCCCAGTCCACCCAGGGTTCCAAGGCCCGGGCGCACTCCCCGACCCGCTCCGCGAACACCGGCGAGGACTCCAGAAGTTCCCGGCCCATCCCCAGCCACTGCGACCCCTGCCCGGGGAAGACGAGCACGGTCCTGCCGGGCGTCCCCGCACCACCCCGCACCACGACGGGACTGCCCTCGCCGCCCGCCAGCGCGGCAAGCCCGGCCACCGCCTCCTCCCGCGACCCGGCGACCACCACGGCCCGCTCCGACAGCACCGCCCGCCGCCGCACCAGAGCACCCGCGACCTCCGTCGGCGAGGCGTCCGTGTCACCGACGAACGCGGCCAGCCGCTCCGCCTGACCGGACAGCGAACCCTCCGACGCCGCCGAGACGACCAGCGGCACCACACCCTCGTGCGGCTCCCCGGTGACAACGGCCCCTTCCTCGGGGGCCTGCTCCAGGATCACGTGCGCGTTCGTGCCGCTCACGCCGAAGGAGGAGACACCGGCCCGGCGCGGACGACCCGTGCGGGGCCAGGGGCGGGGCTCCGTGAGCAGTTCGACGGCGCCGGCGGACCAGTCGACCTGGGAGGAGGGGGTGTCGACGTGGAGCGTGGCGGGGAGGACGCCGTACCTCATCGCCTGGACCATCTTGATGACACCGGCGACACCGGCGGCGGCCTGCGTGTGGCCGATGTTGGACTTCAACGAGCCCAGCCACAAGGGCTGTTCACGGTCGCGGCCGTAGGTCGCCAGCAGCGCCTGGGCCTCGATCGGGTCGCCGAGGGTCGTTCCAGTGCCGTGCCCCTCCACCGCGTCGACGTCGGCCGGGGTGAGGCCGGCCTCGGACAGTGCCTTGCGGATGACCCGCTGCTGGGCGGGTCCGCTCGGGGCGGTCAGGCCGTTGGAGGCGCCGTCCTGGTTGACCGCGCTGCCGCGGACGACCGCCAGCACTCGGTGGCCGTGGCGACGGGCCTCGGACAGGCGCTCCAGGACCAGCATGCCCGCGCCCTCGGCCCAGCCGGTGCCGTCGGCCGCGTCGGCGTACGACTTGCAGCGGCCGTCGGCGGCCAGCGCACGCTGCCGGGAGAACTCCACGAAGGTGCCCGGGGTGGCCATGACCGTGGCGCCGCCGGCCAGGGCCATGGAGCACTCCCCGCGCCGCAGGGCCTGCGCGGCGAGGTGGAGGGCGACGAGGGAGGACGAGCAGGCGGTGTCGACGGTGACGGCGGGGCCTTCGAGGCCGTAGACGTAGGCGACCCGGCCGGAGGCCACGCTGGACGCGGTTCCGGTGGTGACGAAGCCTTCGAGTTCGGCGGGGAGGGCGCCTCCTGAGCCGTAGCCCTGGCCCATGACCCCGGCGAACACGCCGACGTCCGTGCCCTTCAGCGCATGGGGGTCGACACCGGCCCGCTCCAGGGCCTCCCAGGACGTTTCGAGGAGGAGCCGCTGCTGCGGGTCCATCGCCAGCGCCTCGCGCGGGGAGATCCCGAAGAAGCCGGCGTCGAACTGTCCGGCGTCCGGCAGGAAGCCGCCCTGGTCGACGTAGGAGGTGCCGGGCCGGTCCGGGTCGGTGGCGAAGAGGCCGTCGAGGTCCCAGCCCCGGTCGGTCGGGAAGTCCGAGACGGCGTCCCGGCCGGCGGACAGCAACTGCCACAGTTCGTCGGGGGTGTCGGCGCCGCCGGGCAGGCGGCAGGCCATGCCGACGATGGCGATGGGCTCCTGCGGGTCGGCGTCCTCGGCCGGTTGTCCGGCGGGCGCGGGGGTGTCGTCCAGGCCGAGGACGGCGGTGCGCAGGTGGGCCGCCAGCTCGCGGGGGGTCGGGTGGTCGAAGGTGACGGTGGTGGGCAGGCGCAGCCCGGTGTGCTCGGTCAGCCGGTCGCGCAGCGCGACGACGGCGACCGAGGTCAGGCCCAGGTCGCGGAAGGCGCGGTCGGCCGGGAGGGGGGCCGTGTCGGGGCCGTGCAGGACGGTGGCGGCCTGGGCGCGGACCAGGTGTTCGAGGAGGTCAAGCTGGGCGCGCTCGTCCAGGCCGGTCAGGCGCGTGCGTAGGGCGGCGGTGACGGCCTCGTCGGGGCGGGTCTGGGGGGCGGGCGGCTCGGTCAGGGCGCGGAGGATCGCGGGGGCCGGCCGGGAGGGGTCGGTCGGGGTCGGGCGTGGGGCGAAGAGGACCGGGGCCCGGCCGGCGAGGAGGACGTCGAAAGCGGCGAGGAGACCGGCGAGTGGGGTCGTGTCGTCGTCCGCCGCCCAGACGAGGTGGGCGGCCGGTCCCCGCAGCCGGCGGGCGTGCGCGACCGCCTCGGTGAGGGCACCGCGCACCGCCCGGTCCGGGTCGCCGGGGGCGCCCAGCGTCGCGGAGCCGTCGGTGACGGTGACGAACCGGGCCGTGGGCGCGATGAGTCGGGCGACGGCACGGGCCAGGCCGGGGTCGTCGGCGGTGTGCACCGCCAGGCTCACCCCGGCATCCAGGGCGTCGTCCAGGCCGGGAGCGTCGGCGGTGATGCTGCGGATGCGGGTACCGGCGGGCCAGGCGTCCGGGTCGGTGCGGTCGGTCGTGCCGGGCGCGTGGACGAGCAGCAGGTCCGTGGCCCGGTGTACGTCGGCGAGGTGGTGGGCGAGCGCGGCACCGGTGGGCGTGTCGGTTCCGGTGACGACGACTGTTCCGGGGCCGGTGAGGGCGGCGGCGGGGCGGGGTCGGCCGTCCAGAGGGGTGCGCAGCAGCCGGGGTACCAGCAACTCGTCTCCGCGGACGGCGATTTCGGGCTCGCCGGAGGCGACGGCGGCGAGCAGCGTCTCGGCGTCGGGGTCGTCGGTGTCGAGGTCGACGACGGTCAGTCCCTGGTGGCCGCCCGCCCGGAGCGACCGCACGGCGGCCCACAGCGCGGCGCCGACGGGGTCGGGTGCGGTGTCACCGGCGGGTGTGGCTCCCCGGGTGAGGACCACCAGCGACTCGGGGGTGTTCCCGCTGGTCACCTGCGCGGTGAGCAGGCCGGCCTGGGTGTACGGGTCGGCGGAGGGGGGCGGGGGCAGCAGGAGGGCCGGACCGGGGGCCGTACCCTCCACGGACGCCGGGTCGGCGTGGAGTTCCGTGGGTACGCCGGCCGCGCGCAGGGCCTCGACCAGCCCGGTGGTGTCCTCGCCGACCACGGCACAGGCGGCCGGACGTGCACCGTCGGGAGTACCCGTGCCGGCCGGAGCGGGGAGCCACGCGGGGGTCAGCAGGGCGTCGTGGTGGCCGTCGGCCGTGTGGCGGGGCCAGTACGGCCGGGCGGCGAGGAGCCGGCGGACGATCTTTCCGGAGGGGGTGCGCGGGATGCCGGTGACCTCGTGGATCCGCTCGGGGATCTTGTACGCGGACAGCCGGGCGCGGCAGTGGTCGAGCAGGGCGGTGACGTCGAGGCCGTCCGGACCGGGGACCAGCCAGGCGACGGGCACCTCGCCCAGGGTGTCGTGGGGGGCTCCCGCGACGCCGGCGTCGGCTACTCCGGGGGCGGTGCGCAGGACCGCCTCGACCTCGTCGGGGTGGATGTTCTCGCCGCCGCGGATGATCAGGTCCTTCAGGCGTCCGCAGACGGTGAAGTAGCCGGCCTCGTCGCGGCGGGCCAGGTCGCCGGTGCGGAACCAGCCGTCGCGCAGCGCGGCCTCGGTCGCCTCGGGGCTGTTGTGGTAACCGACCATGACGTTGGGGCCGCTGACCCAGACCTCGCCCTCCTGCCCGGTGGGCACGTCGGTCCCGGTGTCGGGGTCGACGATGCGGACGTCGACGCCCGGTACCGGCAGCCCGCAGGAGCCCTCGACGCGGGCGCCGTCCGGCGGGTTCATGGTGATCGCGCCGCACGTCTCGGTGGAGCCGTAGGCGTCGACCAGCGGGACGCCGAAGGTCTCCTCGAAGGAGCGGCGCAGCTCGGAGCCGGTGACCGCGCCGCCGACGAGTCCGATGCGCAGGTGCGGCAGGGCGAGGCCGGTGCGGCGGGCGGTGGTGACGAGGTGGTGGTAGGTGGTGGGGACGCCGGCGAGGAAGGTGGCCCGCTCCGTGCGGAGGAGGTCGAGGACGTCGTCGGCGGAGCTGCCGTCCGTGAGGCGGGCGGTGGCGCCGACGGAGGTCACGGAGAGTACGCAGGCGATGTGGGACAGGCTGTGGAAGAGCGGCAGCGGCCACAGCACCCGGTCGTCCTGGCGCAGGTCCGGGATGGGTACGTAGCTGGCGGCGACCGACCAGAGGCAGTTGCGCTGGGTGGACAGCACGCCCTTGGGGCGGCCGGTGGTGCCGGATGTGTAGAACATCCACGCCACCTCGTCCAGGCCGAGGTCGTCGGGGGCGGGTGTGCCGGGATCGGTGGCCGCGAGGTCGTCGTAGGCGTGGGTGCCCGGGGGTACGTCGGGGGTGCCGGCCACGAGGACGGTGAGGTCGGCGGCCATGACCCCCTGCAGAAACGTCACTGCACTGCTCGCCGCGGCGAGGACGAACCTCGCGCCGCTGTCGGCGAGGAGATACTCCAGCTCGGCTGGCGCGGACCGCGGGTTCACCGGCACGCCGACGCCGCCGGCGCGCACGACCGCGAGGTAGCCCTCGACCATGGCGACGGAGTTGCCGAGGCAGAGCGCCACCCGGTCGCCGCGGCGCAGCCCCAGGCGGACGAGGTGTCCGGCGAGCCGCCGCGTCCGCGCCTCCAGCTCCGCGTAGGTGACCGCGCGCCGGTCGTCGGCGAAGGCGACCTTCTCCGGGATGCGGAGAGCGTGCTCGTGCAGCGTGACCGCAAGCGGTGTGACCAGGTCGGGACGCACGCCTCGGACTCCTTCCACAGGGCGGGCAGCGGGTACCGGGAGCAGCAGGTCGGGGACGGTCTCCGGACGCGGCGCGAGCGGCTGTACGACGGTGGACAGCCGGCCGTCGTCCGGAACGACGGAAGCAGACATCCCTCCACCGCGGTGGTGCGCGGCGGACAGGCGCCCGGGAAAGGCGGGGCCGGCCGTACCGCCACCGGGGCGGGGGCCGTTCCCACCGCTCCGGACGGCCGGGAGGGACGGTCCGGAGCGGGGCGGTCGCGACCGGCCCGCACGAGGTCGCGCGGAGGGCCGCCGTACCGCCGGACGTGGTCGGAAGGGCGGACATACGGAGGTGCGGACGTGCTACGGCGTACCAAGGGCGTACGTAGGGCGTACGAGGGAGGTGCTCCGGGCGTACGGAGGACGCACTGGAGGTGGGTTCACCAGGCGACGGGGAGGCTCTTCAGGCCGAAGACGGAGCCGCGGGTGCGCAGCGGGACCTCCTCGGCCGGGGTGGCGGCCCGCAGGTCGGGGAAGGCCTGCAGCAGGGCGCGCAGACCGGTGCGGAGTTCGAGGCGGGCCAGGTTCTGGCCGACGCACTGGTGGATGCCGTGGCCGAACGCCAGGTGGCCGGCGGTGTCCCGGTCGAGGTCGAGGTGGGCCGGGCAGCCGTACTTCGCCGGGTCGCGGTTGGCGGCCGGCAGGGAGACCGTGACGGTCTCGCCCTTCCTGACCAGCTGGCCGTCCAGCTCGACGTCCTCCAGCGCGGTGCGGAAGATCTCGTACTGGTTGACGGTGACGTAGCGGAGGATCTCCTCCACCGCCGCGTCCACGCGGGACAGGTCGGCGCGCAGGGCGGCGAGTTGCTCGGGGTGGTGCAGCAGCGCCATGACGCCGACGGTGAGAGCGCTCTCGGTGGTCTCGTAACCCGCGAACAGCAGCAGGGCCACGATGTTGCCGAGTTCCTCGTCGGTCAGTTCCCCGGCGGCCAGGAGCCGGCTGATGATGTCGTCGCCGGGCTGCCTGCGCTTGCGCTCGATGGTCTCCCCGATGAGCGCGCCGACCTGCTGGAAGACCGCCATGGACTCCTCGGCGTCCCCGTCGGGGTCGTGGGTGATGGCGGGGGCGTCGGCGTACCGCTCGCGTTCCTCGTACGGCAGGCCGACCAGGTCGGACAGGATCCGCAGGACGAGCGGCTTGGCGAAGGTGGTGAGCAGGTCGGCGGGCGCGCCGTGCTCGCGCATCTCCTCGATCTGCCCGGCGGTCACCGACTCGACGTGCGGGGCGAGTTCGGCGATGCGCCGGACGGTGAACTCGCGGGCCAGCATGCGGCGGAACCTGGTGTGGTCCGGCGGGTCCATGTGGATGAACATGCCGGGCATCGCCGGGAACTGCGGTACGGGCGCGCCGTACTTGGTGACGGGGAAGTGCCCGATCTCCAGGCTGTGGCTGAAGCGGGGGTCGCTGAGGACCTCGCGGACGATCCGGTGGCTGCTGGCGAACCAGCCGATGTGGCCGTCCGGGTAGGTCATTCTGGCGAGCGGGCGTTCCTCGCGCAGCTTGTCGAAGATCGCGGGAGGGTCGAAGTGGTGGGTGCGCGACCACACTTCCTCGTAGGACAGCATCTCGGTCATGAGGCTCCTTCGAGGGCCAGCTTGCGCAGGGTCTCGCGGGCGTCGGCCAGGGACTTCTCGCCCAGCGGCTTCAGCTGCGCCATCGCGGGCACGATGGCCGCGAAGGTGAGTTCGGCGTGCACGAACGTCAGGTTGTCGGCGAGGCCGATGGCGCCGAGCACGGCCTTCAGGTAGGGCTCCTGGTAGTCCCAGCCCTCGCGCGGGGTGCCGGGGGCGTAGGAGCCGCCGCGGGCGGTGACGACGATGACGTTCCTGCCGCTCAGCGCGCCGGACTCGGCGCCCGGGGGCACCATGTGGGCGGGGGTGACCAGCCGGTCGATCCAGGTCTTCACGGACGACGGGATCGTGTAGTTGTACATCGGGATGCCGAACACGATCGTGGTCGCCTCGTGGACCTCCGCGTGCAGGGCCTCGGTGAGCGCCTTCTCCTCGGGGCTGACGCCGTGCAGGTCGCCGGTGGGGTCGAACAGCCACTCGCGCACCTCGTGCGTGATGTGCGGAACCGGATCGGCACCGAGGTCGCGGTAGGTGTAGCCGGCGTCCGGGTGGTTCTGCCGCCACTGGGTGACGAACTCGGCGGTGAGCTGCCGCGTCACGGACTCGCCGGAGCGGATGCTCGCGTCGATGTGCAGAAGATGGGTCATGACATGACTCCTGGCCAATCGGTATGGCTGTTCCGGCAACCCGCCCGGTCCCTTCCGGCCGGCGCTCGCCGGCGGGACGACACGACACGGTGAGGAGTGGTGCTTCCCTTGGGGAGGCTACGTGGGGGGAGGGCCGCCACGGCATCCCTCAGGTTGGTAGGGCGGTGGTGGTGGGGGCGGCGCGGAGTCGTCACCTGCGCTGACGGTCCCGCGCCGGCGGGTGGTTACCCGGCCTGCCGGGCCATGGAGGGGCGGACGAGGAAGTCGGGTTCGGGCGTGGTGGCGGGCCGGTCGGCGCGTTCCTCCACCAGGATCCGGTTCCAGGAGCGGGCCAGTTCCACCCGGGAGGTCACGTCGAGCTTGCGGAAGATCTTCTTCAGGTGGAACGCCACCGTGTGCGGGGAGATGTAGAGCTGGCTGCCGACCCGGCCGTTGGTGAGGCCCTGGCTGACCAGTTCGGCCACGGCGAACTCGGTGTCGGTGAGTCTGCTGACCCGGGTCCGGCTGCGGGCCGGCCGCCCGCCGTGGTCGTCGAGTTCGCGCAGCCGGCTCTGGACCCGCGCGAGGTCCCGGGAGGACCCGGCGCTCAGGTAGGCGTCGGCCGCGCGCCGGAGCAGGTCGACCGCCCGGTCGCGTTCCGGGACGCGTACGGAGCGCACCCGGCTCGCGTCCTCCAGGGCGGAGGCGCGTGCCCAGGGGTCGAGGTGCCGTGCGGAGGCGGCCTCCAGGGCGTCCGCGTCGCGGGCGTACAGCCCGGTGGCGTGCTCGGCCGCGGCCTGGACGCTGCGGAAGCTGCGGTTCGTCAGGGCGAGCCGGTTCATGGTGCGGACGGTGCGTTCGGCGAGGTCGGTGTCGCCGAGCCGCTGTCCGGCCCGGACCAGCCAGGGGGCGGCGGCGGGCTGGGAGAGGAGCAGTTCGCGGGTGAGGACGTCGTCGTGGAGGATGCCCTTCAGCAGGTGGGCCACGCTCTCCATGCCATCGCGCGCTTCCAGGGCCTGCGCCGCGGCCCAGACGCACTGTCCCGGCATGAGGTTCTCCTGTCCGAGCAGGGCCGCGTCCCGGAGCCGGTTGGCGTACAGCAGGCCGGTCGTCAGGTCCAGGGAGCGGACGGAGCACACGGCCATGACCACGTGCCCGCGGGGTGGGAGTCCGCGGTTGCCGGCCTGGGACGCCAGCCTGAGTCCGGCCTCGGCCGCCGTGGTCGCCTCGGTGAGCCTGCCCCCGGCGAGGTGGATCTCCGCCTCGCACAGCAGCCGTGCCGCCTGGGCTTCCGGTCGGTGCGGTCCGTGGGTGACGGTCTCCTCGCCGGCGAGGAGACGTTCGGCAGGCCGGAGGCCGCGGACTCGTGTCAGCAGCGTCGCGTACCAGATGCGCGCCTCCAGCGGCGCCTCGCGGACGGGGAGTTCTCCCGTGGCCGGTTCCGACGCGGCGGCGGCTAACTCCATGCTTTTGCCGAGCCGTCCGTCGAGCCAGAAGAGTGCTGATTGTGCGACAGAACGGCCTGGCTCGGAAGACGATTCCAGAAGAGTTTGCTCGGATATGACTGAATATCGCGGGGGCACTACAACCTCTGACGTGTAATCGGGTGGCGTTCTGAACTCGTGGGGTAGTCGCGCTCTTGCCCGTCGACCGTTTCTTCCGGACCGCGCACACGCTGTTCCCGTCGTCCCCGTCGCGCATGTGGTCCGGCCGCTTCCGGCCGCCGGCGGTGCCCTGTCCCCTGGTACGGCAGTCCAGGCCCGGGCCCGGAATTGCCGAAAGGTGTCTTGCGTCCGCGCGCGTCCGCCGTCCAGCACGATCACGCATCTCACCGCCGGTGCGTCAGCGCCCGGTCGGCCTCGCTCCGGAAACGCACCGTCTGCGGAACCCGGCCCGGCGCAACGTCCGCCGCCCGGAACAGCCCGAATTGGTGCAGGACATCAAGTAACCCCCCTGGCCCGTGACCCAGTTGTCCGTGTTGCCTACACGTGTGATGAACGCAGTCGCGCACGAACGTCACAAGGCTGGCGAGAAATAGTCCTCCCGCCACCTACTCGTCGATCCTTCGCACAACGATACGTATTCATTCGGTGAAGTACCACGAATCGCTGTGACGCTGCCGTTAACGCTCCTCGACGGCTGACCCGGAGCATGCTCGGCCACGGTCGGCGTTCACCATTCCCCCACACAAGTCCCACCCCTGCGGGAGTGGCAAGGCGGCTCGCCGACCCGCGCGTCCCGGGGAATAGCCCTGCCCCGGACGGCGCCGTCGTGAACGTGACCAACGCCACGGAGCCTGTCCGCCATTCGGCCGGGGGCGGTACGGCGGGGTCCGGCCACCGTGGCCGAAGCGCTGCGCCGGGTCAGCGCACCCGGCCCGCCGCGCGGCCGGCCAGCAGGTCCCGCAGTTCCCGGGCGTTGCGCCGGCTCACGGCCAGGACCCGGTCGCCGATCCGGACGGTCAGATTGCCGCCGTCCACGCGGAGTTCCTCGATCCGGCCGAGGGCGACGAGCCGGCTGCGGTGGATCCGCACGAAGCCGCGCGGACGCCACTGCTCCTCCAGGGTGGACAGCGGTATCCGCACCAGGTGGCTGCCGCGGCCGGTGTGCAGCCGGGCGTAGTCGCCCTGTGCCTCGACGTAGGTGATGTCGGCCAGGGGCACGAACCGGGTCACCCCGCCCAGTTCCACCGGTACCTGGTCGCCGAAGGGCGGTGCCGCGGGCCCGGGGTCCGCGGGGACGGCCGGGCGGGGCCCCTGGCCGGCCCGGACCAGCTCGGCGACCCGCCGTACCGCCTCGGCGAAGCGCTCCTCGCGCAGCGGCTTGAGCAGGTAGTCCACGGCCTTGAGGTCGAAGGCGCGCACCGCGAAGTCCTCGTGGGCGGTGACGAAGACGATCAGCGGCGGGGCGGCGAAGTCGCCCAGCAGCCGGGCCAGTTCGAGGCCGCCGAGGCCGGGCATGTCGATGTCGAGGAAGACGACGTCGAAGCCCTCGGTGCCGTCCGGACCGCCCGCCGCGGCCCGGCTCAGCAGGCGCAGCGCCTCGGCGGCCGCCGGGGCGGGTACGACGGTGCCGACCCGGGAGTCCTGCCCCAGCAGGTACAGCAGCTCCGCCAGCGCGGGTTCCTCGTCGTCCACGGCCAGGACCCGCAAGGGCACGTCGGTCACCCTCATCTCCGGCAGCTCCTTCCGTCCTCGGCCGCTCCCCCATGGTGGTACCGCGGGCGGGCGCCGTCGAGATCACCGACGGTGGTGTGTCCGGGCCGTGACCCGGTCATGATGCCCCTGTCCGCGTATCGACCGGCACGAGGAGGCCCGGTGGCACACCCGAAGCCCGACGAGTGGGACGCCCACTACGCGCGCGGGGGCCGGTTCCGGCCCCTGGGCCCCGCCGAGCGCCGGCTGCTCGCCGCGCACGTCCCGGCGCCGGCGGACGGGCGCTGTCTGGACGTCGGCTGCGGCACCGGCGAACTCGCCCGGCACCTGGCCGGGAACGGCTACCGGGTGGACGCCGTCGACCGGTCCGCCGCGGCCCTCACCGAGGCCCGGCGCGGCCCCGCGCCGGGGGTGGCGTACCGGAGACTGGACATCGAACAGGACGGTCTCGGCGAACTCCGGCAGGGATCCTACGACTTGATCACCGTCCGGCTCGCCTGGGCGTTCGTCCGGGACCGGACCCGGGTGCTGCACCGGCTGCGGGAGCGGCTGCGTCCCGGCGGCGCGCTGTGCGTGATCACTCCGGTCGCGGACGCCGTACCGGAGCGCGAGCGGGGTGTGGCCCTGGACGAGGAGGAGATCGAACTGCTCGGCACCGGCTGGCAGTCGGCCGAGCGGTACGACGCCGACGGTCTGGCCCTGCTCGTCCTGCGGGGCCCCGCCCCCGCCCCGCCGGTCTGCGCCGGCAAGGGCCGGCCGTCCCCGCACGCCCTGACCGGTGCCGGGGTGGTCGTCACGGATCCGGCGGGGCGGGTGCTGCTGGGCTGGTCGGTGCGGGGCATGTGGGAGCTGCCCGGCGGCAAGAACGAGCCGGGCGAGGACTTCGCCGCCGCGGCCGTGCGGGAGCTGGAGGAGGAGACGTCGCTGAGGGCCGACCCGGCGGGGGTGCGGGTGCGGGCCGTTCTCATGGACGCGGTGCACGGCATGCCCCGGGTGACGGCCGCCGTCGAGGTCGGCCGGTTCACCGGCGAACCGGTCGTCACCGAGCCGCGGCTGGTCCGCCGCTGGGAGTGGCACGAGGTCACCGACCTGCCCGGGCTGGGCCGCCCGCTGTTCACACCGAGCGCCCACGTCCTGGACACGGTGTGGCCGGGCCTGCTGCCGGGTCTGCCGCCGGTGCACCGGTACCCGGTCGCGGGCGGCTGAGGGCTCAGTCCGGCAGCACCAGCCGCGCGGTCTCCCCCGGCACCACCGGAATCGCCCAGTCCCGCAGACGGACGTCGATGGGCGACTGGCCGGATTCGGGCACGGCGATCTCCAGCAGTCCGCTGCGCAGCCGCAGCCGCACGCCCCAGTGGCCGTGGTAGCGGATGCTGAAGCCGTAGGAGGACAGCTCGGGCAGGGGGACGGGGTCGAGGGACAGGCCGCCGCCGCGGGTCTCCAGTCCGGTCAGCCCGCGCTGGACGAGGTCCAGCGTGCCGGCCATCGCGCCGAGGTGGATGCCCTCGCCGGTGGTGCCGCCCTGCAGGTCGGCGATGTCACCGCGCAGCGCCTCCTGGACGAAGCTCCAGGCGTCGGCGCGGCGGGCGCGGGCCAGGATCCAGCCGTGGACCAGGCCGCTGAGGGTGGAGCCGTGGCTGGTGCGGTGCAGGTAGTGGTCCACGGTGGCCGGCCAGGTGTGCTCGTCCAGGTGGTGGCCCAGCTGCCGGAACAGCGCGCGGAGTTCGGGCGGGGAGAAGAGGTAGCCGAGCATCAGGACGTCGGCCTGCTTGGAGGCCTTGTAGCGGTTGACGGTGTCCCCCTCGGCCTCCAGGATCCGGTCCAGGCGCCGGATGTCCCGGTACCGCTCGCGGTACCCGTCCCAGTCCAGTTCGGCGAGGTCGCCGTAGCCGTCGAACTGACTGATCACCCCGTCGTGGAAGGGGACGTACAGGGCACGGGAGACCTCCGCCCAGCGGGCCGGCTCGTCGTCGGCGAGACCGGTGTGCGCGAGGAGTTCGCGGCGGCGCGGCTCGGGCAGGCCGTGCAGCAGTTCCAGGGCGCGGCTGAGCACCCAGGCGGCGGTGACGTTGGTGTACGCGTTGTCGTCCAGGCCGGGCCCTCCTGCGCCGGGATAGGCGTCGTGGTACTCGTCGGGGCCGACGACGCCCCGGATGCGGTACCGGCCGAGGTGGCCGTCCCAGACCGCCGACCGCCCCCAGAAGCGGGCGATCTGCAGGAGCATCTCGGCGCCCTCGCCGTGCCGGAAGTCGGTGTCGCCGGTCGCCTCGCAGTACTGCCAGACGTTGTAGGCCACGGCCGAGCCGACGTGGTGCTGGAGGTGGGAGTGGTCCGGCAGCCAGCGGCCGGAGCGCGGGTTGAGGTGCACCTGCTGGGTCTCCTCACGGCCGTCGCTGCCGCTCTGCCACGGATAGAGCGCGCCGCACCGGCCGAGTTCCCGGGCCGCGTGGCAGGCCGCGTCCAGGCGCCGGTGGCGGTAGCGGAGCAGGGCGCGGGAGACCTCGGGCAGGTGGAGGTTGAGGTAGGGCAGGACGAAGAGTTCGTCCCAGAAGACGTGTCCGCGGTAGGCCTCGCCGTGCAGTCCGCGGGCGGGGACGCCGACGTCCAGGTCGGCGGTGTGCGGCGAGAGGGTCTGCAGCAGGTGGAACAGGTGCAGGCGCAGGATGCTGCCCGCCTCGCCGGGCACGTCCAGCGCGGTGCGCCGCCACAGCTGCTCCCAGGCCGCGCGGTGCGACTCCCGCAGCGCGTCGAAGCCGGGCGCGGCGGCCGCCCGGTCGACGGCCGCGCGCAGGGGGTCGCTGATCGCCGGGTCGTGGGAGGTGTGCAGGGCGATGGTCTTGTCGACGGTGACGGTCCGGCCGGGCGGCAGCCGCAGCCGCACCCGCTGTACGGCGCGGTGGACCTCGTTGGCGTGGACGACCGGCGCCTCGGTGGTCAGCCGGGCGGCCAGTCCGAAGCCGATGTCGGAGGTGCGGGTACGGCAGCGCAGCCAGACGAGGCCGGGTGCGGCGGTGCCGACCTGGACGTGGCTGAGGTGCCGGCCGTCCAGGTCGCGGTAGCGGGCGACACCGGAGTTGGTGACACCCCCGTCGAGGGCGGCCTCCACCTCCAGTTCGAGGGGGCGGCCCTCGGCGGTCAACTCGGTGCGCAGCGCGGCCAGATGGCGGTCGTCCAGGTGGACCAGACGTTCCTGCCGGACGACGAGGCCGGCGTCGGCGCCGAGGGGGTAGCGGGTGCGGCGCTCCAGCAGGCCGGGGTCGAGGTGGAGCATCTGGTGGTGCTCGGCGACGGGGACGGCGTCCGGCGTGAGCCAGTCGCCGTCGGCCGGCCGGAAGCGCAGCGGCAGCCAGTTGGGCAGGTTGACCATGTCCTCGTTCTCGACCCGGCGCCCGGCGATCTCCGAGGTGAGCCGGTTGTAGCAGCCGGCCGCGTAGGTGCCCGGGTAGTGGACCTGGTCCGCGGTGCACTCGGGCAGGGCGCCGCGGGTGGCGAAGTAGCCGTTGCCGAGGGTGCACAGCGACTCCCGCAGGCGTTCCTCGGCGGGCCGGTAGCCCTCGTACTCCCAGCTGGGCCCGTCCACCGTCAGCCCTCGGACAACAGGCCGGCGAGGACCCGGTCGGGGGTGAGGGGGAGTTCGCGGAAGCGGATGCCGGTGGCGTGGTGGACGGCGTTGCCGAGGGCGGCGGCGGTGCCGACGATGCCGATCTCGCCGATGCCCTTGCTGCCCATGGGGTTCAGGTGGGGGTCGTGCTCGTCGATCCAGTCGGCCTCGACGGCCGGGACGTCGGCGTGCACGGGCACGTGGTAGGAGGCGAGGTCGGACTCGGGGAAGTCGCCGAACGCCGGGTCCAGGGTGCTGTGCTCGGTGAGGGCCATGCCCAGGCCCATGATCATGCCGCCGGTGAACTGGGACCGTGCGGTGCGGGCGTTGAGGATCCGTCCGGCGGCGAAGATCCCGAGCAGCCGGCGGACCCGGACCTCGCCGGTGACGGTGTCGACGGCGACCTCCGCGAAGTGCGCGCCGAACGCGTGCCGGGCGTAGGGGCTGTCGGCGTCGGCCGTGCCGGTGGTGTCCGCGCGGACCACCGGCCCCTGCTCGGGGTGCGCGGCGAGCCGGGCGCACGCCTCGTGGACGGCCCAGCCCCAGGAGGCGGTGCCCATGGAGCCGCCGGCCAGCGGGGCGGGCGGCAGATCGGTGTGCCCGACCTCCGTACGCACCCGGTCCAGGGGCACGCCGAGGGCGTCGGCGGCGACCTGGGCGAGGACGGTACGGGCCCCGGTGCCGATGTCGGCCGCGTTGAGCCGGACGACGAAGGTGCCGTCGGGCCGGGCCTCGGCGGTGGCGGTGGACGGGGCGATCTGCACCGGGTAGGTGGCGGCGGCGACGCCGGTGCCGATCAGCAGCGGGCCCTCGCGGCGGACACCGGGGCGCGGGTCGCGGCCGGCCCAGCCGAAGCGGCGGGCGCCCTCGCGCAGGCACTCCACGACGTGCCGGCTGCTGAACGGTTTGCCGCTCACCGGCTCCCGCTCCGGCTCGTTGCGGACCCGCAGCTCCACCGGGTCCACGTGGAGCGCGTCGGCGAGTTCGTCCAGGGCGGACTCCAGCGCGTACATGCCGGGTGCCTCGCCGGGGGCCCGCATCCAGGACGGGCTGGGCACGTCCAGCGGCACCACGTGGTGGGTGCTGCGCAGGTTCGGGGTGGCGTACATGACGCGGGAGGCCACGCCGGCGTACTCCACGAACTCCCGGACCCGGGAGGTCTGGGTGGTGACCTCGTGCAGTACGGCGGTGAGCCGGCCGTCCGGCCGGGCACCGAGCCGCATGCGCTGCACGGTGGGGGCGCGGTGGCCGACGGCGGTCGGCAGGTCCCGGCGGGGGTAGGCCAGGGTGACGGGCCTGCCGGTGTGCCGGGCGGCCAGCACGGCGAGGACGACGTCGGGGCGCGGGGTCCCCTTGGAGCCGAAGCCGCCGCCGACGTGCTCGGCGACGACCGTGATCCGCTCCTCGGGCAGCCGGAACAGGTGGGCGAGCACGGACCGCACGGCCGTACCGCCCTGGCTGGAGGTGTACACGGTGAGCCGGTCCCCGTCCCAGTGGGCCGTGCTCGCGTGCGGCTCCATGGGGTGGTTGTGCAGCGGCGGCACCCGGTAGGTGACGTCGACGCGGACCTCGGCGGAGGCGAAGGCGGCGTCGGGATCGCCGTACTCGACGCGGCCGGGCTGGCCGCCCGCCTCCTCCGGCTCGTAGGCGTCCGGGTGGCCGTCGACGGGGCCGGTGTCGTGGGGGGCGGTGTCGTAGGTGACCCGGACGGCACGGGCGGCGGCGCGGGCGGTCTCCGGGGTGTCGGCGACGGCCAGGGCGACGCACCAGCCGCGGTGCGGCACGTCCCGCTTCTGCAGCACGGCGAGCGTGTCGTCCTCCGGGTCGGCGAGCCGGGGTGCGTCGAAGGGCGTGAGGACGGCGAGGACACCCGGCAGGGCGAGGGCCGCCGAGGTGTCGACGGCGCGGACCCGGCCGTGGGCGACGGCGGCGGGCACGGGCCAGGCGTGGGCGCGGCCGGGCAGGGTGTACTCGGCGGCGTAGCGGGCGGCGCCGGTGACCTTCTGCCGTCCTTCACGGCGCTCGGCGGGGGCGCCCAGGGCGCCGCCGGTCGTACCGGTCGTGCCGGTCATGGGGTCCTCCTGATCCTGGGGCTGTGACGGCTCAGGCCGGTGCGGGGGCCGGGGCGAGGCGGTTCAGGACGTCGAGGGCGAGGTTGTGGGCGAGGGACACCTTGTAGGCGTTGTCCCGCAGGGGTTCGGCGTGCGCGAGTTCCAGGTCGACGGCCCCTTCGAAGGCGGCATGACTGGCGGGGGCGCCCAGCAGGGCCAGTTCGGTGTGCCGGGCGCGCCAGGGCCGGTGGGCGAGCCCGCCGAAGGCGACCCCGACCTGGTCGACGACACCGTCCGCGACCCGCAGCACGACGGCCACGGAGGCGAGCGCGAAGGCGTACGACGCCCGGTCCCGGGCCTTGCGGTAGGCGGAGGGGACACCGGCGGTGCCGGCCGGGAGCAGCACGCCGGTGACGAGCTCACCGGGGCGGATCCAGGTGTCCCGCTCCGGGTGCTCGCCGGGCAGCCGGTGGAAGTCGGCCACCGGCAGCCGCCGGGTGCCGTCGGTGCCGTACAGCTCGACCTGGGCGTCCAGGGCGGCGAGGGCGACCGCCATGTCCGAGGGGTGGGTGGCGATGCACTGCTCGGAGTGGCCGAGGACGGCGTGGTCGCGGTGGACGCCGTCCCGGGCGCCGCAGCCGCTGCCCGGCTCCCGTTTGTTGCAGGGTTTGCCCAGGTCCTGGAAGTAGGGGCAGCGGGTGCGCTGGAGCAGGTTGCCGCCGGTGGTGGCGGCGTTGCGCAGCTGCGCGGAGGCACCCGCGAGGAGCGCCTGGGACAGCGCCGGCCAGCGTTCGCGCACCCGTGGATCGGCAGCGAGGTCGCTGTTGCGGACGGTGGCGCCGACCCGCAGGGAGCCGTCGGGCAGCTCCTCGATGCCGTCCAGCGGAAGCCGGCCGATGTCGATGAGGAGGGCGGGCCGCTCCACGCCGAGTTTCAGCAGGTCGACCAGGTTGGTGCCGCCGGCCAGATAGCGGGCGCCGGGGTGGGCGGCGTAGGCCTCGACGGCCTCCTGGACGCTGCCGGGCCTGAGGTATCCGGGGCCGCTCACTCAGATCACGTCCTCGATCGCCTCGACGATGCGGGGGTAGGCGCCGCAGCGGCACAGGTTGCCGCTCATCCGCTCGCGGATCTCGGGCCGGTCCAGCGGCACGGGCCCCCCGGTGGGGGCCGCCGGATCGGTGACGTGGGAAGGGTGCCCGGCGGCGGCCTCCGCGAGCATGCCCACGGCGGAGCACAGCTGGCCGGGGGTGCAGTAGCCGCACTGGAAGGCGTCGCGGTCCAGGAAGGCCCGCTGGAGCGGGTGCGGCTCCTCGCCGTCGCCGCCCAGGCCCTCGACGGTGGTGACCTCGCTGCCGTCGAGGGTCACGGCGAGCAGCAGACAGCTGTTGACGCGGCGCCCGTCGACCAGCACCGTGCAGGCACCGCACTGGCCGTGGTCACAGCCCTTCTTGGAGCCGGTGAGGTCCAGGTCCTCACGCAGCAGGTCCAGCAGCACGCGCCGGTGGTCGACACGCAGGGTGTGGGGTTTGCCGTTGACCCGGAGGGTGACCTCGGAGTGGGGGGATGCGCTGGTCATGGCGGGGAATGACCTTCCGGACGGACGGTGGAGCCGTGCACACCGCGTATCCAGGACACGCCGGGCTCACACGTCCGGAAGGTCGTCCGCTTCGTTCAGGGGTGTCGATCCCGGGTCGGTCGCCGCCGGTGGGGTGCCGGTCGACGCCGGTCGTAGGGTCGCGTGAGCGGGAAGTGGGAGCCCGGCCCGTTTCCTGGAGCGGATCCCCAGCGCCGGGGACCTCCCCCTGGAGACCCTGCGCAGACTGGCCGGTCTCGGCCCGCACGCCGCTCCCTGGGCGGACCGGCTCCGGGCGCTGACATCCGGCCGCGAGCCCTGGGTCCGCGTCGAGGCGGCCCACGCCCTGTGGGCCGCGACCGGCGACACCGCGCACGCGGTCCCCGCGCTCACCTCGGCCGTCGAGGGCCTGGCCGAGGGCACGTACCGGCCGGTGATGCTGCCGGCGGTGCGCCACCTGGCCCGGATCGGTCCCGCCGCCCGCGCCGCGGCCGGCCACCTGCGGGCCGTACCGGCCCACGACGGCCGTTACCGCTCCGCCGGCGGCTGGCGGGGCTTCACCCGGGACGAGGAGCTCCGGGGAGCCGTCGACGCCCTGATGGCCGCCTGCGGCGGCCCGGCCTGACCGGCGCAAGCCCCCCGCTCCCGCTCACACCGCCGGCGCCCCCGCCCCCTCCGTCTCGTCCCGGCCCGCGAACTGGGTGCGGTACAGCTCGGCGTAGCGGCCCCCGCCCGCCAGCAGTTCCTCGTGGGTGCCGCGTTCCACGATGCGGCCGGACTCCACGACGAGGATCTGGTCGGCGGCGCGGACCGTGGACAGGCGGTGGGCGATGACCACGGCGGTGCGGCCCTCCAGGGCCTCGGTGAGCGCCTCCTGGACGGCCGCCTCGGAGGTGTTGTCCAGGTGGGCGGTGGCCTCGTCCAGGATGACCACGCGCTGGCGGGCCAGCAGCAGCCGGGCGATGGTCATGCGCTGGCGTTCGCCGCCGGAGAGCCGGTAGCCGCGCTCGCCGACGACCGTGTCCAGGCCGTCGGGCAGGGACCGTACGACGTCGGTGAGGCGGGCGCGGCCGAGGGCGTCCCACAGTTCGTCGTCACCCGCGTCCGGGCGGGCCAGCAGCAGGTTGGCGCGGACGGTGTCGTGGAAGAGGTGACCGTCCTGGGTGACCATGCCGAGGGTCGCCCGCAGGGAGGCGGAGGTGAGGTCCCGGACGTCGACCCCGCCGATGCGGACCGCGCCGGCGTCGACGTCGTACAGGCGCGGCAGCAGCTGGGCGATGGTCGACTTGCCGGCGCCGGAGGAGCCCACGAGGGCGACGGTTTGGCCGGGTTCGGCGCGGAAGGAGATGCCGTGCAGCACCTCGGAGCCGCCGCGGGTGTCGAGCGCGGCGACCTCCTCCAGGGAGGCGAGGGAGACCTGGTCGGCGGCCGGGTAGGAGAAGCGGACGTCGTCGAACTCGACGGCGACCGGGCCCTCGGGCACCTCGCGGGCGTCGGGCTTCTCCGCGATGAGCGGCTGGAGGTCGAGCACCTCGAAGACCCGCTCGAAGCTGACGATCGCGCTCATCACCTCGACCCGGGCCCCGGCGAGCGCGGTCAGCGGGGCGTACAGCCGGGTCAGCAGCAGGGCGAGGGAGACCACCGCGCCGGGCTCCAGGGTGCCGCGCAGCGCGAACCAGCCGCCGAGGCCGTAGACGAGGGCCAGGGCGAGCGCGGAGACGAGGGTGAGGGAGGTGATGAAGACCGACTGGGCCGTGGCCGTGCGGACGCCGACGTCCCGGACCTGGGCGGCCCGCGCCGCGAACTCCGCCGACTCCTCCTCCGGGCGGCCGAACAGCTTGACCAGGGTGGCGCCGGGGGCGGAGAACCGCTCGGTCATCCGGGTGCCCATGGCCGCGTTCAGCGCGGCCGCCTCCCGCTGCATGCGGGCCATCCGGCTGCCCATGCGGCGGGCGGGCAGCACGAACACCGGCAGGAGGACGAGGGCGAGCAGGGTGATCTGCCAGGACAGGGTGAGCATCACCACGAGGGTGAGCAGCAGGGTGACCAGGTTGCTGACGACACCGGAGAGGGTGTTGGCGAACGCCCGCTGGGCACCGATCACGTCGTTGTTGAGACGGCTGACCAGCGCTCCCGTACGGGTACGGGTGAAGAACGCGACGGGCATGCGCTGCACATGATCGAACACGGCCGTGCGGAGGTCGAGGATGAGTCCCTCCCCGAGCGTCGCCGACAGCCGGCGGCCGAGGATGCCGAGCCCCGCCTCCGCGAGCGCCACGA
Source organism: Streptomyces sp. NPDC107654 (assembly GCF_055639035.1). Taxonomy (NCBI): domain Bacteria; kingdom Bacillati; phylum Actinomycetota; class Actinomycetes; order Kitasatosporales; family Streptomycetaceae; genus Streptomyces; species Streptomyces sp. NPDC107654. The sequence goes on from NZ_JBVKBI010000017.1 coordinate 45,109, forward strand.
GCGCGATGAGCAGGGAGAGCCGGACCACTCGGGGGTCGTGACCGGCCACGATCGCGTCGACGACGCGGCCGGCGAGCACGGGGGTCGCCACGGCGAGCAGGGCGGTCACCACCCCGAGCAGCACGAACCGGAGGATGCCGGCGCGGTGCGGGCGGGCGAAGGCGGCGATGCGGCGCAGCGTGGCGCGGGCGAACGGGCGACGCTCGGACTGCGCGTTCATCACGCTGTGCAGCTGCGTCCAGGCGGTGGTCTCCATGCTCATGGAAGAGACCGTAGAACCTCAAGGTTCGTTGAGGTCAACGTCCGCGACGGTTCACCCGCCGCTGGGACACCCCGAAGACCCCGTGCGGAGGTGACCGCCGCCTCCTCCCGCCGCCGTCGCCTCCCCGTCCGCCGGGTGCTGTGCCTGCTGCCGCCGGCACTCGCCGTGGCCGCCGTACGGCACCGCTCGGTGCTCGCGAGGGCTTCGGGCATCCGCGGACCGCCTCCCGGCCGTGGCTGCCGGCGGCGGCCGGGGCCACCTGTCAGGACCTGCCGGGGGCGCTGACGCCGGGGGCGATGGTGCGGCTGAGGGTCGTCTGAGGCACAGTGGGCCCTTCGAGCCGCCCCCGAGAAGGAGCACCCGCCGTGCCGGTCCGCACAGAGCGCAAGGGGTACGTCACCACCGTCGTCCTGTCCCGGCCGGAGGCCCGGAACGCGGTGGACGGTCCGACGGCCGCGGAACTCGCCGCCGCCTTCCGGGCGTTCGAGGCGGACGACGGCGCCCGGGTGGCGGTGCTGTGGGGCGAGGGCGGCACCTTCTGCGCGGGCGCGGACCTGAAGGCGGTCGGCACGGAACGCGGCAACCGGGTGGCGGAGGACGGCGACGGGCCGATGGGGCCGACGCGGATGCGGCTGTCCAAGCCGGTGATCGCGGCGGTGGCCGGGCACGCGGTCGCGGGCGGTCTCGAACTCGCCCTGTGGTGCGATCTGCGGGTCGCGGAGGAGGACGCTGTGTTCGGGGTGTTCTGCCGCCGCTGGGGCGTGCCCCTGATCGACGGCGGCACGGTACGGCTGCCCCGGCTGATCGGGACCGGCCGGGCCCTGGACATGATCCTCACCGGCCGCCCGGTCCCGGCCCGCGAGGCGTACGAGACGGGCCTGGTGAACCGGCTGGTTCCCACCGGGCAGGCCCGCGCCGGGGCCGAGGCGCTGGCGGCGCTGATCGCCGGCTTCCCGCAGGCCTGCCTGCGCAGTGACCGGGCGTCGGTCCTGGACCAGGCGGGGCAGGACGAGGAGACCGCGCTGCGCGGCGAACTCCGGTGGGGCATGGGCGTGCTGGCCCAGAGCGCGGAGGGCGCCGCCCGGTTCGCGTCGGGTGCCGGACGGCACGGGTCGTTCGCGGACTCGTGAACCGCCGCTCCCGCCGAGACCGGCGCGGGTGTCGACCCGGCGGGCGACCACCGCGGGGAACGCCGATGCGACCCGGGCGGCGGCGGTGACCAGGTCGGTGGTGAGGTGCGGGCGGGCGGTGTGCCCGCCGGGGCCGTCGAGCGCGAAGTCCACGCGGTCGCGGGCGCCGGTGATCGGTCCGTGCCGCAGCCCGGCCCCGCGGCCCCCGGCTCAGCCGGCGCTCACCCGTACCTCCCCGCCCGCGGGGTCGACGCGGTCGTGCCAGCGGGCGCCGAGGGTCAGGGTGCGGTCGGGCAGGGCGGTGGGACGGCGCTCCCGGTGGAGGAGGCGGCCGTCCTGGTGGACGTACAGGACCGGGCGGGTCAGCGGGATCGCGGTGCGCAGGACGTGACGGGCCGGCGGGGCGCCCGGGGTGACGTGGTTCGGGGCGATCCAGCGCAGCGGCGCCTCGACGGCCACGGGGACGCCCGGGTCCGGCCAGGGCGCGCCCGCCAGGAAGTCCAGCACCGCGCGGGCCGCCCGCGCGCCCTCGCGGGCCGCGGTGCCGGCGGGCTCCACGGCGTGCAGGAGGTCGCCGGCGGCGAAGACACCGGGGCGCGAGGTGTGCAGGGCGGCGCCGACGGCGGGGCCCCGGGTGCCCGGATCGAGGGTGAGGCCGCCGCGCCGGGCCAGTTCGTGGTCGGGCACGAAGTCGCCGGTGAACACCACGGTGTCGCAGGGCAGTACGGCCGTCCGGCCGTCCCGGTGGCGGACGCGGACGCCGGACAGCCGTCCGTGGCCGAGGAGTTCGGTGACGGTGGTGTCGGTCAGCAGGGGGATCCCGTGGCCCAGTCGGGCCGCCTGGGCGCGGGCGCGGCCGGTTTGGGCGCACGGGTGCCGCGTGACGAGGGCGACGACCTCCGCGCCGGCCGCGCGGACCGTGCCGGCCGCCGCGTAGGAGACGTCCGACGCGCCGACGACGACGGCGCGGGTGCCGATGTGCTGCCCGAACAGGTGGACAGACTGCTGGAGTTCGCCGGTGGTGTAGACGCCGGCGGGGCGGGTGCCGGGCACCAGGCGGGCGGCGCGGGGGCGTTCGCGGGCGCCGGTGGCGAGGACGACCGCCCGGGCCTCGACCGTCTCGGGGCCGCCGGGCCCGACGGTGTCGAGCACGGGGCCCGCCGCCGCCCAGTCCAGCGCCGTCACCCCGGTCCGGAGGGTGGCGCCCGCGCGCTCGGCGGCCTGGGTGAGCAGGCGGGCGTATCCGGGGCCGGTCAGCGGGTGCGTCCAGGTGCCGAAGCCGCCGTGCGCGCAGTGCCGGGGCACTCCGCCGGGCCGCTCCTCCCGCTCCAGCACCTCCACGCGTCCGGCGCCCGCCGCGGCCAGCCGTGCGGCGGCGGCGAGCCCGGCGGGTCCGGCGCCGACGACGAGGACGTCCACGGGACGCGGGGCCGTCATGGCCGCGCCCCCCGTTCGAACAGCTCCCGTACCGCGGCCCCGCAGTAGAAGCCCTGGCAGCGGCCGGCCCGGGCGCGGGTGCGGCGCCGCAGACCCTCCAGGCTGCGCGGCGGCACGGTACTGGCGAGGGCGTCGCGGATCTCGCCGCGGGAGACGCGCTCGCAGTGGCAGACGAGGGTGCCGTACTCGGGGTCGGCGGCGACGAGGTCGGGCCGCAGGCAGGGGCGCGGGGAGGTCTCGCCGAGGTGGGGCATGGCAGGCGGCTCCGGCTCGCGGACCGGCCCGGGGTCGAGCCCGTTCTCCGTCAGCAGGCCGGTGACGTGGGCGGCGATGGCCAGGGACGCGGTCAGTCCGGTGGAGCGGATGCCGCCGACGGTGACGTACGCCTGCCCGGGGTGGGCGGTGATGCGGTAGTCCTCGTGTCCGGTGGCCGCGCGCAGCCCGGCGTAGACCGCGGTGACCTCCTCCTCCACCAGGGCGGGCAGGATGCGCCGGCCCTGGTCCCGGAGCGCGGCCGTCCCGTCGGCGGTGGATCCGGTGGCCCGTTTGTCGTCGAGGTCCTCGGCGGTGGGGCCGAGCAGGACGTTGCCGTGGACGGTGGGGGCGACCAGGACGCCCTTGCCGAGGGCGGTCGGCACGGGCAGGAGGATGTGCCGGACGAGGGGGCGGGCGAGCTTGTCGTAGACCAGGAGCTGGCCGCGGCGCGGGGTGACGGTGAAGTCCTCGTGTCCGAGCGCGCGGTCCAGCGTGTCGGCGTGCAGCCCGGCCGCGTTGACCAGGTGGCGGGCGCGCAGGGTGCCCCGGCTGGTGGTCAGCAGGTGCCCGTCCGCCGGACCGACGTGCCGTACGGCCGTGTTCAGGTGCAGGTCGGCTCCGGCGCGGACCGCCTGGGTGGCGTAGGCGAGGGTGGTGGTCCAGGGGCAGATGATGCTCTCGTCGGGGACGTGCAGGGCGCCGAGCGCTCCGGGGCCGAGGTGCGGCTCGCGGGCGTACAGCTCGCCGCGGTCCAGCAGGACGGTGTGGGGGTAGGCGTTGCGCTCGGCCTTCTCGGCCAGCCGGGGCAGTGCGGCGAGCTGCTCCTCGTCCCAGGCGACCAGCAGGGCCCCGACCCGTTCGACGGGGATGCCGGTCTCGGCCGCGTAGGCGCCCAGCCGCGCGTGTCCCTCGCGGACCAGGCGGGCCTCCAGGGTGCCGGGGGTCGCGTCGAAACCGGTGTGCAGGATCGCGGTGTTGGCCTTGGAGGTGCCCTGGCCGACGTCGTCCTGGGCCTCGACCAGGGCGATGCGCAGACGCGGGTGGCGGGCGAGTTCGCGGGCGATGGCGCAGCCGACGACGCCGGCGCCGACGATCGCCACGTCGTACGGCGTCGAGGGCAGCGGGCCGGCCGCGGTGACCGTCACGAGTCGAGGAGGGCCGCGACGGCGGCACGGAACCGGGCGCGGCGTTCGGCGGCCTCGTCGGCCGGGATGCGGGGCTCGTACACGGCGGCGGGCTTTCCGTCGGGCAGGGCGTCCTCGACGCTCAGGCCGGGCTGTGCGCCGAGGCGGGCGAGTGCGGCGGCGCCGAGCGCGGTGGCGTCGGGCAGCGCGGACACCTCGACGGGGCGCTGCAGCAGGTCGGCCTGGGTCTGCATGAGGAGCGCGGAGCGGGTGAGGCCGCCGTCGACGCGGAGCACGGTCAGGGGTGCGCCCAGGTCGCCCGCGGCGGCCTCGGCGAGTTCGGCGACCTGGGCGGCGATCCCCTCGCACAGGGCGCGCACCAGGTGCCCGGGGGTGGTGTCGAGACCGAGTCCGGTGAGGGAGCCGCGTACGTCGCCGCGCCACCAGGGGGCGGCGAGTCCGGCGAGGGCGGGGACGAAGGTGACCCCGCCGCTGTCGGGGGCGGTGCCGCCGACCCGGTCGAGGTCGGCGGCGCTGGAGAGGACGCCGAGGTCGGTGAGCCAGCGGACGGCGGAGGCGGCCGTGTAGACCTGGCCGTCCAGGCAGTAGCTGGTGGTTCCGGCGAGCCGCCAGGCCACGCAGCTGACCAGGCCGGAGCCGCCGCGCCGGGGGCGGTCGCCGGTGTGCGCGAGGAGGAACGCGCCCGTGCCGTAGGTGCACTTGGCGGTGCCGGGGGCGGTGACGCGCTGGGCGAGCAGGGCGGCCTGCTGGTCGACGATCAGTCCGGTGAGGGGGATCTCGGGGCCGAACGCCCGGGTGGTGCCGACCGGTCGGGCCGCGTCGGTCACCTCGGGCAGGTCCTCGTCGGCCAGGCCGTAGAGGTCGAGGGCGCGCGGGGACCACTCGGCGCGGTCCAGGTCCAGCAGCTGGGTGCGGCCGGCGGTGGCGGCGTCGGTGGCGAAGGCGCCGGTGAGGCGGTGCACCAGCCAGGCGTCGGAGGTGGTGACGACACCCTCGCGGGTGAGGTGGCGACGGATCCAGGCCATCTTGGGCGCGGCGAAGTACGGGTCGAGGGGCAGTCCGGTCAGCTGCCGCAACTCGTCCGCGTGGCCGGCGAGTCCGGCGCAGACGCTCTCGGCCCGCCGGTCCTGCCAGACCAGGGCGTCGGTCAGCGGGCGGCCGGTGGCCGGGTCCCAGGCGAGGACGGTCTCGCCCTGGTTGGCGAGGCCGAGCGCGACGACGTCCTCACCGGCCTCGGCGAGCGCGCGGCGGCCGGCCTCGACCACCGAGTCGTACAGCCGCGCCGGGTCCGCCTCGACCAGGCCGCCGGGCAGGTGGCGGGGGCGGACCTCGGCGAATCCGCTGCCGAGGACGCCTCGTTCCGGGCAGACCACGAGCGCCTTGGTGCCGGATGTCCCCTGGTCCACGGCGAGCACCGGCCCGGTCATCGCACGCCCTCCGCTCCCGCCCCGAAGATCACCGCGCCAGCCTGCCGCCGCCCCGGGCCCGGAGTCAAGGTCTCCCCCGGATTGGCCAACTGGGCGTGTTGGTTGTTGACTTGGCAACAATGGTCCGTCGCAACCCGCACCTCTATAGTGACCGCCGACCACACGAGGTATCTCCGTCACCGCCCAGGGGAGGGCTGTTGCCACGTCACCCCGCCACCACGCCCGTGCGCCCGTGGCCGGGGGTTCGCGCCTGATGGCCAGAGACGGAGCCCGCCCCTCCTACGACCCCGCCGGCCCCGACCACGCCCTGCGCGCCGCCCTCCAGGATCTGCGCACCGGCCGCTGGATGGCCATGCGCACCCTGCTCGCCGAGACCACGCAGGGATGGCAGTGGACCCAGCGCACCCAGGTGCTCGCGGCGGCCGCGGCCGGCACCGACGTGGTGCGGGCCTGGCTCGCCGAGGAGCCGGGCAGCGCCCACGCGGTGGTGATGCACGCCCGGGTCGGTGTGGAGCGGGCCCTGCGCGCCCGGCGGGAACGGCACCGCCGTACCCACGAGTTGTGGATCGAGGCCTGGGACGCGGCCCAGTCGGCCACCACGGCCGCCCCCCGCGACCCGGTGCCCTGGGTGTGCCTGCTGGCGCTGGCCCAGCTCGATCCGGAGCAGCGCTGGGAGGAGCACCGGGTCCCCGCTCCGGAGCCGCTGCTGCCGCCGGGCCCCTGGGGGCTGCTGGCCGAGGCCGGCCGGCGCGACCCGTTCAACCGCGAGGCCCACCACCGGATGCTGCAGTTCCTGTACGCGCGCGGGGGTTCGGGCCGGCTCGCGGAGGCCGCCGGGTACGCGCAGTGGGCGGCCGGCCAGGCCCCGCCCGGTTCCGCGCTGCACCTGCTGCCGCTGTACGTCCGGGTCGAGCGGTACCGCCGGGACAGCGGGCACGACGCGGCACTGGACCTGCACTGGGTGGCGGAGGAGGCGGCCCGCGAGGCGCGGCGCGCGCTGGACTCCTGGTTCGAGCGGACGGGGCCCGCCGAGCGCGCGCTGCCGGACCTCAACCACCTGGCGCACGCCCTGTGGGGCTCGCTCCAGTTCCCCGAGGCGGCACGGGTGTTCGAGGCGATCGGCCCGTACTTCACGCCCCCGCCCTGGATGTACCGCACACCGGACCGGGAGCGTGCCGTGGAGGTCTTCGTACAGGCCCGGGACCGCTGCCGGGCCGCCGCGGAGGGCCCCCGCCCCTGAACCACCGACCGGTTCCCCGCCTGCTGCCCGCCTGATCCCACACCAGCACATGCCCAGTTGAGCACTCCCCGTTTCGCAAGCCTGTCGATTCCGGAGGTTTCCGCATGTCCCCCACCCCCGATCCAGCGCCGTCCCCCGGCCTGCCGCAGCAGGACGAGGAGCAGCGGCTGCGCGAACTCGGCTACCGGCCGGTGCTGGCCCGCCGCATGGGCGGCTTCGGCAACTTCGCGATCAGCTTCTCGGTGATCTCGATCCTGTCCGGCTGCATGACCCTGTACGGCTTCGGCCTGAACACCGGCGGCCCCGCCGTGATGCTGTGGGGCTGGGCCGGCGTCGGCCTGTTCGTGCTGTGCGTCGGCCTCGCGCTCGCCGAGGTCACCAGCGCCTACCCGACCTCCGGCGCCCTCTACTACATGGCGGACCGGCTCGGCGGCCGGCGCTGGGGCTGGTACACCGGCTGGCTGAATCTGCTCGGCCTGCTCGGCGCGATCGCCGGCATCGACTACGGCGCCGCCCTGTTCACCGGCGCGTTCGCCAACCTCCAGTGGGGCTTCACCCCCACGCCCGGCAGGACCATGCTGATCTTCTGCGTCATCCTGCTGCTGCACGCGGTGCTGAACCTGTTCGGCGTCCGCCTGGTCAGCCTGCTCAACTCGGTCAGCGTGTGGTGGCACCTGGCGGGCGTCGCGCTGATCGTGGGCGCGCTGGCGGTCATCCCCGACCACCACCAGTCGCCGTCCTTCGTGTTCACGAAGTTCGTCAACGAGACCGGCTGGGACAACCCGCTGTACGTCGCCGCGATCGGCCTGCTGCTCGCGCAGTACACCTTCTCCGGCTACGACGCCTCCGCCCACCTCTCGGAGGAGACCTCGCACGCCTCGGTGGCCGCGTCCCGCGGCATCGTCCGCGCCATCTGGGCGTCGTGGCTCGCCGGTTTCGTGCTGCTGGCCGGTCTGACCTTCGCCATCCAGGACTACGACGCCACGCGCACCACCGACACCGGTGTGCCGCCCGCCCAGATCCTCCTCGACGGCCTGGGCACGGACGGCGCCAGCGCGCTGCTCCTCGTCGTCATCGTCGCCCAGCTGTTCTGCGGGAACGCCGAGGTCGCCGCGGCCAGCCGGATGGTGTTCGCGTTCAGCCGGGACGGCGCGCTGCCCGGCTCCCACCTGTGGCGCAAGGTGAGCGGGCGCACCCAGACCCCGGTCGCCGCCGTCTGGCTGTCGGTCGTCGTGGCCTGCGTCCTCGCGCTGCCGTCGCTGTACTCGGCGACGGCGTACAACGCGGTGACCGCCATCAACGTCATCGGCATCACCCCGGCCTACGCCATCCCGGTGTACCTGCGGCTGCGCGCCGGCGACCGCTTCCGGCCGGGACCGTGGCACCTGGGGCGCTGGAGCAGGCCGATCGGCTGGATCGCCGTCGTGTGGGTGGCCTGTGTGACCGTCCTGTTCTGCCTGCCCCAGGCGTCGCCGGTCACCGTCGGCTCGATGAACTACGCCTCCGTCGCCCTCGCCGTGGTCCTGGTCCTCGCCAGCGTCTGGTGGTACGTCGCCCGCCGCTCGTACGGCACCCCGACCACCGCGGCCTACGGCAGCGACCGCGACCAGGCGGAACTCGCGGAGGGCATCGTCTGACGGCCGCCCGGGGAGCGCCGTCCCGGTACGAACCGGCGTGCCGGATACGGCAGGATGAACGAGCGCGCCGGTCAGCGGAGTTCCCCCGGCCGGCGCGCTCGCACATTCCGGACTTCGAGCAGGTGACAACGTGACGAGACTTCACAAACGGCTCTCCGCAGCGGCCGCGCGCCCCGGGGGTGACCGGTGAACCGTGCGCTGACCCTGGACGACCTCGTCCTCGCCGGTATCGCCCTGGCGGCCGGCCTGGTGCTCGCCTTCATGTCGCGCACCCTGCTGCGCTGGCTGGCCAAGCACGCCAAGCGGACCCGGTGGACCGGCGACGACGTCATCGTGGACGCGCTGCGCTCGGTCGTCCCGTGGGCGGCGATCGCGGGCGGCGCGGCGGCGGCGACGGCCGTGCTGCCGTTCACCCGGACCATCCAGCACCACGTCGACCAGGCGCTCCAGGTCTGGCTGATCGTGGTGGTGACCTTCTCCGCGGCCCGGGTGATCGCCGGTCTGGTCCGCTCGGTCACCCAGTCCCGCTCGGGGGTGGCGGGCTCGGCGACCATCTTCGTCAACATCACCCGGGTCCTGGTCCTGGCGATCGGCTTCCTGGTCGTCCTGCAGACCCTCGGCATCTCGATAGCGCCGCTGCTCACCGCCCTGGGCGTGGGCGGTCTGGCGGTCGCCCTGGCCCTGCAGGACACGCTCGCCAACCTCTTCGCGGGCGTCCACATCCTCGCCTCGAAGACGGTCCAGCCGGGCGACTACATCCGGCTGAGCAGCGGCGAGGAGGGCTACGTCGTCGACATCAACTGGCGCCAGACGACGGTCCGCCAGCTCTCCAACAACCTGGTGGTCATCCCCAACGGCCAGCTCGCCAAGGCGAACATGACCAACTACACGCGCCCCGAGCAGGAACTGACCGTCCTGGTGCAGGTCGGGGTGGGCTACGAATCCGATCTGGAGCACGTGGAGCGGGTGACCGCCGAGGTGGTCGCGGAGGTGATGAGGGACGTCACGGGCGCCGTACCCGACCACGAGCCGGCCATCCGCTTCCACACCTTCGGCGACTCCCGGATCGGCTTCACGGTGATCCTCGGCGTCGGTGAGTTCAGCGACCAGTACCGGATCAAGCACGAGTTCATCAAGCGTCTCCACCGCCGCTACCGCGAGGAGGGCATCCGCATCCCGGCCCCCACCCGCACGGTCTCGCTCCAGCAGGGCTCGGCGGTGATCCCGCAGCAGCGCAGCGGGGAGGACGTCGTCGGCGGGGCGGTCCTGTCCGACTAGCTGCGGCGCGCGGCGGCGTCCCCTCGCCGCCCCCTCGTGGGAGCCGTCGGCGATCTTGGGCATCCGTAGCCAGAGATCGTCGTCGCTGTCAGGAGGAGCCAGCATGACCATACCCGTGCGCCGGACCCGTCCGGCGGAGCGCCGGCGGCGCTTCGATCTGCGCAGCACCACGCTTTTCTTCGTCCTGCTCGCGATCATCCTGTGCGTCCTGGCGTTCGTGGCGCGTACGGCGGCGAGCATGGTCGAACGCCGCCCGCTGTGGGCGGGTGTGCTGGCGGTGCTCGGTGTCGCCGCCGCGCTGCAGTTCCGGTCGGGCCGGCGCCGCTTCTCCGCCTGGAGGTACGCGCGCCGGGCCGCCCGGGCGCTGGAGGAGGCCGCGGACAGGGCGTCGGACAGTCTCCGCGCCGCGGAGGAGGCGGCTGCCCGCGCGACACGGTCAGCCGCGCCGGTCGAGCCCTCCGGGAGCACCGTGCCGGTGGCGGCATCCACGGCTCCGCTCTCCGCGGCGGACTGCGCCGGGCTGGACCCCGACGGTTTCGAGCACGCCGTGGCGGAGCTGTGCGTCCGCTCGGACTGCCGCGACGTGGAAGTGGTGGGCGGAGCCGGTGACCTCGGCGCGGACGTCGTCGCGGTCGCACCGGACGGGCGGCGCGTGGTCATCCAGTGCAAGTACTACGGGGACGCCAACAAGGTCGGCTCCCAGGACATGCAACGTTTCGGGGGGACCTGCTTCACCATCCACGAGGCCGACGTCGCGGCGGTCGTCACCACCAGCGACTTCACCGAGCCCGCGCTGGAGTACGCCCGTCAGTGCGGGATCGTCTGCGTGAACGGCGACGACCTGCGGGCCTGGCACCTGGGCACGGGGCCCGGCCCCTGGCAGCGGGCGGACATCGAGCCCTGACCGGACGGCTCGGACCGGGCTGCGCTCGAAGCAGCTCGACCGGCTGCGCCCGGGCTACGCTCGAAGCAGCATGACGTCCTCCCCTCCCTCCCCCTCCCCCGGTCCGCCCGGGGAGCCGTCCGATCCGCGGCCCGCCGGCCGGGGCCCCGTCGGACCCCGCGCGCTCGACCGGCGGCTCGACGCGCTCGCGCGGCAGCCGTTCCGGGCCGGATTCCACCTGCGCGGGCGGGACCGGGCGACCGCCGCCCTGAAGGGTCCCGCGACCCTGCGGTGGCACGCGTACGACCTGATCGCGAAGCGGCTGGCGCCGGCCGCGCCGTACAAGGACGGCCGGCAGACGCCGTACCGCGGCCATCCCGTGTTCGTGGCCCAGCACGCGACCGCGACCTGCTGCCGGAGCTGCCTGGAGCGCTGGCACGGCGTTCCCCAGGGCCGGGAACTGACCCGGTCCGAACACGTGTACGTGGTGGAGGTGATCTGCCGCTGGATCGCGCGCGAGATGACGGACGGCTCTTTTTCCGGCCCGGACCCCTGTCGAGCCGACCCCGATCACGAGATATCTTGATGTCGAGCAATGTTACAGACGTGGAGCGGAGCACCCGGTGACTGACTCGACCATCATCTACACCTACACAGACGAGGCCCCGGCCCTGGCGACGCATTCGTTCCTGCCGGTGATCCAGGCGTACGCCTCGCAGGCCGGTGTGCCCGTGGAGACGCGCGACATCTCGCTGGCCGGGCGCATCATCGCCGTCTTCCCGGAGTACCTGAACGAGGACCAGCGCATCCCCGACGCGCTGACCGAGCTGGGTGAGCTGGCCAAGACCCCGGCCGCCAACATCATCAAGCTGCCGAACATCTCGGCGTCCATCCCGCAGCTGAAGGCCGCCGTCGCCGAACTGCAGGGCAAGGGCTACGCGCTGCCGGACTACCCGGACGACCCCAAGACCGACGAGGAGCGCGAGATCCGCGCCCGCTACGACAAGATCAAGGGCTCCGCCGTCAACCCGGTCCTGCGCGAGGGCAACTCCGACCGCCGCGCGCCCGCCTCGGTGAAGAACTACGCCAAGACCCACCCGCACCGCATGGGCGCCTGGACCTCCGAGTCCAAGACCAACGTGGCGACCATGGGCGAGAACGACTTCCGCTCCACCGAGAAGTCCGTCGTCGTCTCCGAGGACGGCGCGCTGAAGATCGAGCTGGTCGGCGAGGACGGCACCACCACCGTCCTGAAGGAGTCCGTACCGGTCCAGGCGGGCGAGGTCGTCGACGCCTCCGTCATGCACGTCGCGGAGCTGGAGCAGTTCCTCGCCGCGCAGGTCGCCCGCGCCAAGGCGGAGGGCGTGCTGTTCTCCGTGCACCTGAAGGCCACGATGATGAAGGTCTCCGACCCGATCATCTTCGGTCACGTGGTCCGCGCCTTCTTCCCGAAGACGTTCGCGAAGTACGGCGAGACCCTCAAGGCGGCCGGCCTCACCCCGAACGACGGCCTCGGCGGCATCCTGAAGGGCCTGGAGAGCCTGCCCGAGGGCGCCGAGATCAAGGCCTCCTTCGACGCCGAGATCGCCGAGGGCCCGGACCTGGCCATGGTCGACTCGGACAAGGGCATCACCAACCTGCACGTGCCGTCGGACGTCATCATCGACGCCTCGATGCCGGCCATGATCCGCACCTCCGGCCACATGTGGGGCGCGGACGGCCAGGAGCACGACGCCCTCGCCGTGATCCCGGACTCCTCCTACGCCGGTGTCTACCAGGCCGTCATCGACGACTGCCGGGCCAACGGCGCCTACGACCCGTCCACCATGGGCTCGGTCCCGAACGTCGGCCTGATGGCGCAGAAGGCCGAGGAGTACGGCTCCCACGACAAGACCTTCGAGATCGCGGCCGCCGGCACGGTCCGCCTGACCGACCAGGCCGGCAACGTGCTGATCGAGCAGCCGGTCGCGCAGGGCGACATCTTCCGCGCCTGCCAGACCAAGGACGACCCGATCCGCGACTGGGTCAAGCTGGCCGTCACCCGCGCCCGCGCCACCGGCGACCCGGCGGTGTTCTGGCTGGACGAGAACCGCGCCCACGACGCCCGGCTGATCGCCAAGGTCAAGCAGTACCTGCCCGAGCACGACACCGAGGGCCTGGACATCCGCATCCTGTCCCCGGTCGAGGCCACCAAGCTGTCGGTGGAGCGCATCCGCCGCGGCGAGAACACCATCTCGGTGACCGGCAACGTGCTGCGCGACTACCTGACCGACCTGTTCCCCATCCTGGAGCTGGGCACCAGCGCCAAGATGCTGTCGGTCGTCCCGCTGATGGCGGGCGGCGGCCTGTTCGAGACGGGCGCCGGCGGCTCCGCGCCGAAGCACGTCCAGCAGCTGGTCAAGGAGAACTACCTGCGCTGGGACTCCCTCGGTGAGTTCTTCGCGCTGGTCCCGTCCTTCGAGCAGTACGCCGAGGCCACCGGCAACACCCGCGCCAAGGTCCTCGCCGACACCCTCGACCGTGCCACGGCGACCTTCCTCAACGAGGACAAGTCCCCGACCCGGCGTGTCGGCGGCATCGACAACCGCGGCAGCCACTTCTACCTGTCCCTGTACTGGGCGCAGGAGCTGGCGCGGCAGACCGACGACGCCGACCTGGCCAAGGCCTTCGCGCCGTTCGCCGAGACCCTCGCCGCGAACGAGCAGAAGATCGTCGAGGAGCTGAACGCGGTCCAGGGCTCCCCGGCCGACATCGGCGGCTACTACCAGGTCGACAAGGCCAAGGCGGACGCGGTCATGCGCCCGTCGGCCACCTGGAACGAGGCGCTGGCGTCCCTGGGCTAGTGCCCGCGGCGCCCGAGCCGGTGCCTCGCGGCGCCTGAGCCGCCGCGGTGACGTGCCCTCCGCCCCGGTCGGGAACCCCCGGCCGGGGCGGAGGCGTGCCGGGAGCCGGGGCGGGGGCCGTTGTCAGTGCCGTGTGGCACCTTGATCACGCAGGTGCCTCGCTCCTGCACGCCCCGACCACCCAGGACCTCAGGAGCAGCCGGTGTCCCACGACGCCCCCTCGTTCGACCTCCTCCCCGGTGCCGCCGACTCGCCGGTGCTGCTGCACGTGCCGCATTCCGCGCGGGCGATACCGGACGACGTGCGGGCCGGCATCGTGCTGGACGACGCCGCGCTGGAGCGGGAGCTGGACCACATCACGGACGCGCACACCGCCGAGATCGCCGAGCGGGCCGCCGCGCTCGCCGGGCTCCGCCCCTGGCGGTTCGTGAACCGGCTGTCGCGGCTGGTGGTGGACCCGGAGCGGTTCCCGGACGAGCGGGAGGAGATGACGGCCGTCGGCATGGGCGCGGTGTACACGCGGACCACGCACCGGACCGAGCTGCGCCCCGCGGACACCGACCCCGAGCCCCTGCTCGCCCGGTACTTCCGGCCCTACGCGGCGGCCATGACACGGGCGGTGGCCGGGCGGCTGGCCGCGACCGGCCGGGCCGTGATCATCGACGTCCACTCGTACCCGGCCGAACCGCTCCCGTACGAGCTGCACGGGAGCGGTCCGCGTCCGCCGGTGTGCCTGGGCACGGACGGCTTCCACACCCCGCCCGGCCTGGCCGAGTCCGCCCGCGAGGCGTTCGCCGCCTGCGGCGGGACCGGCCTGGACAGCCCGTTCGCGGGCACGTACGTACCGCTGGACTTCTACGGCACGGACGCCCGGGTCGGCGCGCTGATGGTGGAGATCCGCCGGGACACGTACATGACGGAACCGGGCGGCCCCGCCGGCCCCGGCCTGGACCGGCTCGCCACCGCGCTGGCGGCGCTCGTGGACGCCCTCAGGCCGTGAGCCACTCCGTGACGATCAGCTCCGCGCCGGTCCGCAGCCGCAGGGCGAACGGGCCGGACGGCGGGGTGTCGCCGGTGAAGCGGCCGAGGGGGTCGGCGGTGAGCGGGCGGACGGCCTGGGGGCCGCCGAGAACCTCGATGCGGGCCGGCTGCGGTGGCAGCAGCTGGCCGATCAGACCGTCATCGGTGACCTCCACGTCGACGGTCGTGCCGCCCGCGCGGAACGTCAGCATGCGCGGCGCGTCCACGGCCCCCCTGACCGGCAGCGCGTCCACGAGCGAGTCGAAGGTCAGCTCGGCCAGCCGGGCGTCCAGGTCGTGCAGCGCGAAGGCGTCCAGGGCCGTCTGGAGCAGCTCGGCCGGGACCGGGTCCAGCACGGCGGCGGCCTGGCGCAGCTCCTCCTCCAGCACGGCGTCCGCGAACTCCTCCGGCCCCTCGGGCATGTGGTCGTCGCCGTTCACAGCGCACCCCGCGCTTTCATCCGGGCCCGCAGCCGGCGCAGACAGCGCTGGCGCAGCGGGCCGATGCTGCCGACCGCGATACCGAGCGCGGCCGAGATCTCCCCGTAGCTGGGCGGCGGCGAGGCCATCAGCACACGCAGCAACTGCCGGCAGCGCTCGCCCAGTCCGTCCAGCTCCTGCCAGAGGCGGCGGACCCGCTCCGCCCGGTCCGCCTCCTCCTCCGAATCGATCAGCGTCTCCTCGGGCGTGCGGTCCTCGCTGGCCCGGTCCAGCACCCGCGGGTCGTCGGTCAGGGTCAGCCGCGCCAGGCCCTTGAGCACCTTCAGGCACTCGTGCCGGGCCGTACTGGCCAGCCAGGCACCGGCCTTGTCGGGTTCCCGGATCCGGCCCAGGTGCTGGGCGAAGCGGAACCAGGTGGTCTGGAAGACCTCGTGCCCGTCGGCGTCCGACAGCCGGTGCGCGCGCACCACCGACCACACCAGCGGACTCAGCCCTTCCACCAGCGCCTTCCAGGCCGCGGCGTCCCCGTCGACGGCGGACTGGACCAACGCGCCGACCTCTGCTCGGTCCACGGCTCCACCCCTTGTGTACGGCCTGTCATCGTACGCCGTGGAGCGGAGCGTTCCGGCCCTCACGCGGGCACGGCCGGGACCCCGGCCGGGACGGGGCGCCAGGTGGGCGGGCGGAGCGCCGGTACGTGCGCCCCGCGCACCTCTGCCCGGTCCGTGGCGGACGCCAGCAGCGCGGCGCCGGCCGCCCTCGGGTCGCGCTCCCGGTACGCCGTCATCCGCGCGGCGACGAGTCCCGCGGCCACCGGGGCGGCGAAGGAGGTGCCGCTCCACTGCGCGAGGCCGTCGAACATCACCTGGTCCGGCTTGGCGCCCGTGTTCTCCCGGCCCTCGCTCAGCACGCCGGTGTGGCGCGGGAACCGGCAGGTGCAGGGGTAGTCGGTGACGCCGTAACGGCAGGAGTCGAAGGTGGAGTGCTGGTAGACGTAGGGCACGGGGGTGGTGAAGCCGGTGAGGGCGCTGGTGAGGCGCTCGCCGGGGGCGTGGACACGCACCCAGGATCCGTGGTTGGTGAAGCAGGCACCCGACTCGCCGTCCGCGCGCAGGGCGCCGACCGAGAGCACGCAGTCCGCGTACTCGGGCAGGGCGGCGTAGGCGGCGGGCCAGAACGGGGTGTCGCTGCCGTTGTTGCCGGCGGCGGCCACCAGCAGGGTGCGCTGCTCGCGCAGTTCCCGCATGAACGCGTCCAGGCCGATCAGACCGTCCGGGTCCGTGCTGGGCGTGCCCGCGGAGAGGCTGAGGATGTCCGGCCAGCCGTCCCGGTCGACGGCCTCGAAGAGCAGCCCGCCGAACTCGGACTCCAGCACGGCCCCGGCGTCGTTGAGTGTGCCGCGCACGGTGATGTCGGTGTTGGGCGCGACGGCTGCGAGGACCCCGGCGATGAACGTGCCGTGGCCGACGTACTGGCGGAGCACGCCGTCGCCGTCGGTCTCGGTCAGCTGGGCGTCGCCGGTGGTGTGGGAGAGCAGCGGGTAGGAACGGTGGTCGTGCACCAGACCGGTGTCGACCACGAGCACGCCGACCGCGGTGGCCGGGTCGTACCTTCCCTCGGCGGCGGCGGGGTTGGCGGCCTCGGTGCGTGCCACGGGCACCGGCTCGTCGCCGGGGCAGGCGTTGACCGCGATGTGCACCACATGGTTGCGGCCGGCGAGTCGGCGGCCCTGGCGCTCCTCGGCCTCCCGCACCGCGCGCAGTGCGTGCGGCACGGTGTCCTCGCCCCCGGCCGGGTCGCCGACCCGGATCCGGGTGACGCCGGTGCGGCCCGCCCGGGGGCCGACGCGGCGCACATGATCGGGGACGAGGCCCCGGGTCTCGGTGAAGTGGGCGCGCACGGCGTCCTCGACGAACCGGGCCTCCTCGCCGTCCCGGACCAGGACGACGCCCTTCTCGTAGAAGTGTCCGGCCGAGTCGTCCGGCCCCATGGTCAGGGGTACGTCCGGCAGGGAGCGCTGGATGTGGTGGAACTGCTCGTGGAATCGCTGTGGTGCCATGTGGTGTCCTCCCCCTCAAGACGGTGTCCGACAGTGAGAGTCGCCGGACCACCGTCTGATACAGCAGGCCACTACCATGCGAGACGTGACAGCGGGAAGCGAGTCGGTTCTCGAACTGCTGCCCTTGGTGTTCGCCGACCCCGGCGAGGCCCGGGCGCGCGCCGAACAGGTCCTGGGAGCCGGTCCACCGCCGCTGCACGCCAGCGTGGCCCACCAGGTGCTGGGCATCTGGCAGCGGGACTTCGGCGATCTGCGGATCGCGCTCCGGCACCTGCGGCGGGCCCGGGACCTGGCCGCGCGCGCCGAGTCGGCCGACCGGGAGGCCGATGTCCTGGCGACGCTGGGGGTCGCACTGGTGCACGCGGGGCGCACACGGCAGGGGCTCGCGTCCTTCGAGCGGGGTGTCGCCCGCGGCGGCGGACACACCCGGGCCCGGGTGCTGTACCGGCGGGCCTACGTGTGGTGGGTGCTGGGACGCCACCGGGAGGCCCTGGAGGACGTACGGCGGGCCCTTCCCGTCCTCCGGCAGGCCGCCGACGACATCTGGACCGCGCGGGCGCTGACCCTGCGGGCCACCGTGCACCTGGCGCTGGGCGCGGTGGAGCGGGCCGTCGCGGACTTCACTGCGGCGGAGCGGCTGTGGGACACCACCGGCCAGGAGCACGACAAGGCGGACGCGGTGGAGAGCCGGGGGCTGGCCGCGTTCCGGTCCGGGGACGTCCCGGCGGCGCTGCGGCTGCTGGACGAGGCCGAGGAGCGCTACGCCAAGCTGGGCACCCCGACGTACAACCTGTCGATCCGGCGCTGCGAGGTGCTGATGGCGGCGGGGCTCGCCCCGGAGGCCTTGGTCGAGGCGGACGCGGCGATCGCGCTGCTGGACCGGATCGGCGGGCAGTCCACGCGCAAGGCCGAGCTGCTCCTCGCCGCCTCGTGGGCGGCCCGCTCGGCGGGCGACGCGCACACCGCCGTGGCCCGCGCCGCCGTGGCCGTACGGCTGTTCACGGCGCAGCGCCGGACGTGGTGGGAGACGCACGCCCGGCTGGTGCTGCTGGAGGCGCGGGTGGCGGCCGGGCGCCGGTCGGGGCGGATGGTCGCGGACGCGGCGGCGGTCGCCGAGCGGCTGGCCTCGTTCGGCTCGCCCGCCGCACCGCAGGCCTCGCTGCTGGCGGGCCGGATCGCGCTGGTGCTGGGCTGGACGGCGGACGCGGAGCGGCACCTGGCGGTGGCCGCGCGCAGCCGGCACGGCGGTCCGCCGCCCGCCCGGATGACGGGCTGGGCGGCGCAGGCGCTGCGGGCGCGGGCGGCCGGTTCCCGGCGCGGTGTGGTGGAGGCGTGCCGGCGCGGCCTGGACGTGCTGGACGACCACCGGATGACGCTGGGCGCCTCGGAGCTGCGCGCCCACGCGACCGCCCAGGGCGCCGAACTGGCCGCGCTGGCGCAGGAGGTGGCCCTCGCCCAGGGCAGTGCGCGGCGGCTGCTGGAGTGGAGCGAGCGGTGGCGGGCGACCGTGCTGTCCACGCCGCCGGCCCGGCCGCCGGAGGATCCGGCGCTGCTGAGCGGGCTGACCGCCTACCGGGAGATCGCGGCCCGCGCGGAGGCCGCCCGGATGGAGGGCCGCCCGGTGCCGGCGCTGGAGCGCGAGAGGCGGCGCCTGGAACGGGAGATCCGCTCCCGCACCCGCCACATGGGCGGGGCGGCCGCCGACGCGGGCGACCGGTTCGACGTGGGCCGGCTGCTGGAGCGGCTCGGTGACGGGCGGCTGGTGGAACTCGCCGTGGTGGACGGCCGGGTGCACGTCCTGCTGTGCGGGCAGGGCCGGGTACGGCGGTTCGCCGGCGGTGCGCTGGCGGAGGCGGTGGCCGAGGCCGAGCATGTGCAGGCCGGACTGCGGCGGCTCGCGCACCCCGGGGCCGAGGCACGGCTGCCGCTGGTGGAGGCCGCGGGCCGGCGCCTGGAGGAACTGCTGCTGGCGGGGGCGGTGCCGCATCTCGGCTCGGGCGAGGTGGTGATCGTGCCGCCGGGTTCGCTGCACCGGGTGCCGTGGGCGCTGCTGCCGGCGCTGCGGGAGCGCGTGCTCAGCGTGTCGCCGTCGGCGGGCAGCTGGCTTCGCGCCCGCGAGACCCCGGCGCCGCCGGACGGCCCGCCGGTGCTGGTGCGCGGCCCCGGCCTCGCGACGGGCGGCGCGGAGGTCCCCGAACTGGCGGACCGGTACGGCACGGCGACGGTCCTGGAGGACGACGCCGCCCAGGTGCCGCGGGTGCTGGCGGAGCTCGACGGCGCGTGCCTGGCCCACCTCGCGGCGCACGGCACGTTCCGCGCCGACAGCCCGCTGTTCTCGGCGCTCCGGATGGCCGACGGCCCGCTGATCGTCCACGACTTCGAACGCCTGGCCCGCAGCCCGTACCGGATCATCCTCTCCAGCTGTGACACCGCCCGTCTCGCCTCGGTCGGCGCCGACGAACTGCTCGGCGTGGTCACCGCGTTGCTGCCGCTGGGCACGGCCGGCGTGGTGGCGAGCAGCGCACCGGTCAACGACGCGGCGGTGGTCCCGCTGATGCTGGCCCTGCACAAGGGCCTCGGCTCGGGCCTGTCCCTGGCCGAGTCCCTCCGCGACGCCCGGGCGGCCCTGCCGGGCGACGCGGTGCACCAGGCGACGGGGTGGGCGTTCGCGGCGTTCGGGGCGGCGTGAGACCCGGGGCGGCGTGCGCGGTGCCTTCTACGCCGTCTCCCTCTCGGTCGTGTCCACCAGCCAGGGCAGCGCCCCCCGGTCCCCCGTGCCCAGCCGGGTGTAGGCGCTGTAGAGATGGTTCCCGACCGTCCGCACGGACAGCGTCAGCTTCTCGGCGATCTCCCGGTTGCTCAGCCCCGCCGCCGCCAGTTCCACGATCTGCCGCTGCCGGGCGGTGAGTTCGCCGAGAACCAGCCCGGCCAGCACCGGCGTACGCGCGCCCTGGCAGCGGCGGGCCAGAGCGGCGGCCCGGGTGCGCGAGAGCCGCGCGGCCCGCGGATCCCGGTGCACCCGCGCGGCCTGCGCGTGCGCCTCCGCCGCGTACAGCGCGAACCCGCGCTCCGCCAGCGCCTGTGCGGCCCGGTCCAGCGCGTCCCCGTCCCCGCGCGCGAGCGCGTCCGCGTGCCGCGCGAGCACACTCCCGGCCGGCAGCCGCCCCACGGCCCGCCCGGGCTCGCCGAGGCGGACGGCCGCGTAGGGCGCGAGGACGTCGTCCGGGTCGTCCCCTTCGCGGGGCTGCCCGTCGGCCCGCTCCAGTTCACGCCGGCAGCCGGTGTCATCCGGCGCCTCCCGCAGTCCCTCCCGCGCCCAGGCCGCCGCCTCCCGCGCCTCTCCGCGCAGGCGGGCGAAGCGGGCGCGGGCCTCGGCGTACCGGGCCGGCACCGGGCCGCCCTCCGTGAGCAGCCAGTCCCCCGCCGGCGTGGGCACCGGCCGGACGTCGAGCTGTTCCGTCCGCCGCGCCAGGGTGCGCAGTTCGGCGGCGAGCGCCGGGCCGTGGGCGAAGGGCGCGCGGGCCAGCCGCCGGGCTCGCAGCCGGCCGGCCGTGGCGCGCAGCGCGGTCCCGTGCAGGGGGTGGGCGAGGGTGACGCCCCCTTGCTCGTCGACGTCGACCAGGCCGTCCGCCTCCAGGCGTTCGAGGGCGTCCAGGTCCAGCTCGTCCGCCGGCAGCGGCAGGGGTTCGGCGAAGGCGAGGCGTTCCAGGGCGTCCCGTTCCCCGGGCCCGGTCCGCTCCAGGGCGGGGGCGAGCCGCTCGCGGACGGCCGGGGTGACCGGCAGCGCGCCCCGCCAGGCCCGCTCCCCGGTGCCGGGGACGGGCGTCAGCCGGCCGGACCGGATGAGCGCGGTCACCAGGTCGCGCAGCAGCCGCAGATCGCCCCGGCAGGCCTGGTGCAGCCGGCCCGCGGTGAGCGGTTCCAGGCCGGCCCCGGCGAGGAGGTGGGCGGTGTCCTCGCGGGGCAGCGGATCGAGGGCCAGCCGGGGCAGCAGCTCCCCGGTCCACAGCCGGGACACCGCGCCCGGCGCGGGCGTACCGTCCGCCGCGGCCACGATCAGACGGGTGCGGCCCCGCACGGCCAGCTGGTGGACCAGGGCGGCGGAGGTCTCGTCCAGCAGCTGGGCGTCGTCCACGACGAGGAGCCGTACGCCGGAGAGCGCGCGGACCGCGCGGTGCAGCGAGACGGTGTCGGGGAGCAGGTGCGCGAAGGCGGCGAGGGGCAGGTCCCGGGCCTCGGGCGTGCCGGTCACCCGGGCGTGGTCCGTGCCCCTGACCGCCTCCGTGATCAGCCGGGTCTTGCCGCGGCCCGCCGGTCCGGTCACCACGACGCCGGGCCGGCCGGCGCTCAGCGCACCGCGCACCAGCTCCAGTTCGTCCGCGCGGCCGGTGAACGGCCACGGCAGCTCCAGGGTCTTCGCGTCCTGTCCGTAGGTCCTCACACCAGACAGAGCGCGCGTGCTCAGGTTTGATACAGGGCGACTTGAGTAGCCCCCGACTCAGGCGGTCGGGGCGGGACGGGCGGCACGCTGGCCGCATGACCCGACGCCTCTGCTCGCTCCCGCGGCAGCCGGCCCCGTCGTTCGCACCGGGGCTGACCGCCGAGCGGCTGGGCGCGCTGCTCGCCGGGCGGCGGATGTGGGTCAACGGCACGGTGCTGCACTACTGCTTCCTGGACGCCCCCACCGACGCCTCGGTCATCGCGGTCCCCGGGACCGGGGAACTGCGCCGGGTGCCGTGGGCGGGCGGCGAGGAGCAGCGGGACGTGGTCCGCGGGTGCCTGCGCGAGTGGCAGGACCTCGGCATCGGCGTCACCTTCGCCGAGGTCGGCGACCGTCACGAGGCGGAGCTGCGGATCGGGTTCCAGGCGGGTGCCGGGTCCTGGTCGGCGGTGGGCCGGGACGCGCTGTCCGTCGGCCGGGGCGAGCGCACCACGAACCTCGGCTGGGACGTGACCGCGCCCGGGGAGCGCGGGACCGTCCTGCACCAGATCGGGCACGCGCTCGGGATGGCGCACGAGCACCAGAGTCCGTTCGCCGGGCTGCACTGGGACGACGAGGCCGTGTACGCCGAGCTGGCGGGCCCGCCGAACTTCTGGAGCCGGGAGACGACGTACACGAACGTGCTGCGCCCGCTGGACGCCTGCGAGGCGGGGGGCTCGGTGTGGGACCCGCAGTCGGTCATGACGCTGCCGTTCGGGCCGGGGCTGGTGCTGGAGCCGGAGCAGTACCGCGGGGGGCTGCGGCCGTCCGGCGCCCCCTCCCCGGCGGACAAGGAGTTCGTGCTCCGCTGGTACCCGCCCGCCGCGCCCTCCGGGCCGGCCGCGCTGGTGCCGTTCCGATCCGCTCCGCTCGGTCTCGGACCGGGCGAGCAGGCCGACTTCACCGTCGAGCCGCCGGAGACCCGCGCGTACACCGTGGGCACCTTCGGCGACGCCGACACCGTGCTCGTGGTCTTCGAGGAGCGCGACGGGGAGCCGCGCTTCCTCGCGGGCCACGACGACGGCGGCGGGCCGGACACCGCCGCCGTCCGGGTCCGGCTCGTCAAGGGCCGCCGCTACGTCGTCCGGGTCCGCCTGTACTCCACGTGGGGGTCGGGAGAGACAGCGGTCATGTGCTGGTGACAGCACACGGACGGCGGGGAGCCACGGTCCGGCGCCGGGGGAACGGGCGTGGACGTCACCTACGGGGGAGGTGACGTCCACGCCCACGCCGTCGGCTCCGTGGGCGCGGGGACTTCAGGACGCGGCCCGCTCGGGCGCGGCACCGGCGCCGGCGTCGGGGTGGGCGAGGCCCAGGTGGTCGCGCAGGGTGGTGCCCGCGTAGTCGGTGCGGAAGACGCCCTGTTCCTGGAGCAGCGGGACGACCTTGTCGGCGAACGGGTCGAGTCCGCCGGGGGTGATGTGCGGGACGAGGATGAAGCCGTCGGAGGCGTCGGCCTGCACGAAGTCGTTCACGGTCCGTGCGACGGTGGCCGGGGCGCCGACGAAGGTCTGCCGGTTGCCGGTGTTGATGACCAGGTCGCGGATGGACCACTTGTTGGCCTCGGCGAGCTGCCGCCACTCGCGGGCGATGGCGACCGGGTCCCGGTACATCCGCACCTGGGCGCGGCCCCGGGATATGTGCTCCTCGCTCACCACCGGGTCGACGTCGGGCAGCGGGCCCTCCGGGTCGTACGCCGACAGGTCCCGGTTCCAGACGAACTCCAGGTGCTTGATGGCGGTGGCGCCGCTGACCTGCTGCCGGCGGACCTCCCGGGCGAGTTCGGCGGCCTCCTGGTCGGTGTCGCCGAGGACGAAGGTCGCGGCGGGCAGGATCAGGAGCTGGTCGGGGCGGCGGCCGTACCGGGCGAGGCGGGACTTGACGTCCGTGTAGAAGGCCTGGCCCTCCTTCAGCGTGGCGTACCGGCTGAAGATCGCGTCGGCGCCGGCGGCGGCGAACTCGCGGCCCTCCTCCGAGTCGCCGGCCTGGAAGACGACCGGGCGGCCCTGCGGGGAGCGCGGGACGTTGAACCGGCCGTGGATGTCGAAGTGCTGCCCCTGGTGCACGAAGGCGCCGGCCCGGGCGTCCCCGAGGAAGGTGCCGGTGGCCTGGTCGGCGAGGATCTCGTCGCCGCGCCAGGAGTCGAACAGCTCGTGCGCGGTGGCGAGGAACTCCTTGGCGCGGGAGTAGCGCTCCTCCTGCGGCAGGAAGCCGCCGCGCCGGAAGTTCTCGCCGGTGAAGGCGTCCCAGGAGGTGACCACGTTCCACGCGGACCGGCCGTCGGAGAGGTGGTCGAGGCTGGCGAACTGGCGGGCCACCTCGTACGGCTCGTTGAAGGTGGAGTTGATGGTGCCGGTCAGGCCGAGCCGGTCGGTGACGGCGGCCAGCGCGGCCAGCACGGTGAAGGTGTCGGGGCGGCCGACGACGTCCAGGTCGTAGATCTCGCCGCCCTGTTCGCGGAGCCTGAGCCCCTCGGCGAGGAACAGGAAGTCGAACTTGGCGCGCTCGGCGGTCCGCGCGAAGTGGACGAAGGAGCTGAACTCGATGTGGCTGCCGGCGGCCGGGTCGCTCCACACGGTGGTGTTGTTGACTCCGGGGAAGTGGGCGGCCAGGTGGATCTGCTTCAGCGGCTTGCTCATGGCGTGCGGTCGTCCTCTCCGGCGTCTCAGGCTGCTGCGTAGCGGTTGGCGGGGCGGCTGAGGCCGAGGAGGCCGCGCAGGGTGCCGGCCTCGTAGGCGTCCCGGAAGCGGCGGCGGCGCCGCAGCTCGGGGACCAGGTCCCGGGTGATCCGCGGCAGGTCGTGGCAGGCGGCCGCGGGCCGCAGCCGGAATCCGCTCAGCCCCCCGGACGCCAGCTCCTCCAGCAGGTCGGCGAGTTGGGCGGCCGTGCCGGTGAAGATCCGGGCGTCGCTGGTGTACGGCTCGCCCGCGAGCGTGTCGAGGCGGTCCCGGCGGTCCTCCGCCCCGGCCCGGCTGTCGTCCAGGAGGACGACGAGGTCGCCGAAGACGTGCAGGGTCTCCCCCGCGCGGCCCGCCGCCTCCTGCTCGGCGCGGATCTCGGCGACGATCGCCCGGGCATGGTCGGCGTCCCGTGGGGTGACGTAGCCGATGTCGGCCTGGCGGGCGACGAGCCGGTACGCGACGGTCCGGTGGGCGAGGGCGGTGACCAGGGGCTGGCCCTGCGGGGGGCGGGGCGTGATGGAAGGGCCCCTGACGCTGAAGAAGCGGCCCTCGAAGTCGATGTAGTGCAGTTTGTCCCGGTCGATGAAGCGGCCGGTCGCCGCGTCCCGGATCTCGGCGTCGTCCTCCCAGCTGTCCCAGAGCCGGCGGACCACTTCCACGTGGTCGGCGGCCTCGTCGAACAGGTCGGTGAGCGCCTCCCGCGCGTCCGGGCCGTCGAGGCCGTCGGAACCGTCGATCCGGGGGACGGTGCGCCGGCCGAAGTGCGCGGCCTCGTCGGGGCGGAGGGTGGTCCGCACGCGCAGACCCGCGCGTCCGGCGCTGACGTGGTCGAGGGTGGCGATCGCCTTGGAGATGTGGAACGGCTCGGTGTGGGTGGTCACGACGGTCGGCACCAGGCCTATGCGGCGGGTGAGCGGGGCGACGCGGGAGGCGATGAGGACCGCGTCGAGCCGGCCGCGGACCTGGTCGGTGCGCTCGTCGGGCGCGAAGGGCAGGGAGGACTGCGGGCCGAGGCCGTCCTCGATGGTGACGAAGTCGAGGAGACCGCGTTCGGCCTCGGTGATCAGGTCGGTCCAGTAGCCGGCGGTGAACAGGTCCCGGGGGCGGGCGTCCGGCTCGCGCCAGGACGCCGGGTGCCAGCCGGTGCCGTCCAGGGCGACGGCCAGATGCAGGGGTGCGGGGGAGGTCGAGGACACGTCGGTGCCTTCCTTGATGTCCGTACGAGAACACCGGCTCGCGGTGCCGACGGCGGCCGGGGCGGACGGCGTCGGCCACGGGCGAGCGCGGCGGGAGAAGACCCGGGCCGGGAGGAGGGCCGGGGGAAGGTCAGGGGCGACAGAGCGCGGCGGACACGCGCTGGAGGTCTATGTGCGGCCGGGAGTGCAGGCGGACGGAGCGGTACGGGGGCACGGAGCGCGACGGGCGTGTCTGCCGGGGCACCCGGGTCACTGCCGTCACCTCCCTGCGCCGGACACGGCGGGCCGGGCCGACGGCCGCCTTCCGCATCTCGTATCGGATCCCGTCGTGACACTCAACGCCCGGCCGGCGCCGGTTGTTCCCGGACTGCGCACCTGCACGACGGGGGAACGGCGGCGCAGAGTGAACCCGATCGACTCGTAGAGCCGGACGGCGGACGTGTGGTCGGCGGCGGCGTCCAGGAACTTGGTGTCCCGCGCTCCCGGATCCCCGCCGCGACCGCGCGCACCAGCCGGGCCGCCGGCCCCCGGCCGCGGTACGCGGGGTCGGTGCACACCGCGCTGGCCTCGGTCCGGCCGGGCAGCCGCAGTCTCTCTCCCACCATGGCGACGAGCCTGCCGTGGTGCCTGATGCCGAGGTGGGTGCCCCGCTCGACGGTCCGTCGCAGGAACGGCCCGGGCCGGGTGCGGGCGACCAGGTCGAGGACCTCGGGGACGTCCCCGGGCCCCAGGCGCACCGCCTCCGGGTCCGGTTCGGAGCGTGGCGCGGTGTCGACGAGCTGGACGCCCTCGCCGTCCCCGAGCGTCTCCCACCCGTCGGGGACCCGCTCGACCGGCTCGACCCGTACGGTGGTTCCCGGTCCGACGAGCGTGCGCAGGTCGTCCCGGGCCGCGGGGTCGGCCGGGTCGGCGACAGCCGCGAAGGCGTAGGTCCCCGGCCGGAAGCGGGCCGCGCGCCCGAACCGCTGCGCGAGGTGGGCGTGCGGGCCGTCGAGGGCGGCCCGGACGGCGTTGTCGAGAGCGGGGGCCTCGGGCAGGAAGGGGCCCGCGCCGGGCACGTGACCGCGCATCAGGAGTTGTCCAGCGGCAGCCCGGGCGGGTTGACCTCCGACTTCGCCAGGGACTCGTTGGAGAGGTTGTAGGCGGCCAGCAGCTTGCCGTACTGCCCGTGCTCGACCAGGTAGTTGACGGCCTCGGCGACCGGCTCGGCGAGGTGGCTGTCCTTCTTGGCGGTGGCGGCGATCAGGCCCTGGAGCGTGGCGCCGGCGCCGGAGAAGGTGCCCGCGTCGCGGGTCGGCTCGGGGGTCTTCGCGGTCTGCCGGACACGGTAGGAGATCGTGGGGTTGGGGCCGAAGTAGGCGTCGATCTTGCCGCTTCTGAGGGCCAGGTCGATGGCGTTCTGGTCGGGGAAGTACTTGACGGTGAGCTTCTTTCCCTCCTTGGCGAGCCTGCCCTTCCACTCCAGCAGGATCTTCTCCTGGTTGGTTCCGGAGCTCACGCTGACCGTCTTGCCGGCGAGGTCCTGGTACCGGCCGTCGAAGTTCCACGGGTTCTTCTTCAGCACCTCGAAGGCCAGGTCGTCCTTGCGGTAGGAGGCGAAGTCGTACTTCTTCTTGCGCTCCTCGGTGACGGTGACGTTGGAGAAGGCGACGTCGACCTTCCCGCTGTCGACGCCGACGAAGAGGTTCTCCCAGGTGGAGTTGCGGACCTCGGGTCGGAGGCCGAGCACCGCGGCGACCAGGCGGCCGAGGTCGGGTTCGGAGCCGGTGAGGGTCTTCTGGTCGCTGCCCAGGAAGGTCAGCGGCGCGGATCCCGAGGGCAGGGCGCCGACGCCGATGACGAGCTTGCCTCTCCTGCGGACGGAGGCGGGCAGGTGGGCGCTGATGGACTTCACCTCGGAGACCTTCAGCGCGGTCTGGGTGGCGGCTCCGTTGGACAGCCGCCCCACGGTCACCGTGCCCGTGGTGTCGGTCGTGGCGGCGGCCTCGCTGTCACCACCGCAGGCGGTGAGCCCTCCGGCGAGAAAGAAGGCGGCGGTGGCCGCGGTGAGGCCGCGCAGGAGGCCGCGTCGGGAGAGGTGGCTGGGCATGGCTGTCCTTGTCGTTCGCAGAGTCGTCGGGATGGCGCGTTCGGGTTCCGGGCCGGTGCGGGTCAGAGCACCTTGCCGAGGAAGTCCCGGGTCCGCTGGTGCCGCGGGTGGTCCAGCACCTGTGCGGGCGGGCCCTGTTCCACGATCCGGCCGCCGTCGATGAAGACGATCCGGTCGGCGACCTCGCGGGCGAAGCCGATCTCGTGGGTGACGATGACGAGGGTGGTGCCGCTGGTCGCCAGGTCCTTGATGACGGCCAGGACCTCGCCGACGAGTTCGGGGTCGAGTGCCGAGGTCGGCTCGTCGAAGAGGATGATCCCGGGCCGCAGGGCGAGGGCCCGGGCGATGGCGACGCGCTGCTGCTGGCCGCCGGACAACTGCCGGGGACGGGCGCCGGCCTTGTCGCCGAGGCCCACGCGGTCGAGGAGTTCGCGGGCCAGTTCCACCGCCGCGGCCTTGGTCAGCCGGCGCGTGGCGACGGGGGCGGCGGCGACGTTGTCGAGGACGGTCAGGTGCGGGAAGAGGTTGAAGTTCTGGAAGACGAAGCCGATCCGGCCGCGCTGGGCGAGGAGGGCGCGCTCGCTGAGTTCCTTCAGCCGGTCCCCGTGCCGCTTCACCCCGATCAGCTCGCCGCCGACGCTGACGTGACCGGTCTCGGGCTTCTCCAGGTGGTTGATCACTCTGAGCAGCGTCGACTTGCCGGAGCCGGAGGGCCCCAGGATCACCGTGACCTCGCCGGGGCGGACGGTCAGGTCGATGCCGTCGAGGACGCGGTGGGTGCCGTACCACTTGTGGACGCCGTGCACCTCGAGCGCGGCGGGGGCGGTCGTCGGGAGGGTCTGCGCGGTGCTCATACGGCGGCCTCCCGGCGCAGCCGGTCGCGCAGGAAGGCCAGGCCGGCCCGCGCCTTCCGCAGGGGTGTCGGCGGCGGGGTGCGGGTGGCGCCCCGGGCGTGGTACCGCTCGACCTGGAACTGGACGACGGACACGGCGCTGGTGAGGATCAGGTACCAGACGGTGGCGACCATCAGCAGCGGCACGACGTCACCGGGATAGGTGCTGCTCATCGACTGGACGGTGCCGAAGATGTCGAGCAGGGAGACGTAGAAGACCAGGGACGTGCTCTTGACGAGTCCGATCAGCTGGTTGACGTAGTTCGGGGTGATGGATCTCAGGGCCTGCGGGAAGACGATCCGGCGGAACTGGTAGCCCTTGGGCAGGCCGAGCGCGGCGGCCGCCTCGTGCTGTCCCTGGTCGACGGAGAGGATGCCGCCGCGCACCACCTCGGCGGCGTACGCCGCCTCGTTGAGGCTGAGACCGATGACGGCGATCGTCATGTCGGTGGCCGGCTTCGACTCGTCGAAGGTGAGGAAGGCGGGGCCGAAGGGCACGCCGAGACTCAACGTCTTGTACAGGGCACTGAAGTTGTAGAGGAAGATCAGCACCACGATCAGCGGTACGGAGCGGAACAGCCAGGTGTACGTCCAGCTGACCGCGCGCAGCACCGGGCTGCCGGAGAGCCGGCCGAGGGCCAGCAGGACCCCGCCGAGGAGTCCCAGGACGGCGCTGAGCGCGGCGACTTCCAGGGTGACGAGGAGGCCGTCGAGGACGGCGGGGCGCAGGAACCAGTAGCGGAAGCGGTCCCACTGGTAGAAGGGGTTGGTGACCAGTCCGTGCAGGACCTGCGCGACCAGCACGAGGACGACGGCGGTGACGATCCACCGGCCGGGCCGACGCAGCGGCTGAACGCGCTGGGCAACAAAAGCTTTTGACGGAGTGTCGGTCGGCGTGGGCGGCGCCTCGGCCAGCGAGACGGCGGCGCCCGGCGGTTCACTCATGGCAGGCTCCGGCGGAGTCGGACACCCCCGGGTGCCGCGCACGGGCGGGCGTGGGCCGCGACGGCACTACGGCACGGGGCGGCGCACGGACAGGCACGGGACCGGGGGCTGGGCGGACGGCGGCACACCACGGGGACGGTGTGCGGCGGGAACGCGGGGGCTGGGAGGAGACGTCAGCCCTGACAGCGGGCAGAGCCCGGTGCGGTACACAGTGCGCTGTTCACACGGAGCAGGTCGACGACGCGGTCGGCGACGAGGAGACCGGCGTACGACGGTACGCAGCCCTGGGGGCGGCTCACGGCCGTCCTGGGAACTGCGTACATGGCGTCACCTGTCACTGTTCCGGGCCCCGGAGGGCCTCGCGCTTACCGAAAAAGAGTCATCCGGTCCGGTCGTCACCTGGGGCACCCCACCGCGGTGCGAGGGTTGCCGGTCAGCGAGCCAGGGCTTGGCGCTGACGCTCATGACCGTTCTTGAGCCGTAAGTAAGGCAGTTGGCCGTTCGATTGTCAACGGCCGTCCGCCCCCGGGACATCGGGGGCCCGCTCCCACCTGCGGGAAGCGTCGTGGGTTTCCGCGGCGTGGGCCGCCCAGTCCAGGATCTGGACAGCGGCTCCGGCGGCTTCCAGGCCCTGGCAGCGGCCGTGGTGGCGGCGGGCGATGCCGTCGAGGTCGAGGTGGCGGCCGAACGCGGGGTGCGCGGCCAGCCGGCGGGCGTACGCCCACAGGGCGCGGTGGCCGGCGATGCGGTGCACGGCGGAGGCGTCGAGGTGGCAGCGGTGGACGGTGTCGAGCCGGACGAGGGTCACCCACAGCTCGATGTCGGCGGCGGTGGGCCGGTCGTCGGCGAGGTACGACTCCCCGCCCAGCCCTCGCTCCAGCCGGCCCAGGGTGTCGAGCAGCACGTCGAGGGCGGCGGCCCGCTCCGCCGGGTCGGCACCGGCCCGTCCCGCGCGCTGCGCGGCCTCCTCGATGCCCTCGGCGCACATCCGCTCGACGGCCTCGATCACGGACTCCAGCCCGGAGGGGTACAGGCGGGCGCCGCCGCCCGGACGGAACCGGTCCAGGTCGCGCAGGATGTCGGGCGTGTGGGTGCTGACGATGCGTCCGGACCAGTCGTCGCCGAGCACGGGCCCGAGCGCCGGTCCGGTGTGGTGGTGGGCGCCGGCCTCGTACAGGGGGCGCAGGGCCGAGTGGCCGCCGTCGGGACGGTCCGGGACGGCGGGCAGGAGGGTGACCGGACAGCCGTCGTCCAGGCCGAGCAGGCTGTGGCCGACGGCGAGGCGCAGCCCGTCGGGACAGGCGGTGGACAGATGGAGCCGGTAGCGGTGCGGCACGGCGTAGTGGCCGCTGCGCGCGTCCTGCCCGATCCGGCCCCGGAAGGCGGGGGCGGGGCGAGGTGCGGCGGTCGGGACGGCGGTGAGCGGAGTGATGGACATGCGTCTCCCCGGATGGCGGGTGTGCGGACGGGCGCACCGGCGCGGACGGGGCCGGTGGGTGGCGGTGAGGGTGCCCGGGTCAGCGGTGGCGGCTGATCGCGCTGCAGACGCGCTGCAGGTCGACGTGACGGCGGGAGGTCAACAGGAGGGCGCGCGACGGCGTCCGGCCCGTACGGCCGGTGCCCGTCGCGAGACGCGCCATGATTCCCTACCTGTTCACTAGGATTCCCTCCCTGGAGTGTCGATCCGGGCTGGTACGACGTCAAGGGGGCGTCCACGCCCGGGACTCGGGCTCGGTCGGGACACGGGCCGGCCGGGGCTCGGGGCCGACCGGGAAAGGGGGGGCGCGACCGGGAGTCGAGGTCGGCACGGGGGACTCCTCAGACAGAGGAACATGTGACATAGTACTGGCGTGACGAAGCGACTGACCTGCGATGTCGTGGTAGTCGGGGCCGGAATGGTGGGCGCCGCCTGCGCCTGGTACGCCGTGCGCGCCGGACTCGACGTGCGCCTCGTGGACCGGGGCCCGGTGTCGGGCGGCACCACCGGCGCCGGCGAGGGCAACCTGCTCGTCTCCGACAAGGAGCCGGGCCCGGAACTCGAACTCGCCCTGCTGTCGTCCCGGTTGTGGGCCGGGCTGGCACGGGAGCACGGCGCCGCGATCGAGTACGAGCCCAAGGGCGGCCTCGTGGTCGCCTCCACTCCCCGGGCCCTGGACGCCCTGCGGGACTTCGCGGCGGGCCAGCGCGACGCCGGCGTCACCGCCGTACCCGTCGACGGCGGCCGACTCGCCGAGCTGGAACCGCACTTGGCGCCGGGCATGGCGGGCGGCGTGCACTATCCGCAGGACGCGCAGGTCATGCCCGCCCTGGCCGCCGCCCACCTGGCCCGCGCCTCCGGTGCCGCCCTGCACACCGGGCAGGCCGTGACCGGGGTGCTGCGGACGGCGGGCGGCACGGTGTACGGCGTCCGTACCGACCGCGGCGAGATACACGCACCCGCGGTGGTGAACGCGGCCGGCACCTGGGGCGGCGACCTCGCCGCGCTCGCCGGCGTCCGGTTGCCGGTCCTGCCGCGGCGCGGCTTCGTGCTGGTCACCGAGCCGCTGCCGCGGATGGTCCGGCACAAGGTGTACGCCGCGGACTACGTGGCCGACGTGGCCAGCGACTCGGCCGGCCTGCGCAGTTCGCCGGTGGTGGAGGGCACGGCCGCCGGTCCGGTGCTGATCGGCGCCACGCGGGAGCGGGTGGGCTTCGACCGCTCGCTGTCGCTGGACGCGGTGCGGGCGCTCGCGGCCGGGGCGGTCGGGCTGTTCCCCTTCCTGGAGCGGGTCCGCGCGCTGCGGACGTACGCGGGCTTCCGGCCGTACCTGCCCGACCACCTGCCGGCGATCGGCCCCGACCCGCGGGCGCCGGGCCTGTTCCACGCCTGCGGGCACGAGGGCGCCGGCATCGGACTCGCCCCCGGCACCGGGCAGTTGATCGCCCAGGCGCTCACCGGGAAGACACCCGAGCTGGATCTCAGGCCGTTCCGTCCGGAGCGGTTCGACACCGAGGGAGGCGACGTACGGTGAATCCGCTGAAGCTGACCCGCGCCCGCCCGGGCGAGGCCCGCACCGTCACCTTCGACGGCCGGCCCCTGCCCGCGCTGCCGGGCCAGACGGTCGCGGCGGCGCTGTGGGCGGCGGGCGTGACGGCCTGGCGCAGGACACGCGGCACCGGCGAGCCGCGCGGTGTGTTCTGCGGGATCGGGGTGTGCTTCGACTGTCTGGTGACCGTCAACGGCCGCCCGAACCAACGGGCCTGCCTGGTGCCGGTGCGCCCGGGAGACGTGATCCGCACACAGGAGGGGACGGGCCCCGTCGATGACTGAACCACCGCGACTCACCGTCGTCGGCGCGGGCCCCGCGGGTCTCGCCGGGGCACTGGCGGCAGCGGCACGAGGGGTCCGCGTGACCCTGGTCGACGCGGCCGAGCAGGCCGGCGGGCAGTTCTACCGGCAGCCCGCCCCCGCCCTCGGCGCACGCCGGCCGCAGGCCCTGCACCACCAGTGGCGCACCTGGGAGCGGCTGCGGGACGCGCTGGCCCGGCACCGGGCGGCCGGCCGGATCATCCATCTGACCGATCATCATGTCTGGTGCGTGGAAAGGGAGCAGGGCTCCGGGACGGTCGCCGTGCACGCCCTGCGCGGCCCGGCACAGCAGGAGGGCGTCACCGTCCGGGCCGACGCCGTGCTGCTCGCCACCGGCGGGTACGAGCGGGTGCTGCCCTTCCCCGGCTGGACGTTGCCCGGGGTCGTCACGGCGGGCGGCGCGCAGGCCATGCTCAAGGGCGGCCTGGTGCTGCCCGGCCGGAGGGTGGTGGTGGCCGGGACCGGGCCGCTGCTGCTGCCGGTGGCCACCGGGCTCGCCGCGGCCGGCGCCCGGGTCGCCGCGCTGGTCGAGTCCGCCGATCCGGCCGCGCTGCCGCGCCGGGCGCCCGCCCTGGCCGCGCAGCCCGGCAAACTCGCCGAGGGCGCCGGGTACGCGGCCCGGCTGCTCCGGCACGGCGTGCGCACCCTGACCCGGCACACCGTCGTCGCGGCGCACGGCACCGGCCGGCTGGAGGCGGTGACGGTGGCCGCGCTCGACCGGGACGGCCGGCTCCGGCCCGGCAGCGCCCGGCGCATCCCCTGCGACACCCTCGCCGTCGGCCACGGCATGCTGCCGCACACCGACCTCGCCGAGACCCTCGGCTGCACCCTGTCCGGCACCGCCGTACGGGTCGACGCCGAGCAGCGCACCGACGTGCCCGGTGTCTGGGCCGCCGGGGAGGCCACCGGCGTCGGCGGCGCGGCGCTGGCGCTCGCCGAGGGGCACATCGCCGGGAGCTCGGCCGCCGCCCGGCTGCACGGCACCGTCCCCGACCCGCGCCGCTGGGCCGCCGCCGACCGGGCCAGGACCCGGTTGCGGAAGTTCGTCACGGCCCTGGACGACGTGTACGCCCCGCCGGCCGGCTGGGCGGACCGGGTCCCGGACGACACGGTGGTGTGCCGCTGCGAGGAGGTCACCGCCGGACAGGTGCGGGAGTCCGCCGGCGCGCTCGGTGCCGGGGACCTGCGCACGGTGAAGCTGCTCACCCGGGCCGGGATGGGCTGGTGCCAGGGCCGGATGTGCGGACCAGCGGTGGCGGGGCTGGCCGGCTGCCCGCTCACCGCCGGACGCCGGCCGTTCGCCCGGCCGGTACCGCTGGGCGTCCTGGCCGCCCTGCCGGAGAAGGAGTGAGCCCGGCACGCCCGACGACACAGCCCCGCACCCTGACAGCCCGGCCCCGCACACCCGACGACACAGCCCCGCACCCCGACGGCCCAGACCGGCACCCGGCACCCAGCAGCTGACAGCCGACAGCCGACAGCCGACAGCCGACAGCCGACAGCCGACAGCCGAGTAATATGTCACACGCTACGAATGAGGGATCACCCATGTCCGAGGCACAGCACCGTCCCTGGCGCGGCATCCTCGTCGCCACCGCCCTCCCCCTGCGCGCCGACCTCTCGGTCGACCACGACCGCTACGCCGAGCACTGCGCCTGGCTCGTGGCGAACGGCTGCGACGGCGTCGTACCCAACGGTTCGCTCGGCGAGTACCAGGTGCTCACCCCGCAGGAGCGGGCCCGGGTGGTGGAGACGGCCGTGGCCGCGGTCGGCGGCGAGCGGGTGATGCCGGGGGTCGCCGCCTACGGCGCGGTCGAGGCCCGCCGCTGGGCCGAGCAGGCGGGCGAGGCCGGCTGCGGGGCGGTGATGCTGCTGCCGCCCAACGCCTACCGCGCCGACGAACGGTCGGTGCTCGCGCACTACGCGGAGGTCGCGAAGGCGGGCCTGCCCGTGGTGGCGTACAACAACCCGATCGACACCAAGGTCGACCTGGTGCCCGAACTCCTCGCCCGGCTGCACGGCGAGGGACTCGTGCAGGCCGTCAAGGAGTTCTCCGGTGACGTCCGCCGCGCCTACCGCATCGCCGAACTGGCCCCGGAACTGGACCTGTTGATCGGCGCCGACGACGTGCTGCTGGAGCTGGCGGTGGCCGGCGCCAAGGGCTGGGTGGCCGGCTACCCGAACGCGCTCCCGCGGGCCTCGGCGGAGCTGTACCGCGCCGCGCTGGCCGGTGACCTCACCACCGCGCTCCCCCTGTACCGGCAGCTGCACCCGCTGCTGCGCTGGGACTCGAAGGTGGAGTTCGTGCAGGCGATCAAGCTGTCCATGGACGTCGTCGGGCGGTACGGCGGCCCGGTGCGCCCGCCGCGGGTGCCGCTGCTGCCCGAGCAGGAGGCCGCGGTCCGCGCGGCCACCGAGAAGGCCGTCGCCGCGGGCCTCGCGTAAGGGAGCCGGACATGCGCAGCACACTCGTCCTGCACGCCGTCGACTCGCACACCGAGGGCATGCCGACCCGGGTGATCACCGGCGGGATCGGCACCATCCCGGGCGCGACCATGAACGAACGGCGGCTGTGGTTCCGTGAACACCGCGACGCCGTCAAGCGGTTGCTGATGAACGAGCCGCGCGGCCACTCCGCCATGAGCGGCGCGATCCTGCAGCCGCCCACCCGCCCCGACTGCGACTGGGGCGTGGTCTACATCGAGGTCTCCGGTTATCTGCCGATGTGCGGGCACGGCACGATCGGGGTGGCCACCGTGCTGGTCGAGACCGGCATGGTGGAGGTCACCGAGCCGGTCACCGTCATCCGGCTCGACACCCCGGCGGGGCTCGTGGTCGCCGAGGTCGCGGTGGAGGACGGGGCCGCACGCGGCGTGACGCTGCGCAACGTCCCCTCGTTCGCGGCCGGCCTGGACCGCGAGGTCACCCTGCCCGACGGCCGTACCGTCACCTACGACCTGGCCTACGGCGGCAACTTCTACGCGATCCTGCCGCTCGACACCTTCGGGCTGCCCTTCGACCGGGCCCGCAAGGACGACATCCTGGCGGCCGGGCTGTCCCTGATGGAGGCGATCAACGAGCAGGCGGAGCCGGTGCATCCGGAGGACCCTTCCATCCACGGCTGCCACCACGTCCACCTGTACGCGCCCGGTGCCACGGCCCGGCACTCCCGGCACGCCATGGTCATCCACCCCGGCTGGTTCGACCGCTCCCCGTGCGGCACCGGCACCAGTGCGCGGATGGCACAGCTGCACGCGCGCGGTGAACTGCCGCTGCACACCGAGTTCGTGAACGAGTCGTTCATCGGCACCCGGTTCACCGGCCGGCTGCTGGAGGCGACGGAGGTCGCCGGGGTGCCGGCCGTGCTGCCCAGCTTCACCGGGCGCG
Source organism: Streptomyces sp. NPDC107654 (assembly GCF_055639035.1). Taxonomy (NCBI): domain Bacteria; kingdom Bacillati; phylum Actinomycetota; class Actinomycetes; order Kitasatosporales; family Streptomycetaceae; genus Streptomyces; species Streptomyces sp. NPDC107654. The sequence continues at coordinate 81,184 of NZ_JBVKBI010000017.1, forward strand.
CGTGGATCACGGGCACCGCTCAGTACCTGCTGGACCCGACCGACCCGTTCCCTGAGGGCTTCGTGCTCTAGGGGGTCCTCTAGACTCACCCGGTGATGCGTGACATGGCACAGAACACGGCTCAGGGCGCGCGGAACGCGGAGCTGCCCGCCCTCCCCCGGCTGGGCGGCCGGCGGAGCAGCTACCGCGAGCGGGTCGCGGACGCGCTGCGCGCCGCTCTGATCGCGGGCGAGCTGCGGCCGGGCGAGGTGTACTCGGCGCCCTCGCTGGCCACCCGGTTCGGCGTCTCGGCGACACCGGTACGGGAGGCGATGCTCGACCTGGCCAAGGAGGGGCTGGTCGACACCGTGCCCAACAAGGGTTTCCGGGTCACCGTCGTCTCCGACCGGCAGCTGGACGAGTACACGCACGTCCGGGCGCTGATCGAGATCCCCACCGTGGTGGAGCTGGCCCGCACCGCCGACCGTGTCTCCCTGGAGGCGCTGCGCCCGGCGGCCCGGGAGATCGTCGCCGCCGCGGCGGCGGGCGACCTGATCGGCTACGTCGAGGCCGACACCCGCTTCCACCTGGGGCTGCTCGCCCTGGCCGGCAACGCCCACCTGGTCGAGGTCGTCGCCGACCTGCGCAAACGCTCCCGCCTCTACGGGCTGACCGCGCTGGTGGAGGCGGGCCGGCTGCTCGCCTCCGCCGAGGAGCACCTGGAGCTGCTGGACGCGCTGCTGGAGCGCGACGAGAAGGCCGTGCACGCGATCATGACCCGGCACCTGGGGCATGTACGGAGCCTCTGGGCGGCACCGGACTGAGCGCAACCGGCCTCCGGATCGCTCCGCGGGAGACGCCGGACATCTGGCGGCGCGGGGGCCGCGTCACGACGCTTTTTCCGTGATCAGGCGGCCCGGACAGAACAACAAACGGCGATTTTGAGCCACATCGGTGCATCCCCGACCATGGGCCCGTCCCGGCGATCCCGGGAACGTCAGTTCCATGAGAGGCGCACCACCGATGCACAGCACCGGAACCGTCCCGCAGTCGGCTCCGGCCCCCGCGGGGGTCCCCGCCGCGTCCCCCGGGCTCCCCGCCGAGGACCCGCACGGCGACACCGGCAGGCATGCCCGCCGGTTCGGCCTGCCCGTCGCCACCGCGCTGGTCATGGGCAACATCATCGGCGGCGGCATCTTCCTGCTCCCCGCCTCCATCGCCCCGTACGGCACGGTCAGCCTGGTCGCCTTCGGCGTGCTGACCGTCGGTGCCATCGCGCTCGCGCTGGTCTTCGGCCGGCTCGCGGCGCGCGACCCGCGCACCGGCGGGCCCTACGTCTACGCCCGCGAGGCGTTCGGCGACTTCGCGGGTTTCCTCGCCGCCTGGTCGTACTGGATCACCACGTGGGTGTCGAACGCCGCGCTCGCCGTGGCCGCCGTCGGCTACCTCGACGTGCTGATCCCGGTGAACGGGCACCGCTGGACCGCCTGCCTGGCCGCGCTGGCCCTGCAGTGGCTGCCCGCGCTCGCCAACTTCGCGGGCACCCGGTACGTCGGCGCCGTCCAGCTGGTGTCGACGGTGCTGAAGTTCGTGCCGCTGCTGCTCGTCGCGGTCGGCGGGCTGTTCTTCTTCGACCCGGACCGGCTGGGGCCGTTCAACACCAGCGGCCAGGGCGCGGTCGGCGCGGTGTCCGCCTCCGCCGCCCTGCTCCTCTTCTCGTACCTCGGGGTGGAGTCCGCCGCCGTCAGCGCGGGCGAGGTCAGGAACGCCCGCCGCAACGTGGGGCGCGCCACCGTGATCGGCACCGCGGGCGCCGCGCTCGTCTACCTGCTGGGCACGCTGTCCGTGTTCGGCACGGTCGCGCACGACCGTCTGGTGACCTCCACCGCGCCGTTCTCGGACGCCGTGAACACGATGTTCGGGGGCAGCTGGGGCGGTACGGCGGTGGCGCTCGCCGCCCTGGTGTCGATGACCGGCTGCCTCAACGGCTGGACCCTGCTGAGCGCCCAGACGCCGTACGCGGCGGCCCGCGACGGCCTGTTCCCGAGCGCGTTCACGCGCCGCCGGCGGGGTGTGCCCACGGTCGGTGTCGGCGTGACGGTCGTGCTCGCCTCGCTGCTCACCGTCTACAACTACGCCTCCGGCTCGGGCAGGGTCTTCGAGGTCCTCGTCCTGGTGACCACGTTCACCGCGACGGTCCCGTACCTGCTGGCCGCCGCCGCGCAGATCTTCCACCTGGTCTCCGGCCGCGGCGGGACGGTGGACCGGGCACGGCTGGTCCGGGACTCGGTGGTCACCGCGGTGGCCGCCGCCTTCTCCGTCTGGCTGATGGCGGGCGCGGGTTACGCGGCGGTGTACCAGGGCGTGCTGTTCCTGTTCGCCGGCATCATCGTCTACGCGGTGATGGCGGCGCGGCGGCAGCGGAAGCAGGCCCCGGACGGCGGGGCCGGCCTCCCGTCGGGCGGGTCCGCCGGTCATCCGTGAGCGGCCCGGTGACGTGAGGACCGTGGCGCTGCCCCGCGGTACTTGGGGACGCGCATCGTGATCTTCATTCCGGCGCCGACACCGGTCTCGATGACCAGTCCGTGCTCGTCGCCGTAGACCTGGCGCAGCCGTTCGTCCACGTTGCGCAGCCCGATGCCGGCCGAGGGACTGCCCTCGCCGCGCAGGATGCGGCGCAGCCGGTCCGGTTCCATGCCGACCCCGTTGTCCTCGATGACGATCCGGGCCGTCGCCCCCTCGTCCTGTGCGGTGATGGCGATGCGGCTGCACTCACCGCTCTCCTCCAGCCCGTGCTTGACCGCGTTCTCCACCAGGGGCTGGAGGCACAGGAACGGCACCGCCACGGGCAGCACCTCGGGGGCGATCTGCAGGGTGACCCGCAGCCGCTGTCCGAACCGGGCGCGGACCAGCTCGAGGAACTGCTCGATGGAGCGCAGCTCCTCGGCCAGCGTGGTGAACTCACCGTGCCGGCGGAAGGAGTAGCGGGTGAAGTCGGCGAACTCCAGCAGGAGTTCCCGGGCCCGCTCGGGGTCGGTCCGCACGAACGAGGCGATCGCCGCCAGCGAGTTGTAGACGAAGTGCGGTGAGATCTGCGCGCGCAGCGCCCGGATCTCCGCCTCGATCAGGCCCGTGCGGGTCCGGTCGAGTTCGGCGAGTTCGAGCTGTACGGAGACCCAGCGCGCCACCTCCTCGGTGGCCCGGCCCACGGACTGCGATCCCCCGGCGCCCAGCACGACGAGCGCGCCGAGCACCCGTCCGTCGACGGTGAGGGGGGCGACGGCGCCCCGGCGTACCGGGCAGTCCGGGTCCGGGCAGCCGACGGTGAAGGTCTGGGCGCGGCCGGTGTCCAGCACCTGGCGGACCCGGTCCAGGGCGGTGTCCGCGTGGTGCCGGCCCGGTCCGTCCCAGGCCAGCAGCCGGTCCTCGGCGGTGAGGCCGAGCGCGGCCGTGGCGAACAGCGGCCGGAGCCGTCGTACCGCTTTGCGGGCCGCGTCCCCGGTGAGTCCGGCGCGCAGCGGGGGCGCGGCCATGGACGCGGTGTGCAGGGTGTGGAAGGTGGCGCGTTCCACGGGGGTGCCGTGGTCCGTGCCGTCCGGGTCGGTCCCGCGGGCCAGGAGACGGCCGGCGCCGAGGCCGGCGGCGAACAGCACGGGGGCTCCGGCGGCGAGGAGGACGAGCCCGTTCACGCGGGGGCCCCGGTGTCGGCGGGCCGGCGGCGGATCGTCATGGGGCGGTCACTCCTCGGCGGGTGGCGGGCGCGTCGTGGCCGGCGACGCGTTCGGGCAGGTGGAGGCGGGCCATGACGGCCTCGGTGCCGGCCGGGATCCGGTCCCGGGTGGCGAGCGAGACCAGGATCATGGTCAGGAAGCCGAGCGGTACGGACCACACGGCCGGCCAGGCGAGCAGGGTGTGCGCCCAGCCGTCGGACAGGGGGCCGGTCAGAGGCCCGGCGATGGTCAGGGTGACCGCGGTGAGGGCGCTGCCGCCGCCGGTGAGCAGTCCCGCGATCGCGCCGGGCGGGGTGAGGCCGCGCCACCAGATGCCGAGGAGCAGCAGCGGGCAGAAGGAGGAGGCGGCCACCGCGAAGGCGAGTCCCACGGCGTTGGCGACGGGGAGTTTGCCGGCGGCCACGCTGACCGTGACGGGTACGGCGACCGCGAGGAGTGTCGCCGGCCGGAAGCGGTGGACGCCGAGCGAGGGCAGCACGTCCTGGCTGAGCACGCCCGCGACGGACAGGGTGAGCCCGGAGGCGGTGGACAGGAAGGCGGCGCAGGCGCCGGCGGCGACGAGGGCGCCGAGCAGGTCGCCGCCGAGGCCGCCGACGAGACGTTCGGGCAGGACGAGCACGGCGGCGTCCGTGGTGCCGGTGAGCAGCAGGTCGGGGGCGTAGATCCGGCCGAGCAGGCCGTACAGGGGCGGCAGCAGGTAGAAGCCGCCGACCAGGGCGAGCACGATCACGGTGGTGCGGCGGGCGGCGCGGCCGTCGGGGTTGGTGTAGAAGCGGACGAGGACGTGGGGCAGCCCCATGGTGCCGAGGAAGGTGGCGAAGATCAGCCCGTACGTCGTGTACAGCGGATGATCGTCCCGGCCGCCCGACAGCGGCGCCGCCCAGCTGGAGGCGCCGTCCCGCCGGCCGTCCGCGCTCTCCCGCTCGGGCACGGGCGTGCCGGGCGCGAACCGGAGCGTCGTCCCGCCCCGTACCTCGTGCACGCCGGCGTCCAGCACCAGGCGGCCGTCGTCGTACCCCTGTCCGTCCACGGCACCGGTCACGACGGCCGGCAGCGGCGCCGCGATCCGGATCCGGACGGTGGTCTCGACGGTGACCTGGGTGTGCCGGCGGAAGGTGGGCGGTTCGTCGAGGGCGCCCGCGGGCCGCGGATCGCCGTGCCAGGCGAGGACCAGGAAGACGGCGGGCACCAGGAGCGCGGTCAGTTTCAGGCAGTACTGGAAGGCCTGGACGAAGGTGATGCCGCGCATGCCGCCGGCGGCCACGGCCAGGGTGACGACGACGGCGACGAGGACCCCGCCGAACCAGTGCGGTGCGCCGGTGACCAGTCCGAGGGTCAGGCCGGCGCCCTGGAGCTGGGGCAGCAGATACAGCCAGCCGACACCGACGACGAGCGCTCCGGCCACGCGCCGGGCGGCCCGGGACTCCAGCCGTGAGTCGGCGAAGTCGGGCAGCGTGTAGGCCCCGGAGCGGCGCAGCGGGGCGGCGACGAACAGCAGCAGGACGAGATGACCGGCGGCGTAGCCGACGGGGAACCAGAGCATCTCGACGCCCTGGGCGGCGACGAGCCCCGCGACGCCGAGGAACGAGGCCGCGGAGAGGTACTCGCCGCTGATGGCCATGGCGTTGAGGTACGGCGGGACGGTACGGGAGGCGACGTAGAAGTCGGAGGTGGTGCGGGAGATGCGCAGTCCCGTCGAGCCGATCACCAGGGTCGCGACGACCGCCACCGACACGGCCACGACGCCGTACGCCTGGTTCACCCGGCCGCCCCGGACGCGCGCCCGCACCGGTCGAGCCGGACACCGGTCACCGTCAGGCCCCTTCAAAACGGTCCGCGGCGTCCCGTTCGTTGCGTTCGGCGCGTACGACGTACCACCGGCCGATGACGACGAGGGCGGGGTAGGCGGCGACACCGAGGACGGCCCACACGATCAGCGCGCCGCCGGGCGAGTCCACCGGGTCGGGCAGGGCCGTGAAGGCGAGGGGCAGCAGCCCGAGCAGGGCGACGAGCACGCCGAAGGCCGTGAGGCCGAGGCGGAGTTGACGTCGCATCAGGAGGCGCAGGGCGAGCGGGTCCACAACGGGGCCGGGTCCCGTAGGCCCTGCCCGGCCCACACGGCCGCCGCGCGGGACCCCCGTGACCACTTCACGCCGAGGAGTCCCAGGTGCATCCATGCCGCGTCCTCCGACCGCGATGATCACACTTCGCAGTGGAGTGTACGCACGCCCCAACCAAAGCAACAGCTCCCCCTACGCGACCCCTCGCCGCGCGTCTCGGGCAGGTGGCACGCCGGCACGGAGCGGGCCCGCCACAGCCTGCCTGACCTACGACAAGCATGGGTGAGAATGCATGAGAATGCATGGAATGCCGGGGAATGCGGGAGAATGCGGAGGAAACAGAGGAATGCTCCCCCTTGTCGCACGTATGAGGGCGGTCGTCGTCGCGGTCGTGATCGGCCTGACCGCCGCGCCGGTGTCGACGCCCCCGGCTTCGGCTCAGGACAACCCGTACCAGCGGGGCCCGGATCCCACGGTGAGCAGTGTCGCCGCCCAGCGGGGCACCTTCGCCACGGCTCAGACCAGAGTGCGGCCCGGGAACGGCTTCGGCGGAGGGCGGATCTACTACCCGACGGACGGCAGCCTGGGCACCTGGGGCGCGGTGGCGATCGTGCCGGGCTACACCGCCCGGTTCGACGCCGAAGGCGCCTGGATGGGGCACTGGCTCGCGTCCTTCGGGTTCGTCGTCATCGGCATCGACACCAACAGTCCCACGGACTGGGACACCGCTCGCGGGACCCAGCTCCTCGCCGCACTGGACTACCTCACCCACAAGAGCCCGGTGCGCGACCGCGTCGATCCCGACCGCCTGGGAGTGATCGGCCACTCCATGGGCGGCGGCGGTGCCGTCAGCGCGGCCGAACGGCGGCCGTCGCTCAGGGCCGCCGTGCCGCTCGCGCCCTTCTCGCCGTCGCAGAACCTGTCCACCCTGAGGGTACCGACGATGATCATGGGCGCGCGGGACGACAGCACCGTCACCCCGCCCTACCTCGACGGCCTCTACGCCGGTATGCCGCCCGGTACGCAGAGCGCCTTCATCGAACTCACCGGCGGCGGCCACGGCTTCCCCACACGGGCGAACCCGGACGTGACGCGCCGCGTGATCCCCTGGCTGAAGATCTTCATCGACGAGGACACCCGCTACACCCGGTTGCTCTGCCCCTCGCCGGCGGACCCCGGCAACGTCTTCAGGTCGCGGACCAGGTGCCCGTACGTGCCGGGCCCGCCGTAGAGCGGCGACACCGTGCGTGGACATCCCCTGGGGACGGCCAAGGGTCCTGCCTCACCGCGGTGAGGCAGGACCCTTGTCTGCGACCTCGGAGCATTGCTCCCGTCGGGACGACAGGATTTGAACCTGCGACCCCTTGACCCCCAGTCAAGTGCGCTACCAAGCTGCGCCACGTCCCGTTGCGGTCTCACGCGGTGTTCCGCGTGATCACGCAGGTCAACACTACCGCACCCGGGCGGGTGCCCGTGTCGGTGCCGGTGCGGGGGCCGTCGTGGCGGGGTGGGGCGCGCGGCGGACCGGGACCAGGAGTGCGGCGCCGGCCGCGGCGAGGCAGAGGAGGGCGAGCAGGGCCCAGCCGTGGGTGTAGCCGGAGCCGTACGGCAGGCCCGAGGGCTGGAGCCGCCCGGTGACCAGGACGCTGGTGAGCGCGGCGCCGATCGAGCCGCCGATGGTGCGGATGTTGGCGTTCATGCCGGTCGCGGCGCCCGTCTGCTCCGCCGGGACGCTGCCCACGATGAGGTTGGCCATCGAGGCGAAGGCGAGTCCGGTGCCGAGGCCGAAGAGACCGGCCACGACGGCTATCTGCCACTGCGCGTCATGCCACAGCGTGAGGAGTCCGCAGGCCAGCGCGCCGAGGGCGGCACCCGTGGTGAGCAGCGCCTTGGCGCCGACGCGCGGCTCCAGGCGGCCCGACAGTACGCCGGACAGGAACATCGCGACCAGCATCGGCAGCATGAGCAGACCGGACGCGGTGACGCCGGCCCCGAAGCCGTAGCCGGCCGCGGACGGCGTCTGGACGAAGCCGGGCAGGAAGGCCCAGATCGAGTACATGCCGGCGCCGAACAGCAGGGCCGCCGCGTTGGTCGTCCACACCGCGGGCAGCCGCAGCACGCGCAGGTCGATGAGCGGGGTGCGCGAGCGGGCCTCGGTCGTCAGCCACACGGCGAACAGCACGACGGCGGCGGCGAACAGGCCGAGCACCTTCGCCGAGCCCCAGCCCCACTGCCCGGCCTGGCTCAGCGGCAGCAGCAGGGTGACCAGCCAGCCGGAGAGCAGCAGCGCGCCGCGCCAACCGACCTTGCCCTCGGCCCGCTTGGGCGACTCGGGGACGTAGCGCAGGGCGATCAGCACCGTCGCGGCGACGATGACCACCGGGATCCAGAACAGCCAGCGGTAGTCGAGCGCGGACACGATCGGCCCGGCGGCCACCATGCCGACCCCGCCGCCGGCGGCGATCACGGCGGAGAGGTTGCTGATGCTCCCGCCGACCTCGCGTGGTGCGAACTCGTCCCGGATGATGCCGAAGGAGAGCGGGAACAGGGCGCCGCCGACCCCCTGGACGACCCGGGCGACGATGAGCACGCCGATGTTCGGGGCGAGCGCGGCGATGAGGCAGCCCGCGAGGACGGTCAGCAGGACGGCGACGAGGGTGCGTTTCTTGCCGGCGAGGTCGCCGACCCGGCCGAGGATCGGGGTGAAGACCGAGGCGGACAGCAGGTAGGCCGTCATCACCCAGGTCGCGGTGGACTGGGAGGTGTGCAGGGCATGCTGGACGGTCGGCAGGGCCGGCGCGATCAGCGACTGCAGCATGGAGAACACGCCGGCACCGGTCGCGAGGACCGTGAAGGTGACGCGGGTTGACGCGCGGGGCATGGAGAAGCCTCTCCCGGAGGGGGACGGATCGTGGACGCGGAGCATCGGAAAGCCGAGGAGCACGGTCGTACGGGCCGTGCCGCGGAGGTGTGGAGCCGGCCGGGCGGGCCGCGTCCGGCCACGGCGGAGCCGACCCCGCACTGCTAAAGTGGAGGTACCCCTCCACTCTAGCGGAGGCACCCCTCCGGTTCCAGTCGATCCCCCTCCCCGGGAGGCAGCAGTGACGGCCACGCCGTTCCCCGTCAGCGAGATCGTGGCGGCTCGCCGGCCGCACCGTAAGGACGCCGCCCGCAACTACGACGCCCTGCTCACCGCGGCCCGCGAGGCGTTCGCGGCGCACGGCTCGGACGCCTCCCTGGAGGACATCGCCCGGCGCGCGGGCGTCGGCATCGGCACCCTGTACCGCAACTTCCCCACCCGCCGCGACCTGTTCGAGAGCGTCTACGCCGACGAGGTCAACACCCTGTGCCAGGCGGCCGTCGAGCCGGCCGGGCGGGAGCCGTGGGAGGCGCTGACGGCCTGGCTGAACCGGTTCGCGGGGTACATGGTCACCAAGCGCGCCGTCCGCGAGGCCCTCGACGGCGAGTCGGACATCTTCCAGTCCTGCCGCGACTCCATGTACGAGGCCGGCGGCCCGCTGCTGGAGCGCGCCCAGCGGGCCGGCGTCGCCCGGGCCGACATGGATTTCGGGGACCTGCTGCGGATGGTCGCCGGGATCACGGCGACGGCCTTCGAGAACGACGCCCAGCGCGACCGGGTCCTGTCGATCGCCCTGGACGGGGTCCGCACCACCCGCTGAGGGCGCCCGGCTACTTGATCAACGCGTTCGCCACCACCACGACCAGCCCCAGCAGCGCGTCTCCCGTTCCCACCAGGACGGCGACCGGCCAGCTCCGTGCCGACCAGCGGGCGGTGACCAGGCCGAGCACGAAGAGGATCACGATGTTGAGGACGAACGCGGCGTACTCGACGCCCTTCGCCGGCCACCACCCCCAGCGCGCGCCCGCCAGCAGGAAGACCGTGGGCAGCACGGCCGTGACGAGCGGCCACTCGTTGCGCATCGCGAGCAGCGCGTCCCCGCGGCGGTGCGGGGTGCGCTCGGCGATGTAGTGGGCGTAGCCGTGGGCGAGGGCGGAGGCGAACGCGGTCACCAGCACCCAGGCGGCGTCGTAGCCGCGGACCTCGGCGGAGGTGTGCCCGTACTGCGTGAGCGCCGCGACCATCGAACTGGCGAGGACGGCGCCGTACACCCCGCCGAAGAGGACGATCTCACGGGTGTCGTGCTGCCGGGGCGGTGCCGTACCGGCCGCCGTGGAGTCAGCCATCTCCCCACGATCACCCGCGCCCCGCACCCCCGCCACTCCGCCCGGCCCCTGCCCGTACCCCGCGCCCCCCGCTCCACCCGGTCCCGCCTCGCCATGCACGACGAAGTGTCCTCCCACCAGGCCCGACGCCCCACACACTGTCCACGGCGGCGCGGCTCGCACCCCCACTAGGGTCGGCCCCATGACGCACAGTTTCGCGCTCCACATCCCCGACGCCGACCTCGAACCCGAGCCCCTGGACCCCGAGCAGATCGTCTCCGGGAGCCCGGAGGTGACCGGGAAGGTGGTCTGGGAGTCGGCCGACGGCCGGCAGGTCCGCGGGATCTGGCAGATCACCCCGGGTGTGGTCACCGACACGGAGGCGGACGAGCTGTTCGTGGTGATCCGCGGCTCGGCGACGATCGAGGTGGCGGACGGGCCGACGCTGACGGTGGGACCCGGCGACATGGCCGTGCTCCGCGCGGGCGACCGTACGACGTGGACCGTGCACGAGACGCTGCGCAAGGCCTACGCCATCACCCTGTGAGGCCGTCCCCGGGCGGCCCCGTCGTCCCCCGGATCTCCAGGGCCGGCGCGGCCAGCCGCACCCGCCCCTCGCCCGCCGGCGCGTCCATCCGGTCCAGCAGGCAGCGGGCGGCGCGTCGGCCCATCTCGTGCGGCGAGGTGTCGACGGTGGTCAGCCAGACGTGCCGGAGCCGGGAGATGCCGGTGTTGTCGTACCCGGTCACCGACAGGTCGCGGGGCACCCGCAGCCCCAGCTCCCCGGCCGCCGACAGCGCGCCCACCGCGGCCATGTCGTTGACGGCGAGCAGCGCGGTGGGCCGCTCGGGGCGGCTGAGCAGGCGTACGGTCCCGCGGTAGCCGCCCTCCTCGGTCAGGTCGCCGGGCTCGACCAGCGGCGGGGCGCCATGCTGCCGCATCGCCGCCTCGTAGCCCCGCCGGCGCAGTGCGCCGACGGCGCCGTGGCCGGCGAGGTGCGCGATCCGGCGGTGGCCGAGCCCGAGGAGGTGCTCGGTGGCGAGCCGGGCGCCCCGTTCGTCGTCACCGGCGACGACGTCCACCTCCGGCGGCTGCTCCTCGCGCGCACCCGCCACCACCACCGGCATCCGCCGCGCGAGCGCCCCGAGCGCACCCGCGTCCGGGACCGTGCCGACGACCACCAGGCCGTCGACGCCGACGTCCAGGAAGGGTTCGGCGAGGTCGTGGCCCATCCGGCGGTTCAGCCGGGCGTCGGCGAGCAGCATGTGCAGACCGGCCGCGCGCAGCGGGGCGTTGAGCCCGTCGAGCAGTTCCACGAACCAGGGGTTGCGCAGGTCGTCCAGGAGGACGCCCACGGTGCGGGTGCGCCGCTCGCTGAGGCTGCGGGCCGCCGCGTTCGGCCGGTAGCCCAGCTCGCGCACGGCCCGCAGGACGGCCTCCCGCTTCTCGGGCCGCACCGGGCCGGACCCGCGCAGCACCAGGGACACGAGCGACTTGGACACGCCGGCGCGTTCGGCCACGTCGCGGATGGTCGGCGGTCTCACGGCAGGCGTCTCACCGGCAGGGACGTTGGCAGGGACCTCACGGCATGGACCGTTCCACGCGGCGTGCCGCGCTGTCAAAGGGTTGACACCCAGGCCATGTCCGAACAAAGGTGGCCCGCGAGGGAGATGGACCGGTCCAAACAGGCCAGAGAGAGGGCTGTCATGGTGGATGCGCTCGGTGTCGCGGTCATCGGTTTCGGCTGGATGGGCCGGGTGCACACCCAGGCCTACGCCCGCCTCCCGCACCACTATCCGAGGCTCCCGCTGCGGCCCCGGCTGGTCACGGTCGCCGAGGAGGTGCCGGGGCGGGCGGAGGAGGCCGCCGAGCGGTTCGGGTTCGTCTCGGCGACCCGCGACTGGCGCGAGGTGGCCGCCGACCCGCGCGTCCGGGCCGTGAGCGTCACCGCGCCGAACTTCCTGCACCGGGAGATCGGTGTGGCGATGGCCGAGGCCGGCAAGCACCTGTGGATCGAGAAGCCGGTGGGCCTGACCGCCGGGGACGCCCGCGCGGTCGCCGACGCGGTCGCGGAGGCCGGCGTCCAGGGCACGGTCGGCTTCAACTACCGCAACGCGCCCGCCGTGGAGGCCGCCCGCGAGCTGATCTCCTCCGGCGAGATCGGCACCGTCACACATGTGCGCATCCGCCTCTTCAGCGACTACGCCGCCCACCCGGAGTCCGCCCTGACCTGGCGGTACGAGCGTGAGCGCGGTGGCAGCGGGGTGCTCGGCGACCTCGCCTCGCACGGCACCGACCTGGCCCGTTTCCTGCTCGGCGACATCGCCTCGCTCACCGCCGACACGGCGGTCTTCGTCCCGGAACGCGCCCGTCCGAGCGGCGCCACGGCCGGTCACGCCCTGGCCTCCGGTGGCGAGCCGGGTCCGGTCGAGAACGAGGACTACGTCGGCTGCCTGTTCCGCTTCGCCTCCGGCGCCCGCGGCGTCCTGGAGGCCTGCCGGGTCTCGGTCGGCGAACAGAACGCCTACGGCTTCGAGGTGCACGGCACCCGGGGCGCCGTGTTCTGGGACTTCCGCCGGATGAACGAACTGCGGGTGAGCCGGGGTACGACGTACCAGGACCAGCCGGTGAGCACGGTGTACGTCGGCCCCGGCGCCGGCGAGTTCGCCGCGTTCCAGCCGGGCGCGGCCAACGCGATGGGCTACGACGACCTGAAGGTGATCGAGGCCTACCGCTTCGTCCGCTCCATCGCCGAGGGCAGGCCGTACGGCACCACCCTGGCGGACGCGGTGCGGGCCGCCACCGTGCTCGACGCGATGGCGGAGTCGGCGGCGAGCGGCCGGTGGGTCAGCCTGCCGGGGTCGTAGGCACGGTGTTCAGCCTGCCGGGTTCGTCGGCATGTTGTACGGCGTGACCACCTGGATCGCGGACGGCGGGACCGGTCCGGCCGGCGGCAGGGCACCGTGGAAGCGCATCACCTCGTGGCAGGCCTCGCGCAGATCGTGCCGCAGGTCGTGGTGGAGCACGGCGGACAGGCGGTGTTCGCGCAGCAGGCGGGTGTTGTCATGGTCCAGGTCGTGCGCGACGAACACCGCGCAGTCGCGGCCGAGGTCGGCGAAGGCCCGCAGGGTGGCGTTGTTGCCGCCGCCGATGGAGTACACCGCCCGGATCTCCGGGTCGCGTTCGAGGGCGGCGCGGACCAGGTCGTACTGCGTGGCGTCCAGGCCCTGTCCCCCGGCGATCTCCACCAGCGCGCGCTGCGGGTGCCGTACCCGCATCACGCTGCGGAAGCCCATCTCGCGCTCCTCCTCGTTGCGGAAGAAGCCGCTGCTGAGGCTGGTGAGGACGTTGCCGGGCCGGTCGCCGAGCCACTGGCCCGTCAGGTAGGCGGCGGTCGCGCCGGCCGCCCGGTTGTCGATGCCGACGTAGCCGACGCGTCCGCTCGCGGGCAGGTCGGTGACGAGGGTGACGACCGGGACGCCGGCGGCGGCGAGCCGGCTCACGGCCGCGGTGACCTCGGGGACGTCCGGCGCCTTGAGGATCACGCCCTGCGACCCGCGCCGGGCTGTCCGGTCCAGCGTGCCGACCAGTTCCCGCACCGGGCCGGTCTCGCGGAAGTGGAAGCGGGAGCGGACGACTGCCGGGTGCAGGCCGGGCAGTTCGGCCTCCAGGGCGGCGCGGACCGCGGTGGTGAACCGCTCGGGCGCCTGCGCCACGATGTCGACCATGAAGGTACGGCCGACCAGCCGGACCTGGGTGCGCTGGCGGTCGAGGTCGGCGATGGCCCGGTGCACCTCGCGCGCGGTGCTGTCCCGCACCCCTCCCCTGCCGTTCAGCACCCGGTCCACGGTGGCCTCGCTGAGACCGGCCTGACGTGCGATCTCCCGGATCGGGAACGGGTGGCCCATGGACCGGCTCCTCCGCTGTGTGAGGGGTTTTTGATGGCTTGCTGCTGGTTGTTCGAGGGGTTTGTACTGACAAGAATGACAGGGCCGCGCCGCCCTCCTGGCCGAAAGCGCTCCGGTGGGCACCACGGACGGCGCCGGAACGCCGGGGAGCCGAGGCGGGGCATGGGACTTCTACCGGACGACGAGGGGCCGGCCGGACGACATCTCCGACTTCACCTCCGCACCCACCCTAGGAGCAGCACCGCATGCGTATCGGAATCCTCGGCCTCGGCCGTATCGGCGCCTTTCACGCCGAGACCCTCTCCGGCCTCGACGCCGTCGAGTCGCTCGTCGTCGCCGACCCGTTCGCGGACGCGGCCGAGGCCGCCGCCGAGCGGTTCGGGGCCGAGGTCGCGGACTCGCCGCAGGCCCTCCTCGCGGCCGGCGTGGACGGCCTCGTCGTCGCGGCGGCCACCGATGCCCACCCCGCCCTGATCCTGGCCGGAGTCGAGGCCGGCGTCCCGGTCTTCTGCGAGAAGCCCGTCGCCAGGACGATGTACGAGGGCGTCGAGGTCCTGAGGGCCGTCCGGGGCGGCGACGTGCCGATCCAGATCGGCTTCAACCGGCGTTTCGACGCGGGCTTCGCCGCCGCGCGAGCCGCCGTACAGGCCGGCGAGCTGGGCACGCTGCACACCGTCCGGTCCACGACCCTGGACCCGGCGCCGCCGCCGGCCGCGTACGTCGCCGCGTCCGGCGGCATCTTCCGCGACTGCTCGGTGCACGACTTCGACATCATCCGCTGGGTGACGGGCCGTGAGGTCGCCGAGGTGTACGCGGTGGGCGGCAACCGGGGCGCCGGCTACATCAGGGCGGCGGGCGACGCGGACACCACCGGGGCGATCCTGACCCTGGACGACGGCACCATCGCGGTGGTGTCCAACTCCCGGCACAACAAGCGTGGTTACGACGTCCGCATGGAACTGCACGGCTTCGCCGACTCCATCGCCGTCGGTCTGGACGACAAGCTGCCGCTGCGCTCGGTCGAGCCCGGTGTGAGCTTTCCGTCCGGCCCCCCGCACGACTTCTTCATGGACCGCTTCGCCGACGCCTACCGCGCCGAACTGACCGCGTTCACCGAGGTCGTGGCCGGCACCCGGCCCTCCCCGTGCACCGTCGAGGACGCCCTGGAGGCCGGCTGGATCGCCGAGGCCTGCACGCTGTCCCTGCACGAGCACCGGCCGGTGACACCAGCGGAGGTCCGGCAGGGCTGAGCCGGGAAGACGGCGCCGGGCACCCGCCCGGCGCCGCCCGGCGCCGGTCAGCCGCAGTACCGGATCAGCCACTCGTCCGGGTTGTAGGTGTCCCGCGCCGGGTCCGGCACCGTCGCCGGCCTCGTCTCCACCGTGTCCTCGGGGCGTATCCGCTCGGGCAGCGCGCCGAAGCGGTCACGGCGCAGGGCCGCGGCGTCGGGCGGCTCCTGGGGGGTGCTGCGAGCTTCCGTACGGTGTGTCATCTCGTCCTCCCGTCTGCGCGGGCGTTCCCCGTTGTCTGTCGGAACGCCCGCGTGCCCCCGTTGGTTCCCGGCCACCCGGTGACCGAATCCCCAGCAACAGCGAAGGAACCGGGCCGCGGTCCTCACCGCGGCCCGGTTCCGTCCGTCCGGCCGGCCGGCTCCTCAAGCCCCGCAGGAGCGCAGGAAGCGCCGGGTGCGTACGGCGATCGGCAGCGGCCTGTCCGGCTCGCAGGGGTACATGTCCTGCTCGACGATCGCGAACAGCTCCACGCCCAGCCGCTGCGCCGCCTGGAGCACCGGCCCGAGTTCCGGGATCCCGGAGGGCGGTTCGCACATCACGCCGCGCCGCACCGCGGGGCCGAACGGCACGCCGCCCGCGACGACGTCGGCGAGGATGTCCGGGTCGACCTGCTTGAGGTGCAGGTACCCGATGCGCTCGCCGTAGGTCTCGATCAGCTTGACGCTGTCCCCGCCGCAGTAGGCGTAGTGCCCGGTGTCCAGGCACAGGTTGACCAGCTCGGAGTCGGTCGAGTCCAGGAAGCGCTCGACATGCTCCTCGGTGTCGATGTGGGTGTCGGCGTGCGGGTGCACCACGATGTCCAGGCCGTAGCTCTCCCTGACCTCGTGGCCGAGCCGTTCCATGCCCTTGGTCAGGTGCGCCCACTGCCCGGTGGTCAGCTCGGGCGGCTCCAGGATCTCGGCGGTCTTGTCGTCCCGCCAGAAGGAGGGGATCACCACCAGGTGCTTCGCGCCCGTCGCCCGGGTGAGCGCGGCGACCTGGCTGACGTGCGCCCAGGTCTCCTCCCAGACGGCGGGGCCGCGGTGCATGCCGGTGAAGACCGTGCCCGCCGAGACCTTCAGGTTCCGCCTGGCCACCTCGTCGGTGAGCCGGGCGGGGTCGGTGGGCAGGTAGCCGTACGGGCCCAGTTCGATCCAGTCGTAGCCGGCCTCGGCGACCTCGTCCAGGAAGCGTTCCCAGGGCACCTGCTGCGGGTCGTCGGGGAACCAGACGCCCCAGGAGTCGGGGGCGGAGCCGACCCGGATGCGGTCGAGGGCGTGGGCCATGGTCAGGAGGTCCCTTCGGGGGTGGTCGCCACGGGTGCGGTGAGGTCGGCCTCCTCGGGCAGCTCCTCGGTGTCGACGCCGCGCACCTGGGCCAGTTCGTGCTTGAGGGAGGCGAGTTCGGCTCCGCCGGCCATGTGGTTGGTGAGTTCTTCGAGGGTGATCCCGCTGCGTTCGGCACTCAGTTCGAGGGTGCCGAGGCGCAGGACGCTGAAGTGGTCGCCGACCATGTAGGCGTGGTGGGGGTTGTGGGTGATGAAGATGACGCCGAGGCCGCGGTCGCGGGCGGCGGCGATGTACTTCAGGACCACGCCGGACTGCTTGACGCCGAGGGCGGCGGTCGGCTCGTCCAGGATGAGGACGCGGGCGCCGAAGTAGACGGCGCGGGCGATGGCCACGCACTGGCGCTGGCCGCCGGAGAGCGTGCCGATGGGCTGTTCCAGGTCGTCCAGGACGATGCCCATGTTGCGCAGTTCCTGGTCGGCGGTCTCCTTCATGCGGGCGATGTCGAGGCGGCGCAGCGGCCAGGGGCCCCTGGTCAGCTCGGAGCCGAGGAAGAAGTTCCGCCACACCGGCATCAGCGGGACGGTGGCGAGGTCCTGGTAGACGGTGGCGATGCCCCGGTCGAGGGCCTCGCGCGGGGTGGCGAAGCGCACCGGGGTGCCGTCCACGAGGAACTCGCCCTCGGTGTGCTGGTGCAGCCCCGAGATGATCTTGATGAGGGTGGACTTGCCGGCGCCGTTGTCGCCGAGCACGCAGGTGACCTGGCCGGCGTGGACCGTCAGGTCGACGCCGTGCAGGGCGCGGACGTTGCCGTAGGACTTGCCGGCGCCGCGCAGTTCGACGAGAGGGCCGCCGTCGGCGGGCGGGGTGTCCTTCAGGACGGTGCCGTGGGTGGTGTCGTCGGTCATCGTTTCACCTCCGGGTCGCAGTGCGCTGGACCCACAGATTGATCAGGACGGCGCCGAGGAGCATCACGCCGAGGAAGGCCTTGAACCAGTCGGGGTTCCAGCCGGCGTAGACGATGCCCTGCTGCACCATGCCGAACATGAAGGCGCCGAAGACCGGGCCGATCGCGGAGCCGTAGCCGCCGGTGAGCAGGCAGCCGCCGATGACGGCCGCGGCGATGTAGATCAGCTCCTGGCCGACGCCCTCGCCGGACTGCACGGTGTTGAACGAGAACAGGTTGTGCATGCCGACGAACCAGGCGCCGAGGCCGACCAGCATGAACAGCGAGATCTTCGTGAACCTCACCGGGACGCCGACCGCGCGGGCGCTGTCCTTGTTGCCGCCGACGGCGAAGATCCAGTTCCCGTACCTGGTGCGCAGCAGCACCCAGGTGGCGAGGGCCGCGAAGACCAGCCACCAGACGATGGTGATCTTCACCTGGACCCCGCCGACGTCGAAGGTGGAGGCGAAGATCGCCTTGGCCTGGTCGAAGCCGTCCATGTCGCTGATGTCGTCGGTGGCGACGTTGCCGGTGACCAGTTTGGTCACGGCGAGGTTGGCGCCCTGGAGGATCAGGAAGGTGCCGAGGGTGACGAGGAAGCTGGGCAGCCCGGTCTTCACCACCATCCAGCCGTTGAAGGCGCCGATCGCGAGGGACACGACCAGGGCGACGATCACACCGGTCCACACGTTCAGGGTCAGCTGGTAGCCGAGCATGCTCGCGGTGAGCGCCGAGGAGAGCACGGCGACACCGGAGGAGAGGTCGAACTCGCCGCCGATCATCAGCAGGGCCACCGGGAGGGCCATGATGCCGATGGTCGAGGACTGGTAGAGGATGTTCGCCATCGAGCTGCCGTCGCGCACCGGCGGAGCCGTGATCAGGAAGAAGACCAGGACGGCGACGGCACCGAGGAAGACACCCACCTCCGGCCGGGCCAGCAGCCTGAGGACCGGCGAGCGCCGGGCGGTGCGGCCGTCGGTCTGCTTCGGACCGGACGCCGGCGGCCTGTCCACCGCCGGCTCAGCCTGCTGGGTCATGCTCATCACCGGGTGCCCTTCGCGGCGTACTCGGCGACCTTGTCGACGTTGGATTTGTCGACGAAGGCCGGGCCGGTCAGCACCGGCTCCTCCCCGCCGCCGCTGTAGTTGCCGTTGTTCTTGTAGAGCCACAGCGAGTCGACCGCCAGGTAGCCCTGGAGGTAGGGCTGCTGGTCGACGGCGAACTCGACGGTCCCGTTCTGCACCGCCTTGACCAGGTCCTTGTTGAGGTCGAAGGTGGCCACCTTGGCCTTGCTGCCCGCGTCGCCCAGCGACTGCACCGCGGTGAGGGCGAAGGGGGCGCCGAGGGTGACGACCGTGTCGACGTCCTTGTCCTGCTTCAGCTTGGCCGTGATGGTCGACTTCACGGACGGCATGTCGGTGCCGTTCACGTACAGGGTCTCCGTGGTGCCGGAGAAGGTCTTCTTCACGCCGTCGCAGCGCTGGGTGAGGCCCACGTTGCCCTGTTCCTGGATCACGCAGACGATCTTCTTGGCGCCGGTGGTGTTCAGCTTCCTGCCGAAGGCCTCGCCCGCCACGCTCTCGTCCTGCCCGAAGAACTCCAGCAGGCCGAGCTTCTTCCAGTCGCTCAGTCCCGAGTTGAGGCCGACCACGGGTATGCCGGCCTGCCCGGCCTTGCCGATCACGCCCTTCATCGCGTCGGGCTTGGCCAGGGTGACCGCGATGCCGTCGACCTTCTGGTCGATAGCGTTCTGCACGTAGGTGGCCTGGTTGCCCGCGCTGGGGTCGGCTGAGTAGACGAGCTTGACGTTGTCCTTGGCCGCGGCGGCCTCGGCGCCCTTGCGGACGGTGTCCCAGAAGGTGTCACCGGGCGCCTGGTGGGTGACGAGGGCGACGGTCATGCGCGGGGTGTCCGCCTTGCCGGCTGAGGCGTTCGCCGCTTCCTCCTCGGCCTTCTTGCCGCCGGAACTGCTGGAGCAGCCGGCCAGGGTGAGGGCGGCCGCAGCGGCCACGGCCAGGAGGGGGGCCGTTCTGCGGGAGCGGGGTCGAGAAGAGCGGTCCATCTTTCCTGCACCTCACTGTGCGTGCGACGGGGCAAGGGACGCGGAGTGCGTTGGGACGGGATACAAGCCTCTGCCGGGCCCGCTGTCAATACTTTGTCAAGACATCATTTCACGCGGTGGTCCGAATGTAAGTACAAACAAGGGACGCTTCCCTCGCGTGCGGCCTCCGCCCGCGAGGCTTGAGCCCAGTACACCGCACCCCGCGGCGAACGGCACCGGGCGGGCGCGTCCGCCGGCACCGGGGAGGACGTCCCGCGGAACGGCCCAGGCGGCGGAGAGGATCACGTTTCAGGCAAGAGAGCCGCTGTTGCGACCGGAGCTATTGACGCATGAGCGGACATGGGGCTGTTATTACGCCCACGCTGTTCGGTCGAGTTGGTTTCTGATCGGTTTCGGAGATCTTTCGGTGATCAACTCATCCCCTTGGCCGAACCCTGTATTCCTCAGGAGCCGCCATGCGCCTCTCCCCCTCCGGCCTTTCCGCCCCGGGTCCCAGCCGACGCTCCCTGCTCCGTGGAGCCGGCGGCGCCGCCCTGCTCGCCGGGGCCGGCACCCCCCTGCTGTCCGCCTGCGGAGGCAGCGGCTCCGGTTCCGACCCGAAGACCGTCACCGTCGGTTCGAACGCCTCGGACGCGGTGCCCAAGAAGGCGTTCGAGAGTGTCTACGCGGCCTTCGGGAAGCAGTCGGGCCTCACCGTCGATGTGAACACCAAGGACCACAACACCTTCCAGGAGCAGATCAACTCGTACCTGCAGGGCACCCCGGACGACGTGTTCAACTGGTTCGCCGGTTACCGCATGCAGTTCTTCGCGGCGAAGAAGCTGGCCACGCCGATCGACGAGGTGTGGGCGAAGATCGGGGACAACTTCCCCGAGGCGATGAAGAAGCTCAGCAAGGGCGAGGACGGCACGTACTACTTCGTGCCGATGACGACGTACCCGTGGGCGGTCTTCTACCGCAAGAGCGTGTTCCGGCAGCACGGTTACACGATCCCCGCCACCTGGGACGACCTCGTCGCCCTGTGCAAGCGGATGAAGAAGGACGGTCTGGTGCCCATCGCCTTCGGCGACAAGGACGCCTGGCCGGCGATGGGCACCTTCGACCAGATCAACTTCCGTCTCAACGGCTACGACTTCCACGTGCGGCTGATGGCGGGCAAGGCGTCCTGGACCGACGCCAAGGTGAAGGACGTCTTCGACCACTGGGCCGAGATCCTCCCCTACCACCAGGACGGCTTCATGGGCCGTACATGGCAGGACGCCGCGCAGACCCTGGTGGCGAAGAAGGCCGGCATGTACCTCCTCGGCTCCTTCGTGGCCCAGCAGTTCACCGACAAGGCGGACCTGGACGACCTCGACTTCTTCCCCTTCCCGGAGATCAACCCGGCGTACGGCCAGGACACCGTCGAGGCGCCCACCGACGGGTTCATGGTCAGCAAGTCCCCGAAGAACCACGCGGGTGTCGTCAAGCTGCTGGAGTACCTGGGCAGCCCGGCGGCCGAGGAGCTGTACCTCAAGACCGACCCCAGCGTGGTGGCCGCCTCCGGCAAGGCCGACACCTCCGCCTACTCGCCGCTGCAGAAGAAGGCGTTCGACATGATCGGCGGCGCCAAGAGCCTCACCCAGTTCATGGACCGCGACAGCCGCCCCGACTTCACCTCCACGGTGATGCAGCCGGGCCTGCAGAAGTTCCTGCAGAACCCCAAGGGCGTGGACAGTCTGCTGTCGTCCGTCGAACGCCAGAAGAAGCAGATCTTCGCGTCCTCGTGAGCGGCCCGATGACCACCGACACGACGACGAAGACCCCGGAGCCGGCCGCCGTGCCGGCTCCGGGGGCCACGCCCGGGAAGAAGCGGGTCACGGCGGGCCACCGACGCCTGCTGACCCGCCGTGACCGGTTCACCCTCGCCGTGATGGCGGGTGTGCCCACGGTCCTGCACGTGATCCTCGTCTGGGTCACCGCCCTCGCCTCGATCCTCCTCGCCTTCACCACCTGGGACGGCATCGGGTTCGACTCGATCAGGTGGGTCGGCCCGGACAACTTCCGGCAGCTCTTCACCGACAACCCGCAGTTCTGGCCGGCCGTCCAGCACAACGTCGTCTGGTTCGTCGTACTGATCCTGATCCCGACGCCGTTCGGCCTGTTCCTCGCCGTCCAGCTGGACAAGCGGATCCGGTTCAGCCGGGTCTACCAGACCGCGTTCTTCCTGCCCGTCGTCATCTCGATGGCGTGCATCGGGTTCGTCTGGCAGCTGGTCTACAACCCGGACACCGGTCTGATCAACAGCGTCCTCGGCGCCAACGAACCCGGCCACTACATCGACTGGATCGGCGACCCCGACCTCAACCTGTGGGCCGTCCTGGTCGCCGCGTCCTGGCGGCACACCGGCTACATGATGATCCTGTACCTGGCCGGTCTGAAGAGCGTCGACCCCTCGCTGCGCGAGGCCTCCGCCCTGGACGGCGCGGGCGAGTGGCAGACGTTCAAGCACGTCATCTTCCCGACCCTGCGCCCGACCAACACGGTCGTCCTGGTTGTCACCATCATCGAGGCCCTGCGCGCCTTCGACCTGGTCTTCGTCTTCAACAAGGGCGCCCAGGGCACCGAGTTGCTGTCGATCCTGGTCACCAACAACATCATCGGCGAGTCCAGCCGCATCGGTTACGGCTCGGCCATCGCCGTCGTCCTGCTGGTGATCTCCCTCGCCGTGATCATCCCGTATCTGATCGCCACCTTCCGGAAGGAGCGGCGCGCATGAGCACCGTGAGCGCGCCCGGGAGGAGGCGTGCCCCGATCCGGCCGGCCCGGGTCCTGCTGCACGTCTTCCTCGCCGGCACCGCCCTGGCCTGGCTGGCGCCCCTGCTCTGGGCGGTCTTCTCGGCCCTGCGCCCGTACAGCGAGACCAGCGCCAAGGGCTACGTGTCCTGGCCGGACACGCTGAACCTCGACAACTTCAGACACGCCTTCCAGCAGTCGGACATGCTGCACTACTTCGGCAACACGCTGGTCATCGCGGTCCCGGCGGTGCTGCTGACGCTGTTCCTGTCCTCCTGCGTCGCCTTCTACGTCAGCCGGTTCGACTTCCGCCTCAACCTCGCCCTGCTGCTGGTCTTCACGGCCGGCAACCTGCTGCCGCAACAGGTCGTCATCACCCCGCTGTACCGGCTGTACCTGCTCACCGACCTGCCGGGCATCACCGCGAGCGGCAAGCTGTACGACTCCGCACTGGGCCTGGTGCTGATCCACGTGGCGTTCCAGTCCGGGTTCTGCGCCTTCGTGCTGAGCAACTACATGCGCTCGCTGCCGCACGAGCTGACCGAGGCCGCGCTGGTCGACGGCGCCTCGGTGTGGCGGCTGTACTGGCAGATCACGCTGCCGCTGTGCAAGCCGGCGATGGCGGCCCTGGCGACGCTGCTGTCCATCTGGATCTACAACGACTTCTTCTGGGCCCTCGTGCTGATCTCGACGGGCGAGAACATGCCGATCACCTCCGCGCTGAACAACCTCTCCGGCCAGTACTTCACCGACCCCAACCTGGTCGCCGCCGGCTCCCTGCTGACCGCGATCCCGACCCTGGCCGTCTACTTCGCGCTCCAGCGCCAGTTCGTCAGCGGCCTGACCCTGGGCTCCAGCAAGGGCTGAGGCGCCCGCACGAGGAAGAGAACCGTTCCCGCTGCCGCCCGGGGAGTCGGTCGGGCTGACCGGCACGGTGCCGGACGGGGCGACGGGGACGCTGTGGCCGGAGCCGCTGCGGGCGGCGGGCACCGAGACGGTCGCCGGAACCGCGCCGGGTACCCGGCCGCCCCGCCGGACCCGGCCACGCCGGCCGCGCTGCTGCACCGCGTCCACGCGAAGGCGGGCGTGGAGCCGGTCCGCACGGCCCCAGCCGGTGTGGAGGTGGTCCGCCGGCGCGGCACTGAGGCGGACTTCCTGTTCGTGAACGACCACACCGGCCAGGGCGCCGAACTCCCCGTCGCGCCCGGCTCGACGGAGCTGCCGACGAGCGGAGACACTGCGGGCACGGCCCGGGTCGCACCGGGTGGGGTGGCCGTGGCGCGGGAGCCGCACGTCCGGCGAAGCTCCTTTTACGGCACGGGACTTGAAGGTTCGTGCCGTGGCTGGTGGGATGCGCGGCAACACCTGCCCCATCGGTCCGGGAGGTTCTCCGTGCTGCGAGCGATCCTGACGGCGGGGGCGGCCGTCGCCGCCCTGCTGGCCCCCGCCGCCGCCCACGCCGAGGAGGCCGGGCCGGGCATCCCGCCGCTCACCGACCGGCAGGGGCGGGTGCTCACCCTGCACGGCTGGAACATCGAGGACAAGACGCACCGGGGCGAGGCGGCCCTCACCGGCATCACCGAACGCCACTTGCGCGACATGCGGGCCCGGGGCTTCGACTTCGCCCGGCTGCTGGTCTTCTGGGACGACCTGGAGCCGGAACCCGGGCAGTACAGCCGCGGTTACCTCCGCAAGGTCGAACGCGTCCTGGACTGGGCCGCGAAGTACCACCTGAGAGTGGTGATCGACGCCCACCAGGACGTCTTCGGCCCCGCCTTCGGCCACCGCGGCATACCCGAGTGGGCGACCAGGACCGACGGACTGCCGTTCACCCCGCACCCGGACGACTGGTTCGCCGAGTACTTCGAGCCCGCCGTGCAGCGGGCCTTCACCCATCTCTACGAGGACGCGGACCTCCGGCGCGCCCAGGCCGCGATGTGGCGGACACTGGCCGCCCGCTTCGCCCGCCATCCGGCCGTGCTCGGTTACGACCTCGTCAACGAGCCGATGGGCGAGCAGAGACCGGGAGAGGACCTCCCGACCGCCGCGCGCCGCATCGAACGCGACCAGCTCACGCCGATGTACAACCGCCTCGCGGACGCGGTCCGTACGGCCGACCGGGACGCCTGGCTGTTCGTCGAACCGACCCCGATCGTGGGCGAGGGCGTGCCCACCGGCCTGGGGCGCGTGGCGGATCCCCGGGTCGTGTACGCGCCACACTTCTACGACACCGCCATGGAGGCGGGCGCCGACTACGATCCCGGCGCCGGCTGGATCGAGGCGTACGAGCGGGCCGTCACCGCGTACCCGAAGCGGTACGGGGTCCCGGTGGTGGTGGGCGAGTGGGGTCCGCCGGACAGCGGCCTGCCGCACATGAACCGCTTCTACCGCGACGCGATGGCCTCCCTGGGCCGCTACGCCTCCGGCTGGGCGGGCTACGTCTGGTGCTACGGCGGCGGGTACTGCGCGGTGGACGACACCGGCGCCTTCCGCCCCAACAAGGCGCTGACCGTCGAGCCGTACGCGGAGACCGTGGCGGGCACGGTCCGCTCCGCCGGGTACGACTCCGCGTCGGGCGTGTACCGGCTGTCCTACCGCGCGGCTTCCGCCGGGCCCCGGGTGACCACCCTGTCCCTTCCGCCCGGCACCTGGCGGGTCACGGCCGACGGCGGCGCGTCCGTCGTCCGCGTCACGGACGGCCGGGCCCGGATCCTGGCCGGCCGGGACGGCCTGGTGAACGTCACCGTACGGCGCGGCTGACCGAGGACGGGTGCCGGCCGCGTGCCGTGGCCGGCCCCCCTCGGCGCGGGCGCGGGCCACGGCGGAGTGCGGGTCAGGGTGTCCCCGGCTGCGTCTCCCGCTCGAAGCGCGCGTGGAACCGGCGGTTGTGGTCCACGCGGCGTTCCGGGCCGGTCAGGGTCACCGTCGCCGTCAGGCGGGCGTCGGTGCTGGACGCCGCCAGACGCAGGTGCAGCTCGCCCGGTTCGACCACCCGCCGTCCGTCCCGGCCGGTGAAGGACGCCAGGTCGGCCGGCACGGTCACCCGCAGCCGGTGCGCCTCGCCCGCGGCGAGCGCCACCCGGGTGTAGCCGACGAGACGCTGCACCGGCTGGACGACGGAGGCTACCGGATCGTGCAGGTAGAGCTGGACGACTTCGGTCCCGGCCCGCTCCCCCGTGTTGCGTACGGTGAAGGCGAGGGAGAACTCGCCGCCGGTGTCCGCCTCGGGCCGGTCGACGGTCAGGCCGTCCCAGGCGAAGGACGTGTAGGACAGGCCGTGCCCGAACGGGAAGGCCGCCGTGGGATCGATGCTGGACACGTCGCTGGCCTGGGCGAGCCGGGCCCCCAGGTAGGTGGCCGGCTGGCCGCCGGTGTCGCGGGGCACGCTGACGGGCAGCCGCCCGGACGGGTTGATCCGGCCGCTGAGCACACCCGCGATGGCGGTGGTGCCCTCTGTCCCGGGGAAGAAGGACTGCACGATCGCGGCGGCCTCGTCGGCCGCGCGGCCGAGGGCGTAGGGCCGGCCGGCGAGCAGGACCGTCACCACGGGCGTGCCCGTGTCGAGCAGCGCGTCGAGCAGTCGCTGCTGGGCGCCGGGCAGGGCCAGGGACTCCGCGTCGCAGCCCTCGCCGCTGGTCCCCCGGCCGAAGAGGCCGGCGCGGTCGCCGAGGGCCGCGACGACGACGTCGGCCTGACGCGCGGCGTCGACGGCCTCGGCGATGCCGAAGATGTCACCGTCGTCGACGCCGGTGCCCGTGACGACGGTGACCTCCGCGTCGGGGAACTCCCGCCGGAGGGCGTCCTCCAGGGTGGGCAGGTCGATGCCGGGCGGTGTCCGCGGGTGGTGCACGCCGACGTGCTGGGGGAACGAGTAGCAGCCCAGCACGGCTGTCGGAGCGGCCGCGTTGGGGCCGATCAGGGCGATGCCGCGGGGCCGGGCCAACGGCAGGGTGCCGTCGTTGGCCAGCAGGACGACCGCTTCCTCCGCCACGGTACGGGCCAGTTCCCGGTTCTCGGCGGTGTCGAGGTCGACGGTGCCGCGCAGGGCGTCGGGGTTCTCCAGGTCCGCTCCCGCGAGGGCGGCCGGCACCGGGTTCCAGTCCGCGTCGAGCAGGCCGAGCCGGGCCTTCTGGACGAGCACCCGGCGCAGCGCCCGGTCGATGAGCGCCTCCGGTACCCGGCCCGCGGCGACGGCCTCGGCGAGCGGCGCGCCGAACGTCTTCACGGTGGGCAGTTCCACGTCGACTCCCGCGCGCAGGGCCGTGGCCGCGGCCTGGGCCCAGTCACCGGCGACACCGTGCAGGGTCTTCAGGAAGGCGATGCCGAAGTAGTCGGCGACGACGGTGCCGTCGAAGCCCCAGGTCTCCCGCAGCAGTCCCGTGAGCAGTTCTTCGTCGGCGGCCGAGGGCATCCCGTCGGTGTCGGTGTAGGCGTGCATGACGGAGTCGGCCCCGCCCTCGCGTACGGCCATCTCGAACGGGGGCAGGACGACGTCCGCCCGTTCGCGCGGGCCCATCCCGACGGGTGCCAGGTTGCGGCCCGCGCGGGAGGCGGAGTATCCGGCGAAGTGCTTCAGGGTGGCGACGACCCCGGCGGACCGCAGGCCCTGGACGTAGGCGGTGCCGATGGTGCCGACGAGGTAGGGGTCCTCGCCGATGGTCTCCTCGACGCGGCCCCAGCGCGCGTCGCGCACCACGTCGAGGACGGGCGCGAGGCCCTGGTGGACTCCCACGGACCGCAGGTCGCGGCCGATGGCGGCGGCCATCCGGCGGATCAGGCCGGGGTGGAAGGTGGCGCCCCAGGACAGCGGGACGGGGTAGGCGGTGGCACCCCAGGTGGCGAATCCCGCCAGGCACTCCTCGTGGGCCAGTGCGGGGATGCCGAAGCGGTTCGCGGCGGCGATCCGCGTCTGGGTGCGCAGCAGGGACAGCGCGCCGAGCGCCGGGTCGACGGGCGCCGTGCCGAAGGGGCGGGTCAGCTGGCCGAGGCCGGCGGGCAGCAGGGCGTCGAGGTCGACGGCCTCCTCCATGTCGTGCTGGTGCGGGGCCACTTCGCCGCCCTCGTCGGACGCGCCGACCCACACGCCGTACAGCTGGGCGGTCTTCTCCTCCAGGGTCATCGCGTCGATGAGCGCGGACACGCGCGTGCCGATGTCCTGGGTCGGGTCGTTCCAGAGGGGGACTTCGGGGGTGGTCTCTACGGCCACGTTGGCGGTCACTTTCCTCCCATGCCCATCAGGCCCTGGACCAGGGCTCGGCGGGCGAACAGGTAGACGAGCAGGACGGGCACCATGGACAGCGTCACGGCTCCCAGCAGACCGGGGATGTCGACGCCGTGTTCGGTCTGGAAGTTGTACAGACCCAGAGTGATGACCTTGGTCGAGTCGGACTGGGTCAGGACGAGCGGGAACAGGAAGCCGTTCCAGGCCTGGAGCGCGGAGAACACCACGATCGTGGACAGGCCGCCGCGCGAGAGCGGGACGACGAGCCGGAAGAACATCCGCAGGGGGCTCGCGCCGTCCATCGTCATGGCCTCGAACAGCTCCGGCTGGATGTCGCGCATGGCCCCGCTGAGGATGAGCGCCGACATCGGCAGGCAGAACGCGGCGGTGGGCAGGATGACCCCGAGCAGGTTGTCGTACAGGCCCGCCTCGCTGATCAGGTAGAACATCGGCACGATGACGGCCTGGGCGGGGATGGCGAGGCCCAGCAGGAACAGCCGGAAGATCTGCGAGGTGACCCGGCTGCGGCTGCGCACGATGGCGTACGCCAGGGGCGGTACGAGCAGCAGCACCACGCCGACGACGCAGAGCGTGACGACGATGGTGTTGAGGAAGTACCGGCCGAAGCCCGAGTCGAACGCCCCGGTGTAGTTGTCGAGGGTGAAGTCGCGGGGGAAGGACACCGGGCCGTGCTTGGCGTAGTCCTGCCGTGTGCGCAGGGTCGCGGCGAGCATCACGTACAGCGGAAGGCCCACCAGGACGAGCCAGACGATGGAGCCGGCTCCGGCCGGGTAGTTGGGGCGGTGCCTCATGACACCCCCTCCATGTCGCTGCGCATCTTGTCGTAGCCGGAGACGCGGACCACGACCAGCGAGACGACCGTGGCGGCGACGACCAGGCAGAGGGCGATGGCCGAGCCCGCTCCGAAGTCGAAGCCCTTGAAGGCCTTCTGGTACATGTAATAGGCGCTGATCGTCGTGTCGGTGCCCGGTCCGCCCTGGGTGAGGATGAGCACGGTCTCGAAGGTGGTCAGCCCGCCCACGATCATCAGGATCATCGAGGTGATGACCGAGTTGCGCAGCTGCGGCAGCGTGATGTGGAAGAACTGGCGGTAGCGCCCCGCGCCGTCGATCGCGGCCGCCTGGTACAGCACCGGCGGGACCGCCCGGGCGGCACCCTGGTAGATCAGGGTGTGGAACGGGGTGAACTGCCAGGTGCTGACGAAGGCCAGCACCCCGATGGCCGTGGACTGTTCGCCGAACAGGTTGCCGTCCCCGAACAGCCAGGTCATCCGCGCGGGGATGCCGAAGTTCGGGTCGAGCAGCGCGCGCCAGAGCACCGAGACCGCGGTGGCGGACAGCAGCAGCGGGACGAAGTAGATCGCCGAGAGGACGGCGCGGTTGCGCTGGCGTCCGGCGGCCCAGACGCCGAGCACGATGCTCAGCGGGGTCTGGACGACCACGCCCAGGGCGGTGAGCAGGAGGGTGAGCCAGATGCTCTTGATCATCACGGGGTCGTCGAGGATGCGTTCCCAGTTGTCCGTCCCGACGAACCGCGGTGACCCCAGGCCGTTCCAGCTCATGAAGGACAGCACCGCCACCATGATCAGCGGTGCGAGGGCGAAGAGGGCGAAGAACAGGGTGGCGGGCAGGGCCCAGAGGAAGCCGGGGCGCGTACCGCGTGCGGTGGAGGACTCCTGCGGCCGCCGCCGGGCCTTGCCGGCCACGGCGGTGGGCGGAGCGCTCGTGAGCTGTGTCGTCATGAGCGGATCATTCGGTCGGGAGGGCCTGCATGGCCTTGACGAAGCCGTCCGTGTCGAGCTGTCCGTTGAAGAACTGCTGGACGGCCTGGTGGATCGGTGTCATGGCCGACGGCGGGAAGGCCTGGTCCCAGGAGAGCTGGAAGGACCTGGCCTTGGCGACGAGGTCGTACTGGTAGCGGGAGTACGCGGGGCTGGCCGAGGTGTCGAGGAACTTCGGGGTGTTGGTGGTGGTGGGCAGGTTGCCTATGGCCAACTGGGCCTTGACGAACTCGTCGGAGTACATGAGCTTCAGGAACTCGGCGACCGCCTCGGGGTGCTTGGTCTTCTTCAGCACCGAGTAGAAGTTGTTGGTGTTGCCGACGACGTCGGACGGGTCGCCCTTGCCGCCGGGGACCGTCGGGAACGTGCCGTAGCCGAGGCCCTTGGCGGCGAAGTCCTTCGCGTCCTGCTGCTGCTGCGCGTAGTACCAGGACCCCATCAGCTCGAAGCCGGCCTTGCCCTGGGCCACCAGTGCGGGCGAGGCGCCGTTGGTGTACTTCACCGAGTCGTAGTTCTTGCCGAAGGCGCCGGTGTCGACCAGTTCCTTGAGCAGTCCGAGCGCCTTCTTGCTGTCCGCGCTCGCCCAGGCGTCCTTGTCGCCGCTCAGGGCCTTCTGGAACAGCTCCGGCCCGGCGACGCGGTCGTAGACGTACTCGAACCACATCAGCGTCGGCCACTGGTCGCCGCCGCCCAGGGCGATCGGTGTGACGCCGTCGGACTTGAGTTTCCTGACGGCGTCGAGCAGTTGGTCCCAGGTCGCCGGCTGCTTGACGCCCGCTTTGTCGAGCACCTCCTTGTTGTCGAACAGCAGCACCGGCTGGGTGCCGCGCATGGGGATGCCGTACGGCTTCCCGTCGACGACCGCGCTGTTGTAGACGCTGGGCAGGAACTTGTCGTCGAGGTTCGGGTCCTTCTTGACGAAGTCGTCCAGCGGCATCAGCAGTCCGGCCTTGACGAACGGCTGGATGCTGCCGCCGCCCCAGTTGAAGAAGATGTCCGGCGCCTGGGGGGTGTTGATGATCGTCTGCAGCTTCTGCTGGTAGTCCGCGCCTGGAATGGTGTCGAGGACGGCTTTGACCTTCGACGTCCTGTTGAAGGTGTCGACGATCCGCTTCTCGACCTTGTTGCTCGCGTCCCCGTAGACCAGCACGTGGATCCTGCCGTCGTCCGAGGAACCCCCGCCGCTTCCGTTCCCGCACGCGGCGAGACTCGCCGCCAGGGCGAGCGTCGCTCCGCAGGCGAGCACCCGGGGCATCCGTGTACGCATGGCCATCCAACCTTCCGAAAGTTTCGAATTTTCAGCCGAAAGTCCTGCGGCTGGACAGTAGGAGGCGGAAGAAGAAATGGTCAACGGTCGTGCACGTACGCAGCCAAACCGTTACCCGCGCCGTGGCCTATGCTGCGCCCATGCGCGAAGAAGCCCAGGTCGGTCGCAGAGTTACCTTGGCAGCCGTGGCCAGAGAGGCCGGCGTCTCGCTTCCGACAGTTTCGAAGGTTCTCAACGGTCGTTCGGATGTCTCGCCCACGACCAGAGCCAAGGTGGAGCGTCTTCTGGAGATCCACGGCTACCGCCGACGGACCGCCGGGCCACCGCAGGCCCCCCTTATCGAGATCGTCTTCCACGAACTGGAGAGCGTCTGGGCGATGGAACTGATCCGCGGTGTGGAGAACGTCGCCAAGCGGAACGACGCGACCGTCGCGCTCACCGAGAGCGGGACACGGCAGGCTCCCGGGCCGGAGTGGATCGGGGGCGTGCTGCGCCGCCGGCCCCTCGGCGTGCTGCTGGTCTTCTCCACCGTGCCGGAGGACGTGAAGAGGCAACTGCGGTCCCGGGCCATCCCGTTCGTGATCGTGGACCCGGCGGGCGACCCCGACCCCGACGTGCCCTCCGTCGGCTCCGCCAACTGGGCAGGAGGCGTGGCCGCCACCCGCCACCTCACCGACCAGGGACACGAGCGCGTCGCCATCATCACCGGTCCCGAGGACCTGATGTGCTCACTGGCCCGGCTGGACGGATACCGCTCTGCGATGGCGATGGCGGGCTGCGCACCGGACCCGCGGCTGGTGCGTTTCGGTGACTTCCACGTCCAGGGCGGCTTCGAACACGCCATGGACCTCCTGCGGCGCCCGGACCGCCCGACGGCGATCTTCGCCGGGAGCGACCTGCAGGCGCTGGGCGTCCTCGAGGCGGCACGGGTACTGGGCCTGAGCGTGCCCGGGCAGCTGTCGGTGGTGGGGTACGACGACGTACCGCCGGCCCGGTGGTCGAGCCCGCCCCTGACCACCGTGCAGCAGCCGCTCCAGCGCATGGCCGAGGAGGCGGCACGGATGCTGCTGCGCCCCACCGATCCCAGGAAGACCGCGCTGCGCATCGAACTCGCCACCCACCTGGTGGTACGACAGAGCACCGCGCCGCCCGCCCTCGGCTGAACCCCCAGCCGGGGCAGGAGCGTTGCGGGCGCGCGGCGTCGGCCGCACGGTGTCGGCCGCACCGCGCCGGCCGCACGGACCGGAGCGGCACAGGGTCTCACCCGCCGTCGACAGGCGTCCGCCCCTCGGGCGGACGGCGCGGCACCGGGGCCGCTCCGGCCGGTGTGGGGAGGGTGGCACGGGACCGGCAGAGTCTCCTGCTGCCGGACCCGTGTGCCGCGTCAGTCGTTCACCCGGGCGGGCGGCCGGAAACAGGCGATGACGGTCTTGCCGTGCGGGCAGGGCCGGGCCTCCCAGCGGTCGGCCAGGGCGTCCATCAGCAGCATGCCGCGTCCGCCGGGCTGGAGCGCCCCGGGCTGCCGGGGCACGGGCAGCGTCGAGGAGGTGTCGTGCACCGCGATGTGCAGGCAGTCGTTGTCCCAGGACATCACCAGCTGGGCGGTGCTGTGCGCGTGCACGTGCGCGTTGGTGACCAGTTCGGACACCACCAGCAGCACGTCGTCCACCGTCTCGGGGGCCGTGCGGGTCCAGCCCAGCTCGGCCAGATGGGACCGGGCCCAGTCGCGTGCCGTCTTGACCTGACTGTTGAGCGGCAGTGAGCGTGCCCAGCCCACCGCGCGAAGCGAACGTCCGTCCACGTTCCTCCTTCTGTGCCGACCGGACCGTTTCCGCCCTTCCGGTTACCCGCGCACGGCTCCGGTACGGCTACGACTTGGTTCCCGGGCGGGCGCCCGTCCCTATCCGGCCGCCCCGGTCCGTGCCCGGCCCGCCAGCTCGGCCTGGAGAGCGCGGTACGCCGGCTTCGGGCGGTAGTCCTCGTCGAACAGGTTGGCCGCGCCCTCGCCGGGGAAGGTGTCCGGGACCCAGGAGTACCGGTCGGTGAAGCCCCAGACGGTGAACGAGATGCAGCGGCGGGTGGCCAGGCACGCGTCGAGCAGCCGCCGGTAGCCCTCGGCCTGGGTGGCGAGCTTGCCGGAGTCGGCCGGCACCGGCATGCGGACGTCCGCCTCCGTCACGGCGGTGGCCAGACCGAGCCGGTCGAAGCGGGCGAAGTTGGCCGCCATGCCGGTGGGCAGGTCGTACCGGGTGCTCAGGTGTCCCTGGAAGCCGACGCCGTCGACGGGCACGCCCGTGGCGCGCAGGCCGCGGAGCAGGTCGTAGACGGCGTCGCTCTTCGGCCCTGTCCACTCGGTGTTGTAGTCGTTGTAGAAGAGCAGGGCGTGCGGGTCGGCCTCGTGCGCCCAGCGGAAGGCGTCGGCGATGTAGCCGGGACCGAGCTTGCGCAGCCACAGGGTGTCGCGCAGCGTCCCGTCCTCGTCGAACGCCTCGTTGACGACGTCCCACTGCCAGACCCGGCCCTCGAAGTGCCGCACGGTGTCGGTGATGTGCCGGTGCAGGACGGCGCGCAGCTGATCGGCGTCGAGGTCGTCCGAGGTGAGCCAGGACGGCAACTGGTTGTGCCAGACCAGGACATGGCCGCGCACCTTCTGGCCGTGCCGGCGTGCGAAGTCGACCAGGCGGTCGGCGGCGGTCCAGTCGTACCCGCCCTGCCGGGGTTCGAGGGACTCCCACTTCATCACGTTCTCCGGGGTGACGGTGGAGAACTCGGAGCCCGTGAGCCGACGGTAGCCGGTGTCGTCGGTGAGCGCGGAGACGTCCACGGCGGTACCGACCCGCAGGTGGTCGTGGGCGGCGAGCTGCCGCAGCGGACGGTCGGGCACCGCGGGTCCGCCGGACGCGGCGGCGGGGCTCGCGGCGGCGAGCGGAAGCAGAGCGAGGCAGCAGGTCGCCGCGACGAGGCGGGGCAGGTTCACGAACACTCCCGGGACGTGTCGAAAGTTTCGAGATGCCTTACGAGCGTTGCGTAACGGTAGGCAGGCGACACTCGCGCGTCACCACCGTGCGCGGCACCCCTTTCCTCGACCGATTCAGCGCGTGCCGGCGCGGGTCGAAACTTTCGCATTCTCGCTTGCGCGATAGCCCGTCAAGTTTCGATGAAGTTTCGGAAACAGACGCATTGACCGTCGTTTCGAGGCGGCCGCATACTCTCCAGCAATCGAGCCCGCCCCCGTGGGGGACGACCCTCGTGACCCGCATGACGCGATCATGACAATCAGCGTCGAGCGCTCCCATCCAGGAGGACGACATGGAGATCGACCACGCCCTTTCCCGCCCGATGAGCCGCAGGGGCTTCATCAACCGTGCCGGCGCCCTGGCGCTGGCCACGTCCGCGTCCGGGCTGCTGCTGCCCGGCACCGCCCACGCCGCCACGACCATCACCACCAACCAGACCGGCACCAACAACGGCTTCTTCTACTCCTTCTGGACCGACGCGCCGGGCACGGTGTCCATGACCCTGAACTCCGGCGGCAACTACAGCACCTCGTGGCGCAACACCGGCAACTTCGTCGCGGGCAAGGGCTGGAGCAACGGCGGACGCAGGACCGTTTCCTACTCGGGCGGTTTCAGCCCGTCCGGCAACGCCTACCTGGCCCTGTACGGGTGGACCTCCAACCCGCTGGTGGAGTACTACATCGTCGACAACTGGGGCACCTACCGGCCCACCGGCACCTACAAGGGCACGGTCACCAGCGACGGCGGCACGTACGACATCTATCAGACCACCCGGTACAACGCCCCGTCCGTCGAGGGCACCAGGACCTTCAACCAGTACTGGAGCGTCCGCCAGTCCAAGCGCACCGGCGGCACCATCACCACCGGCAACCACTTCGACGCCTGGGCCCGCGCCGGCATGCCCCTCGGCAGCTTCAGCTACTACATGATCCTGGCCACCGAGGGATACCAGAGCAGCGGCAGCTCCACCATCACCGTGAACGGGTGACCCTCCCGTCCCGTCCCATCACCCCCCAGCGCGGCCACGCCCGCCCCCGAGGAGGACCCACCCGCATGCGCGCCGCACCCCGCTCCCTGCTGACCGGCCTGGCCGTCGCCGCGACAGCCCTGGCCGGCACCGTCACCGCCGCCGTCGACGCCGTCCCGGCACACGCAGCCGCCTGCACCGGCTACGTCGGCCTCACCTTCGACGACGGCCCCTCGGCCGACCACACCCCGGCCCTGCTCAACGCCCTGAGGCAGAACGGCCTGCGGGCCACGATGTTCAACGAGGGCCAGTTCGCAGCCGCCTATCCGGCCCAGGTCCGGGCCGAGGTGAGCGCCGGCATGTGGATCGGCAACCACAGCTACACCCACCCCCATCTGACCCAGCTGAGCCAGGCGCAGACCGACTCCGAGGTCTCCCGCACCCAGCAGGCGATCGCCGCGGCCGGCGGCGGTACGCCGCAGCTGTTCCGCCCGCCGTACGGCGAGACCAACGCCACCGTCCAGGCTGTGGAGGCCAAGTACGGGCTGAAACAGATCATCTGGGACGTCGACTCCCAGGACTGGAACGGCGCGAGCACCGACGCGATCGTGCAGGCCGTGTCCCGGCTGACCAACGGCCAGATCATCCTCATGCACGAATGGCCGGCCAACACCCTCGCCGCCGTTCCGCGCATCGCCCGGACACTGGCGGGCAAGGGCCTGTGCGCCGGCCGCATCTCCCCGCAGACCGGTCGCGCCGTGGCCCCCTGACGGTGCGCTCCCGCCGAGGCGAGCGGGCCGCCGGGGACGGCGGCCCGCGACAACGGGTCGGTCCGTCACCGCCCATGCTGCAGTCAGAAAATGATCAAGGGGCCGTTTCGGATTGCTCTGAAACGGCCCCTGACCCACGACTCTCACAAGTCGGGACGACAGGATTTGAACCTGCGACCCCTTGACCCCCAGTCAAGTGCGCTACCAAGCTGCGCCACGTCCCGTTGCTCTCACTCGCGGTGCCCCGCGTGTTCGTGCGAACAGAACTTTACCCCACGTCCGGGGGTGCGCCGAGGAAGGTCCGGGTGGGCCGAGGGACAATCGGCGGTATGACGAACACGGGCGAATCGGATGCCAGGGACCGGGACCTGACCGGGCGGGCCCGGAACGCGCGGCCCCGGGACGGGCTGGGGCGCCCGCTGCCGTACGGCGCCGAGGGCGTCCCCCGGCAGCCGGAGGGTGTTCTGCGGGCGCCGCAGGAGACGGTTGCCGAGGCGCAGGAGCTGCTGGCCGCAGGGCGGCCGTTCCACGCGCACGAGGTGTTCGAGGACGCGTGGAAGGCGGGCCCGGAGGACGAGCGCGCGCTGTGGCGGGGGCTGGCCCAGCTGGCGGTGGGGCTCACCCACGCGGCCCGCGGGAACGCGGTCGGCGGTGCGCGGCTGCTGCGGCGGGGTGCGGGCGCGGTCGAGGAGTGGGCGGTCGGGCGGGGCGAGGACCGGCCGTACGGGCTGGACCTGCCGGGCCTCAGCCGGTGGGCGCGGGAGCTGGCCGGGCGGGTGGAGCAGGGGCCGGGGCCGGTGGACCCGTGCGCCGAGGCGCCCCGGCTGGGTCCCTGACCGGGCACACGCGAGCCCGACGCCCCTGACCGGTGGGCGTCGCGGTGCGTGCGGAGGCGGTGGACGCGCTGTCAGTGGCATGCGGCAGACTCGGGGCGTGCGAAAGATTCATGTCATCGGTATCGGCGCGGGCGACCCCGACCAGCTGACCCTCCAGGCGGTCAAGGCGCTGCGGAGCACGGATGTGTTCTTCCTGCTCGACAAGGGCGAGGTGAAGAGCGATCTCACCCGGCTCCGCCGGGACATGCTGGACGCGCATCTGCCCGAGGGGTCGTACCGGGTGGTGGAAGCCCGGGACCCGGAGCGGGACCGGGCGGCGGGCGGGGCCGCCTACTCGCCGGCCGTCGGCGACTGGCGCAGTGCCCGCGCCGGGATCTACGAGCGGCTGATGGCGGACGAACTGGACGAGGACGGCACCGGTGCCTTCCTGGTGTGGGGGGATCCGGCGCTGTACGACAGCACGCTGGCGATCCTGGAGGAGGTGCTGGAGCGCGGGGCGGTGCCGTTCGAGTACGACGTGGTGCCCGGCATCAGCAGTGTCTCCGCGCTGGTCGCCCGGCATCGCACGGGGCTGAACCGGGTCGCCCGGCCGGTGCAGATCACCACCGGGCGGCGGCTGGCCGAGGGCTTCCCGGACGGCGTCGACGACGTGGTCGTGATGCTGGACGCGCACCAGGCCTTCCGGCGGTACGCCGAGGAGGACATGGACATCTACTGGGGCGCGTACATCGGCACGCCGGACGAGATCCTGGTCTCGGGGCCGATCGCCGAGGCCGGTCCGCGCATCGAGCGGGTCCGGGCGGAGGCGCGGGAACGGAAGGGGTGGATCATGGACACGTACCTGCTGCGCCGGCATCCCGGACGGGACCGGCCGGCCCGGGAGGGCTGACCGGCCGGGTACCGCCAGGGCGCGAAGGTCCGTGCTCGGTCAAGAGCCCGGCCGGGGTGCGGAGGTGCTGCTCGGGACCCTCGTCGCGGTACCGAGGCGCGATGGTCAGGAGTCAGGCCGGACCCCCCGTGCCGCGGTCCCCGCGAAGCCCAGCCGGGCCAGCACGCTCGGCACGTCCGGCTCGGCCCGCACGCCCTCCGGGAGCGGGGGCCGGCGGACCACGACCACCGGCAGACCGAGATCGCGCGCGGCGGTCAGTTTCGCGGCCGTGGCCTCGCCTCCGCTGTCCTTGGTGACCAGGACGTCGATCCGGTGGGCGCGCAGGAGTTCGGTCTCGTCGGCGACCGTGAACGGGCCGCGGGCCAGGAGGACGTCGGTGTCCGGCGGCAGGGGCGGCTCGGGCGGCTCCACCGACCGGACGAGGAAGTGCAGGCCGGTCAGCCCGGCGAAGGCGGCGAGACCGAGGCGCCCGGTGCTGAGGAACACCCGTCGGCCGAGTCCGGGCAGGGCCTCGGCGGCCCCGGCCAGGGACGGGACGTCGTACCAGCGGTCTCCGGGGCCCGGCTGCCAGCCGGGACGCCGCAGGACGACGGCGGGGACGCCCGTGGCGCGCGCCGCCAGGGCCGAGTGGGCCGTGATCGACGCGGCGAAGGGGTGGGTGGCGTCCACCAGGGCGTCCACGCGGTGGACGCGCAGCCAGTCGGCGAGCCCCTCCGGCCCGCCGAAACCGCCGGTCCGTACCGTGCCGGGCAGCGCCGCTGGCCGGGTGACCCGGCCGGCGAGCGAGGTGGTGACGCGGACACCCGGCCGCGCGGCGAGGTCGGCGGCGAGACGGCGGCCCTCGGTGGTGCCACCGAGGACGAGGACGTGCGCGGGCACGGCGGCGGGTGCGGGCACGGATGCGGGAACGGCGGGTGCAGGTCCGACGGGTGCGGGGCCGTCGGCGGGCACGGGGGCGGAGGGCCCGGGCGCGGAGGACTCAGGGGCGGAGGGCAGCGGGCCGCCGGCCGGCACGGGGGCGGACGGCACCGGGGCGGCGGCGGGCGCCGGGCCGTCTGTCTGCGCGGGGGTGGCGGGCATACGGGTGAGCGTACGAGGTCGTGTCGTGCGGTGCGGTGCCCGGGTCGCTACGGTCGGGCCCGGTGCCGGCCCCGGAGACGCACGAGCGGGCGAGCGGGCGAACGGCACCCCGGATCACGCCTGGTGGACTCCTTCGCGGACGTGCCGCGGCGGTGGGGCTAGCGGAGCAGCAGTTCCAGTCCGCCCACGACCGTCGCCGCGATCACCAGCTGTTCGAAGAGACGCTGGTTGATCCGGTTCACAGCCCACTTGCCGAACAACGCACCGGGCACGACGAACACCGCGAGCGCGGCGTCAAGGAGCAGGGAGCGCCGGTCGATCAGGCCCAGACCCGCGCTGAACGGCACCTTCGAGACGTTCACGATGAGGAAGAAGAAGGCGGAGGTACCGAGGAAGCCGAGCTTCCGGAAACCCGCGGAGAGCAGGTACAGCGACATCACCGGGCCGCCCGCGTTGGCGACCATCGTCGTGAAACCACCGAGCACGCCGTACGAGCGGGCCTTCATCCGGCCCGCTCGGGTGCCGACCGCGTCCGGTTCCCCCGGGGCCTCGGCCGCCCGCCGGCGCCACACCGTCACGCCGGCCATCAGCAGCAGGATCGCGCCGATCGAGGTCCGTACGATCCCGTCGTCCGCCCACACCAGGAACAGCGTGCCGGCCACCACGCCCGCCGCCACGGCCGGGAACAGCCGCCACAGCGTGGGCCAGTGCGCGTGCCGCCGGTAGGTGAGGACGGCGAGCACGTCGCCGGCGATCAGCACCGGCAGCAGCACGCCGGTGGAGGCGCGGGCGGGCAGCACCGCCGCGAAGATCGCGAGGCTGACCGTGTTGGCCCCGCTGACCGCCGTCTTGGAGAAGCCGACGAGCAGGGCCGCGAAGGCGAGCGCCGCGAACCCCCAGCCGGATACGTGCCAGAGCGTCATCGTGTTCATGGAGTGACCGATGCTATGCGCACGCATCCGTCCGGCGTCATCAGCGTCCCGCCGACCGGCCCGGAAGCGGCGGCCCGCCTACCGGCCCGTGTACCGCGCCCGCAGCTCCCGCTTCAGCACCTTCATGCTCGGCCCGAGCGGCAGCGCGTCCGTGAACTCCACGCGCCGCGGGTACTTGTGCTTGCCGAGGTGCTCCTTGCACCACCCGGTGAGCGCGGCGGCGTCCGGCGTGGTGCCCCGCGCCGGGACGACGACGGCGCACACCTCCTCGCCGTGCAGGTCGTCGGGCAGGCCGATGACGGCGACCTGGGCGATCTCCGGGTGGCGCATCAGCACCTCCTCGACCTCCCGCGGGTAGACGTTGTAGCCGCCCCGGATGATGACGTCCTTCTTGCGGTCGACGATCCGCAGGAAGCCCTCGTCGTCCTTGGTGCCGAGGTCACCGGTGCGGAACCAGCCGTCCACCAGGGCCTCGGCGGTGGCTTCGGGGCGGCCGAGGTAGCCGGAGAAGACGTTGTGGCCGCGGATGACGACCTCGCCCAGCTCCCCGGGCGGCAGCAGCTCGATCCGGCCCTCCAGCTCGGCGCGGGCGATCTCCACGTCGACCCCCCACAGGGGGTGGCCGATGGTGCCGGCCTTGGTGCCGAACACCGGCTGGTTGACGGTGGCGGTCGGCGAGGTCTCCGACAGCCCGTACCCCTCGTAGATCTTCGCCCCGAACGCGGCCTCGAACCGCTCCAGGACGGCGACCGGGAGCGAGGCCCCGCCGGAGACGCACACCCGCAGCGCGGGGAGCCGGGCGGCGTC
The DNA here is from genome assembly GCF_055639035.1 of Streptomyces sp. NPDC107654. Taxonomy (NCBI): domain Bacteria; kingdom Bacillati; phylum Actinomycetota; class Actinomycetes; order Kitasatosporales; family Streptomycetaceae; genus Streptomyces; species Streptomyces sp. NPDC107654. The sequence continues at coordinate 120,974 of NZ_JBVKBI010000017.1, forward strand.
GGCCGCGGCCGCCGCGAGCGCGACGAACATGGTCGGCACGCCGTGGAAGGTGTTGACGCCCTCCTGCACCATCAGCTCGATGGCCCGGGCCGCGTCGAAGCGGGGCAGCAGCACGAGCGTGGCACCGGCCCGCCAGGTGGAGTTCAGCGACACCGTCTGGCCGAAGGCGTGGAACAGCGGCAGCGCGCCGAGGGCGACGTCGTCGGCGCGGATGTCGTTGGCGTCGAAGGCGTTGACGGTCGCGTTCATCACCAGGTTGAAGTGGCTGAGGACGGCGCCCTTGGGGACACCGGTCGTACCGCTGGTGTAGAAGATGACCGCCGGGTCGTCGACGGCCCGGGTGACGTACGACGGGAGGGGCTCGGCGCCGGCCGCGAGCTTGTCGAACTCGCCGCCCAGCGTGACGACGCGGACGCCGGCCGCCTCGGCCGCGGTGCGGCCGGTCTCCGCCTGTCCCGGGTGGACGAGCAGCAGGGTGGCCCCGCTGTCCCGCAGGACGTGCTCGACCTCGCCGGACGACAGCAGCAGGTGCACGGGGACGACGACCCCGCCCGCCGCCGCGATCGCGTAGTAGGCGACCGGGAACTCCGCGGTGTTGGGCGCCATGAGGGCGACCCGGTCGCCGGGCCGGACGCCGAGCCCGGTGAGCGCGCCCGCCTGGGCCAGCGCGCGCTGCCAGACCTCGGCGAAGGTGAGCCGCAGATCACCTTCGACGAGGGCGGCCTTGCCGGGGCGGCGCCGGGCGTTCTCGGCGAGGATGGTGGCGACGGACAGGGTGGCCATGGAGTGCTGCTCCGTTTCCTTGCTGCTGCGGCTCGTGTTGCGAATTCCCTTGTCGTAAGCCCCCGTCGGTGACGCTCTATGGCCTCTCGACCAGCACCGCCGTCCCCTGCCCCACGCCGACGCACATGGTCGCGAGCCCGCGCTCCGCGCCCGTGCGCCGCATCCGGTGCAGCAGCGTGGTGAGGATGCGGGCGCCGGAGCAGCCGAGGGGGTGGCCGAGGGCGATGGCGCCGCCTGTGGGGTTGACCAGGTCGGGGTCGATGCCGAGCTGGTCGACGCAGGCGAGTGCCTGGGCGGCGAACGCCTCGTTGAACTCGGCCTCCTGGAGGTCGCCGGTCTCCCAGCCGGCCCGGGCCAGCACCTTGCGGGTGGCGGGGACCGGGCCGAGGCCCATCACGTCGGGGTGGACGCCGGCGGAGGCGCCCGCGACGTAGCGTCCGAGGGACTCCAGGCCCAGCTCGTTCAGCGCCTCCTCGCTGACCAGGAGGAGGCCGGCCGCGCCGTCGTTCATCGGCGAGGCGTTCCCGGCGGTCACGGTGCCCTCCGCGCGGAAGACGGGCTTCAGCCGGGACAGCTTCTCCAGCGAGGTGTCCTCGCGGACGCACTCGTCTTGCTCGACCACGATGCCGTCGGGGCGCTCGACGGGCAGCAGTTCGTCGTCGAAGTGGCCGTTCTTGCGCGCGGCGGCGGCGAGTTGGTGGCTGCGCAGGGCGAACTCGTCCTGGCGGGCACGGGAGATGCCGTGCCGGGCGGCGACCTCCTCGGCGGTCTCCCCCATGGAGAGCAGGCCGTGCAGTTCCCTCATGGCGGGGTTGACCAGCCGCCAGCCGAGCCGGGTGTCGTGGGTCTCGATGCGCTGCGGCAGTGCCTCGTCGGGGCGGGGCAGCACGAAGGGGGCGCGGCTCATCGACTCGGAGCCGCCGGCGACCAGGATGTCGGCCTCCCCGGCGGCAATGGTGCGGGCGGCGGCGGTGACCGCTTCGAGTCCGGAGGCGCACAGCCGGTTGACGGTGGCGCCGGGCACGGAGTCGGGCAGCCCGGCGAGCAGGGCGGCCATGCGGGCGACGTTGCGGTTGTCCTCGCCCGCCTGGTTCGCGGCGCCCCAGTAGACGTCGTCGATCCGGGCGGGGTCGAGCGCGGGCACGCCGGCCACCAGGTGGCGGATCACGGTCGCGGCCAGGTCGTCGGGGCGGACGGAGGAGAGGGCTCCGCGCAGCTTGCCGATGGGGGTGCGGCGGGCGGCCGCGAAATGGACGGGACGCACGGCTGGGACTCCTGACCTACGACGCTGTGGATCGGACTGGCCTGCGCAGCACTCTTAATTAGCACTGCTAGTTTTGGACTATAGACCCCCGACCGCCCCGCTGGGAAGATCCCCCAGGACCTTCACCGAGGCAGCTGGAGGAGAGATGCCACACGCCCGCGCACACGTCCTCGACGGTACGCACGGCCCCCTCGCCGTCCACGAGTGGCCACACCCGGCACCCCGTTTCCTGACCGTCGTGGTGCACGGGTACGGCGAGCACGCCGGCCGGTACGAGGAGCTGGCCGCCGTGCTCACCGGGCACGGCGCCGCCGTGTACGCACCCGATCACGCCGGCCACGGCCGCTCGGCCGGGGAGCGGGTGCTGATCGAGGACTTCGAGGACGTGGTCACGGACGTGCACGCCGTGGCGGAGCTGGCCCGGACCGCCCGCCCCGGCCTGCCGCTGGTCCTGGTCGGCCACTCGATGGGCGGGCTCGTCGCGGCCCGCTACGCCCAGCGGTACGGCGGCGGGCCGAGCGCGCTGGTCCTGTCCGGCCCGGTGATCGGCGCCTGGGAGCTGCCGGGGCGGCTGCTGGCCCTGGACGAGATCCCGGACATCCCCGTCAGCCCCTCCGCGCTCTCCCGGGACCCGGCCGTGCGCGCCGCGTACGCGGCCGACCCGCTGGTCTGGCACGGGCCGATGAAGCGGCCGACGGTGGAGGCGTTCGCCCGGACCCTGGAGACCGTCGACCGGGGCGGAGACGTCGGCCGGCTGCCGCTGCTCTGGCTGCACGGCGGCGACGACCGGCTGGTGCCGCCGGCCGGCAGCCGGACCGGGGTGGAGCGGCTGAGCGGCGGGGCGCTGACCGAGCGGATCTTCGCCGGGGCCCGGCACGAGGTGTTCCACGAGACGTGCAGGGCGGAGGTCTTCGCGGAGGTACGGGCCTTCCTGGACCGGGTGCTGCCCGGCTGATCAGCCGGTTTGCTCCCCCCGCCGCACGGGCACCCGCCCTTTCGGACATGACCGTGGAGACATGACGAAAGGGGATACGCGCACCATGACCGTGGTCAAGAGCACGCTGCCCGAGGAGGCGCTCGGTGTCACCGGGACCGCCCTGCAGGAGACCCTGACCGATCTGCTCGGGCTGTCGTTGATCGGCAAGCAGGCGCACTGGAACATCGTGGGCCCGCGGTTCCGGTCCATCCACCTCCAGCTGGACGAGCTGGTCGCCATGGCCCGGGCCCACTCGGACACCGTGGCCGAGCGGGCCGCCACGCTGGGCGTACCGCCGGACGGCCGGCCGGAGACCATCGCGGCGACCTTCGCGCTGCCCGGCACCAAGGACGGCTGGCTGCGCGACACCGAGGTGGTGGAGCTGATGGTCTCCTCGCTGGAGGCGGCCGTCGGACGGCTGCGCGAGCGCATCGAGGCGACCGAGAAGGCCGACCCGGTCACCCAGGACCTCCTGATCTCGGTCACGGCCGACCTGGAGAAGCAGCGCTGGATGTTCGAGGCCGAGAACCACCCGCGCGGCGACGCCGACTAGCACACCGGAGAGGGGAGACCCGTGGCCGACTCCCGGGAGACCGAGGCGCTGTGGGAGGACTTCCACCGCGTGGTGAACATGACCTCGGCGGAGCTCTCGGCCTGGCTGAAGGTCCGGGACGCCGACGAGGAGACGGAACCGCTGCCGGAGCAGGCGGGGACGCCCACCGGGAAACACGTCCTCGCCATCTTGCAGAAGCGCCGTACCGACCTCACCGACGACGACGTCCGGATCATGCACGAGATCGTGGACACCGTCGGGGACCTGGTCGACATGGACAACGAGCCCGAGCCGGAACGGACGCCGGAGGACACCCGCCGCCGGCACCGTCTGATGACGCTGGGCCACGACCCGCTCAAGCCCTGACCGGAGCCCACCGTGAACCGGGACGAACGGGTCGTGCACGAGCTGGTGTCCGCGTACGGGCGGACGTACGCCGAGGAGGCGGGCATCCGTCTGAAGGACACCCCGCAGCCGCTGTACCGGCTGCTGGTGCTGTCGCTGCTGCTGAGTGCCCGGATCCGGGCCTCGGTGGCGGTGGCCGCCGCCCGGGCGCTGCACGAGGACCACCTGGACAGCCCCCGCCGGATGGCCGAGGCCGACTGGCAGCAGCGGGTGGACGCGCTCGGCCGCGGCGGCTACCGCCGTTACGACGAACGTACGGCCACCCAGCTCGGCGACGGCGCCGAACTGTTGGCCGAGCGCTGGGGCGGCGACCTGCGCCGGTTGCACCGGGAGGCGGAGGGTGACGTCGGCACGCTCAGGGAACTGCTCCAGGAGGAACCGGGCATCGGACCGGCCGGCGCCGACATCTTCCTGCGCGAGGCACAGCGGGTGTGGCCGGATGTCGCCCCCTACCTGGACGCCAAGGCCCTGTCCGGCGCGGAGCGGCTCGGCCTGCCGAAGGACCCCGGCAAGCTGGCCGAGCTGGCCGGGGACACCCACCCGGCCGTGCTGGCCGCCGCGTTGGTGCGTGCGGCACTCGACAAGGAGGTGGCCGAAGACTGTCTGCGCCGCGCCGCGTGATCGTGTCAGACTGCTCCCGCACGTCCCGGACCGACCACCGGGACCCCAGGCGGTGAGGAGCGGCGCGTGACGGGGAACGGCCCGGAGACCCAGCAGATCATCGACACGAGCCGGCCGCACCCGGCCCGGGTGTACGACTGGTTCCTCGGCGGCAAGGACAACTACCCGGTCGACGAGGAACTGGGCCGCAGGATCGCGGCGATCGACGGAGGCGCCCCCAAGGCCGCCCGCGCCAACCGGGCGTTCATGCGCCGTGCCACGCGGGCGCTCGCCGCGGAATCGGGGATCCGCCAGTTCCTGGACATCGGCACCGGCATACCGACCGAGCCGAACCTGCACCAGATCGCCCAGTCCGTGGTCCCGGACGCCCGTGTCGTCTACGTCGACAACGACCCCATCGTGCTGGCCCACGCGAACGCGCTGCTGCGCGGCACACCGCAGGGCGTGACGGAGTACGTGCAGGCCGACGCCCGCGATCCGCACGCCATCCTGCGACAGGCCGCCGGCATCCTGGACTTCGACCGCCCGGTGGCCCTCTCCCTCATCGCCCTGCTCCACTTCATCGCCGACGAGGACGGCGCCCACGACCTGGTGGACACCCTGACCGGCGCGCTGGCACCGGGCAGCGCACTGGTCCTGTCCACGATGACCGCGGACTTCGAACCGGGGAACGTGCAGCGGGGGATCGCCGCCTACGCGGCGGGCGGGGTGACGCTGGTGGCGCGCTCGCACTCCGAAGTGGGCACCTTCTTCGAGGGACTTCGGCTGCTGGAGCCCGGGATCGTCTCGGTGGCCGAGTGGCGGCCCGAGGGCGAGCCCGACGGACCGATCTCGCTGTACGGCGGGGTCGCGATCAAACCCTGACCTCATGCCTCGCCCCCGGAGCCCTGCCCCCTGAACCCCGGCGCCCAGGCCCAGACCCTCAGCCCCTCTCCCCGTCGTAGGGGAGATCGAGCACCCGGGCCACGGTCCGCAGTACGCCGTCGTCGTTGTTGGACGGGGCCAGGTGGCGGGCCCTGCGGATCACCTCGGGGTGGGCGCCCGCCATCGCGAAGGACCACTCGGCGGCGTCCAGCATCTCCAGGTCGTTCAGGTAGTCGCCGAACACCATGGTCTGCGCGGGCGTGATGCCGAGCGCCCGCTGGAGCCCGCGCAGGGCGGTGCCCTTGTTGACGGTCCGGTTCATCACGTCCACCCAGTGCTCGCCGGAGACGACGACCTGGTGGGTGGCGGCGAACTCCGCGAGGGCCGGGGCGGTGGTGCGCTCGGCGGGGCCGAAGTCGAAGAGGGCCACCTTGATCACGTCGTCCTCGACGGCGGTGACGTCCTGCACGATCCGGTGCTCGGCGTAGTACCTGCGCACCTCCGCGAGGAACGCCTCGTCGGTCCGCTCCACGTACGCCGCCCGCTTGCCGCAGACCACGGCGCCGACGTCGGCGCCGCCCGCGACCAGCCGCCGTACGGTCCGGGCGACCCCGGCGGCGACGGCCCGGTCGAGCGGGTCCGAGCTGATCTCCGCGCCGTCGCGGACCACGTACGTGCCGTTCTCCGCGATGAACACCATGCCCTCGGCGACCTCCGCGAACTGCCGGTGCAGCGTCGCGTACTGGCGGCCGCTCGCCGGGCTGAACAGCACCCCGCGGCGGCGCAGTTCGGCGAGCATCGGCCACAGCCCGCCGGGAATCCGCTTGTCGTCGTCCAGCAGCGTGCCGTCCATGTCGGTGACGACCAGCCGGATGTCGGCGCGGCCGGCGGACAGGTGGGAGGGGTCGAGGAGGGACGTCGGCATGACGGGCGGGTCCTGCTTCCGGTCGGGGGCGGGGATACCGGCCCAGTGTTCCCCACCCGCTCCGCGCGCCCGGAACCGCCCAGCCTGCCCGTTTCCCGGGACAGCGCGATCACCCGAGGGCACAATGACGACGGAGCACCGCACGGGAGAAGGGCGGACAGGTGAGCGAGGGTCGTTCCCCGGCGGCCGGACCGGCCCGGCTGGACACCGGCGTGGCACACAACGCACGGGTCTGGAACCACTGGCTCGGCGGCAAGGACCACTACGAGGTGGACCGGCAGGTGGGCGAGCGGGTCGCCGGGATGTTCCCGGTGATCCGGGAGGTGGCCCGGGCGGACCGGGAGTTCCTGGGGCGGGCGGTGCGCCTGCTGGCCGCCGAGCGGGGGATCCGGCAGTTCCTGGACATCGGCACGGGCCTGCCGACCGCCGAGAACACGCACGAGATCGCGCAGAGGACCGCCCCCGAGTCCCGGATCGTGTACGTCGACAACGACCCGATCGTGCTCGCGCACGCCCGCGCCCTGCTCACCAGCTCCCCCGAGGGCGTCACGGACTACCTCGACGCCGATGTCCGCGACCCGGACGGCATCGTGCGGCGCGCCGCCGGGACCCTGGACCTGACCCGGCCGGTCGCGGTGCTGCTGCTCGGCGTCCTCAACTTCGTACCGGACACCGCCGAGGCCCGCGAGATCGTACGGCGGCTGATGGCGGCGGTGCCCCCCGGCAGCCCTCTCGTCCTCACCCATCCGACGTACGACCCCGACGTGGGCGGCGAGGGGAACGTGGCCGCCATGGAGTTCTGGAACGCCCACGCCACCCCGCCGATCACCGCGCGCGGCCGGGACGAGATCGCCGGCTTCCTGGACGGCCTGGAGCTGGTCGAGCCGGGCCTGGTGCCCTGCTCCCGGTGGCGCCCGGAGTCGGCGTCCGCCGCGCCGGTGCCGCAGTTCGGCGCGGTCGCCGTGAAACCGTGAGCCAGGCCGCACGCACCGCCGGGCCGGGCCGGGCACTCCGCGTCAGCCGGGCCGCCGAGTCCGCAGAGTCCGCCCAGGAGGACGTATGACGACGCTCGCCGACCCCGTGCCCGGCGGCCGGCCCGGGGATCTGCGCCGGGTCGCCGCCCTCACCGCCGACCTGTCGGCGCGGGGTGTCCACGGGATCGTGCTGGCGTACGTCGACACGGCGGGCGTCGGCCGGGTGAAGACGATCCCCACGGCCCGGCTGGAGGCGGCCGTGTCCTGGGGCGTCGGGATGTCCCCGGTGTTCGACACCTTCCTCGCCGACGACTCCGCCGTGCGCACCGACGTCCTCGGCTCCCCCGACGGCGACCTGAGGCTCTACCCGGACCTGGACCGGCTGGTGGTCCTGGCCGGACAGCCCGGCTGGGCCTGGGCGCCGGTGGACCGGATCACCCAGGAGGGCGCCCGGCACCCCGGCTGCGCCCGGACCTTCCTGCGCCGGATCGTCGCCGGTGCCGCCGGACGGCACCGCCTCGCCTTCAAGGCGGCGATCGAGATCGAGTGGGTCGTAGGGCTCGGCTCGGCGCCGGCCGGGGAGTTCGTGCCGGCGGTCTCCGGCCCGGCGTACGGCGCGGTCCGGCAGGTCGAGCTGAGCGACTACGGCGCCGATCTGCTCGCCGCGTGCGCCGCGCAGGGCGTGGAGGTCGACCAGCTGCATCCCGAGTACGCGCCCGGGCAGTTCGAGATCTCGGTGGGCGCGCAGGACCCGGTGGCCGCGGCGGACCGCAGTGTGCTGGTCCGCCAGACCATCCGGGCGGTGGCCCAGCGGCACGGCCTGCGGGTGTCGTTCTCCCCCGCGGTGTCCGCGGAGGGCGTCGGCAACGGCGGCCATCTGCACCTGTCCTGCTGGCGTGACGGAGTGAACCTGCACGCGGGCGGCGAGCGCCGGTACGGCATGACGGCCGAGGCGGAGTCCTTCGCGGCCGGGGTCCTCGCCCGCCTCCCGGCGCTGACGGCGGTCACCGCGCCCAGCCCGGCCAGCCACCTGCGGCTGCGGCCCTCCCAGTGGGCCGGGGTCTTCACCGCCTGGGGACGCGAGACGCGCGAGGCCGCGCTGCGGCTGGTCACGGGCACGGCCGGCCGCCACGACCAGGACGCCAACATGGAGGTCAAGCCCGTGGACCTGGCCGCCAACCCCTATCTGGCCCTCGGCTGCGTGATCGCGGCCGGGCTCGACGGCATCGCGGCGGCCCGGACCCTGCCCGACGAGATCACCGGCGACCCCGCCCGCTACGGGCCCGAGGAGGCGGTGGCCCGGGGCGTACGGCGGCTGCCGCGGTCGCTGCCCGAGGCCGTCGAGGAGTTCCGCGCGGACCAGGTGCTGCGGGAGGCGCTGGGCCCGGTCCTCGCCGACGCGGTGACCGCCGTACGGCTCGGCGAGGCGGCGGCCGTCGACGGACTCGGCCCCGACCGGGTGGCCGCGGCCTACCGCTGGGTGTACTGACGTGACCGCCCCGGGACCGGTCCACGAGGCGCTCGCCGCGCTGCCGCTGGTGGACCACCACTGCCACGGCGCGGTCACGGCCGACCTGAGCGCCGGGGAGTTCGCGTCCCTGCTCACCGAGGGCGCGGCCTGGCCGGACGTCTCCCCCTTCGACAGCCCCGTCGGCGTGGCCGTGCGCCGGCACTGCGCGCCCCTGCTGGACCTGCCCCGGCACGCGCCGCCCGCCGACTACGTGGCCCGGCGCTCGGCACTCGGCTGGCGGGAGGTCAACCGCCGTTTCCTGACGGCCGCCGGAGCCGGGGTGTTCTGCGTGGACACCGGCTACACCGCGCACCCGCTCACCACGCCCGCCGAACTGGCCGCCGCGGCCGGCGCCGCCGCCTGCGAGGTCGTACGGCTGGAGCGGATCGCCGAGTCGGTGGCGGCGCGGGGTGTCGCGGCGGGCGCGTACGCGGCCGCGTTCCGGGCCGCCGCCGAGGAGGCCGTACACCGGCCGGGCGTGGTGGCGGTGAAGTCGGTCGCGGCGTACCGCACGGGTTTCGCGCTGGACCCCGAGCGCCCGGGCGCGGCCGAGGTGACGGCGGCGGCCGGGCGCTGGCTGGCCCAAGGCGGACGCCTCGCCGACCCGGTGCTGGTACGGCACCTGCTGTGGACCGCCGTCGAGCTGGGACTGCCGCTGCAACTGCACACCGGCTTCGGTGACGCGGACCTGCGGCTGCACCGCGCCGACCCCGCCCTGCTCACCGACTGGCTGCGCCGGACCACCGGCACGGTCCCGGTGCTGCTGCTGCACTGCTGGCCGTACCACCGCCAGGCCGCCTACCTGGCCGCGGTGTTCGAGCACGTGCACCTGGACGTCGGTCTCGCCCTGCACCACACGGGCCCGGCGCGCTGTCGCGCGGTGCTGGAGGAGGCGCTGGAGATCACCCCGTTCCGCAAACTGCTGTACAGCTCCGACGCCTACGGTGTGGCCGAGTTCCACCACCTGGGCGCGCTGTGCTTCCGGCAGGGCCTCGCCGCTCTGCTGCAGGACCGCGTGGACGCCGACGAGTTGAGCCTGGCCGACGCCCTGCGGATCGCCGCCTGGACGGGCCGCGACAACGCCCGCCGACTGTACGGACCGCCCGTATCCGAACCGGCCCGCGATTCCTGCGGGCGCCCCACCCGGAAAGTATGATCAAGCAATGTCTGACATGACCGAAACCACGCCCGGCTGGCTGACCACGGACGAGCTGGAGATGGCCAGGGCCCGGATGCCGATCCTGTACGTCGAGGCCGTGCCCGTGCGCGTGGACGACAGCGGTGAAGTCACCAGCATCGGGCTGCTGCTGCGCATCGGCCCGGACGGCACGGTCAGCCGGACCCTGGTCTCCGGCCGGGTCCTGCACCACGAACGCGTCCGGGACGCGCTGCTGCGCCACCTGGAGAAGGACCTCGGACCGGTCGCCCTGCCGCGCGTCCCCGCCTCGCTGCAGCCGTTCACGGTCGCGGAGTACTTCCCGACGGCGGGCGTCACGCCGTACCACGACCCGCGCCAGCACGCGGTCTCCCTCGCCTACGTCGTGCCGGTGACCGGCGACTGCCGGCCCCGCCAGGACGCCCTGGACCTCGTCTGGTTCAGTCCGCAGGAGGCCGCGTCGCCGGCGGTGCAGAGCGAGATGCCGGGCGGGCACGGGGTGCTGCTGAAGCAGGCGCTCGCGCACGTGGGGCTGGCCCTCTGACCGCTTCGACGCCGCCTTGTCCGTGCGAAGCGTGCTTGTCCCGCGCCCTTCGCACGGAAGAGGAAGCGACTATTCCATGATCCCGGGGAAACCGGACTTCCACGGCGGCCGCCACGAGGTGAGAGCGCGGCCGCCCAGGAAAAGCACCAGATTTCCCGGGAAGGGTTTTCCATGTCTGTGAGCCGCACGTTAGCCGCATCCGTGATCTGCGTGACCGCCGCCGTGGGCGCCGCGGGATGTTCGGACGACGGATCGTCGGACGAGCCTTTCAAGGGGCAGAGCGCGGACCAGGTGGCCGCCAAGGCGGTGACCGCCACCCGGAACGCCGCGTCACTGCGCATGGCCGGCAAGGTCTCCGCGGACGGGCAGCCCCTGACGGTCGACTTCCACGTCGACACCCAGAAGAACTGCAAGGGCCGGATGGCCATGGAACAGGGCTCGGCCGACGTCATCCACGCGGGCCAGGCGACCTACGTCAAGGGTGACGAGGAGTTCTGGGCGAACGCAGCCAAGGGCTCGGCCGGCGGGCAGAAGGAGGCCCGGGCGCTGACCGGCCGCTGGGTGAAGGTACCGGTCGGCGACTCCCGCACGACGGGACTGTGCGACAAGCAGGGATTCCTGGCCGACATGGACAGCGACAAGTCCGAGCGCAAGGGAATGACGAAGGGCGACGTCACCACGGTGAACGGCCGCAAGGCGATCCCGCTGAAGAAGAGGAAGGGCGGCGAAACCATCACCATGTACGTCGCCACGGAGGGAAAGCCGTACATTCTCAAGCTCGACCAGTCCGGCGGTGAGAATCCCGGCACGGTCGTCTTCTCGGACTACGAGAAGCCGGTCAAGGCGACGCCTCCGCCGGCCGGACAGGTGGTCGACGGCACCAAGAAGAACAAGACGGCTTCCTGACCCGTCGGGAGGCTCCGCACGGCGCACGCCCGCGCGGCGGCGTGACGGACATCTCACCGAACGCGTGAGGGCCGGTTCCGGATGTCTCCGGAACCGGCCCTCACCGCCGACTCTCACAAGTCGGGACGACAGGATTTGAACCTGCGACCCCTTGACCCCCAGTCAAGTGCGCTACCAAGCTGCGCCACGTCCCGGTGCCGTTTGACCTGGGATTTCCCCGGCCGAACGCGCAGGGAAACAATACCGCACTCGGCCCGTTGATCGCGCGCCCCTTCCGCTGTTGACCTCAAGTTTGCTTGAGGTTGCACGATCGTCGGCATGACGCTCACAACGGACCAGAGCCGCACGTACGGCTACGACGACCTGCCCCGCCTGATGGGGCTGATGACCGGCGACGAGAAGCACGGACCGGCGGCCACCTCCACGCTCGACGTGCTGTGGGTGCTGTACGACCGGGTGCTCCGGGTGACTCCGGAGCGGCGGGACGACCCGGCCCGGGACCGGTTCCTGCTGAGCAAGGGGCACGGCCCCATGGCCTACTACGCCGTGCTCGCCGCGAAGGGGTTCGTGCCGGTGGACTGGCTGCCGGGGTTCGGGTCGTACGACTCCCCGCTCGGGCACCACCCGGACCGGGTGCTGGTGCCGGGGGCCGAGATCGGCAGCGGGTCGCTCGGGCACGGGCTGCCGATCGCCGTGGGCACCGCGCTCGGGCTGCGGGCCCAGGGCCGGCCGGATCCGGCGGTGTGGGTGCTGATCGGGGACGCCGAGCTGGACGAGGGCAGCAACCACGAGGCGATCGCCTTCGCCGGGCCCGCGGGACTGGACCGGCTGCACACGGTCGTGATCGACAACTCCTCCGCCAGCCATGCGCTGCCCGGCGGGATCGCCGCCCGGTTCGAGGCCGCGGGCTGGTCCGCGGTGACCGTCGACGGACGCGACCACGAGGCGCTGCACGCCGCGTTCACCGCGCCGCATCCGGGCCGGCCGCACGTGGTCGTGGCCCGCGTCGAGCCCAAGAACGCCTGACTTCCCGGAAAGGGTCTCATCGATGGACACCATGCGTGAGCGTTTCGCCCCCGTCGTCTCCCGGCTGCTGGACGAGGACCCGCGGGTCGCGGTCGTCCTCGCCGAGATCGGTGTCGACGGCTTCCGGGACGCCATGAGCCGGCATCCCGACCGGGTGATCAACGTCGGCATCCGCGAGCAGCTGCTGGTCGGGGCGGCGGCGGGGCTTGCGCTCACCGGGCTGCGGCCGGTCGTGCACACCTTCGCCAGCTTCCTCGTGGAGCGGCCGTTCGAGCAGCTCAAGCTGGACCTGGGGCACCAGGACGCCGGAGCGGTGCTGGTGAGCGCCGCCGCCTCCTTCGACTGGCCGGCCGGCGGGGTCACCCACATGGCTCCGGGGGACGTGGCCCTCCTCGACACGCTGGACGGCTGGACCGTGCACGTGCCCGGGCATCCCGACGAGGCCGACGCGCTGCTGCACCACGCGGTCGCCGCGGGTGACGAGAAGGTGTACGTGCGGCTGTCGGTGCAGTCGAACCGGCAGGGCCGGGTGATCGACGGGCAGCACTTCACCACGGTCCGCGAGGGCCGCTCGGGTGTGGTCGTCGCCGTCGGCCCGACGCTGGACGCGGTCCTCGCCGCCACGGAGGGCCTGGACGTGACCGTGCTGTACGCGACGACCGTACGCCCCTTCGACGCGGCCGGGCTGCGCCGGGCGACGGAGGCGGCGGGCACGGACGTCGTGCTGGTCGAGCCGTACCTGGCGGGAACCTCCACCGCCGCCGTGAACGAGGCGCTGGCCGACGCGCCGCACCGGACGCTCGGCCTCGGCGTCGCCCGCCGCGAGCTGCGCCGCTACGGCACGATCGAGGAGCACGTCGCCGCCCACGGCCTGGACCCGGCCTCCCTGCGGGAACGCATCGGCCACTTCCTGGGCGCCGGACAGCCGACCACGGGCCACCGGTGAGCCCCGCGGCCCGGTGAGCGGCGGGCGGTGGCGGCGCGCCGGCCCGGGTGCCCGCCGCCATCGCCCGCCCTGCACGAGCGGCACGGCGGCACCGCCGGCTCCGGGCAGGCGCCGGTCGCTTCCCCCGGCTTCGGGCAGGCGCCGGCCACCGGCCCGGTGAGCTCATGGGATCGGGCCACCCCGTGGGCCGCTCCCCCACCGGGTTCGTCAGGTCCCGGGCGGCAGCCCCACCTCCGGGTGGGCGTCGAGGAGTCCGGGCGGGGCGGCCTGGCGCCAGGAGTCGGCCAGGATGTCCCGCAGCTCCTCCTCGTCCTCCAGCGCGGCGAGTCTCGCTCTCACCCAGGCGAACTGCGCCTCGTGGTCGGCGATCCAGAACTTCTCCGGCTCGGCCAGCGCCAGTTCGTCGCGCTCCTCCTTGGGACAGCGCACGGCGATGGACGTCTCGTCCTCGGGCAGGGTCGCGAACATCTTCCCGGCGACCCGGAACGTGGGCATGCTCCAGGCGGTCTTCTCCGTGGTGTCCGGCAGGGACAGGGCGATTCGGCGTACGTCTTCTGCATCCGGCATGCCAGGCAAGGTAGCCCCTGCCACCGACAGTCACCCTCCGAGCCGCTTGTAGTACAGCGTCGTCGGCCGCAGCGCCCCCGTGGGAGCGGCCGCGTAGTCGGGGATGGTGCCGGCCGCGGTCCAGCCGGCCGAGCGGTACAGGTGCTCGGCGGGACTGCCGGTCTCGGTGTCGAGGTGGAGCAGGGTGCGGCCGACGGCCGCGGCGGCCTGTTCGGCGGTGGTGAGCAGGAGGCGGCCGAGGCCCTGCCCGCGCGCCGAGCGGTGCACCATCAGCTTGACCAGCTCCGCGCGGTGGCCGCTGTTCGGCTCGTCGGGGAAGACGAGGCCGACGGTGCCGGTGACCCGGCCCGCGGGATCCATGGCCGCCCAGACGGCGACGCCGCCCGCCGACGCGGCCGCCGCCCGCTCCCGCCACCAGGCGAGGGCCTCCGCGTGCCCGAGCGGTGCGAGGAAGCCGACGGAGGCTCCCGAGGCCACGGTGTCGACGAGCAGCTCCGCCAGGTCCCCGGCCCGCTCGCGCACGTGGGTGCCGGTCCAGCGCTCCACCCTCATGGCCGTACCACCGCCTGGACGTAGCGGGCCTCGTGCGGGCCGGGGCAGCGAAAGCCGCTCGCGCCGGTGACGCGCATCCGCAGGCAGGCGCCCGCGTCGAGCCGGTGGACCTGTTCGCCGACGGTCACCTCCGAGGCTCCGGCCGGCAGCCACGGGTGCTGTTCGAGACCGGGCACGGGAGGGCGGTCGTAGCCGATGTCCGCGCCCGGGGTGAGCCGGCCCTGGACCAGGTCGCCGCGCAGTCCGGTGTGCGGCGGGGACACCGGGCGGCGGACGAGGCCGGAGGCGCGGTCCTCCCACACCCGCTGCTCGGCGGCCCGGACCAGCGGGACCGGTGCCGCCTCCACCTCGCTCAGCAGGTGGGACATGGTGCGGCCGTACACACGGCGGAGCCGGTTCGACGGGGCGGCGGTGGGTCTGGACTCCGCGCGTTCGGCGCGGGACAGGGTGGACCGGCTGCCCCCGCCGCGCTCCGCCGGCTCGCCCGGGGACCAGCGGTGCCGGGCGCCGATGAGGAGAGCGACGGCATCCTCGTTTCTCATGTCCGGGACGCTATCCCTGAGAGGAGACGGCGCGGTTACGGACGTCTCACGCCCGCGCCGCCTCACCGAGCGCGGCCTCGCCGAGCGCCTGGAGCACCGGGCGGATCAGCGGGTGCCCCTCGGCACCGCGCCGGACGGCGGCGAAGACCCGGCGGGTCGGCGCGACACCGTCCACGGGGCGTACGACCACACCGGTGAGGTCCACACCGCGCAGCGCGGAGCGCGGGACGAGCGCCACCCCGACGTCGGCCGAGGCGAGGGCGACGACGGCGCGGAAGTCGTCGGAGGAGTGTTCGAGGCGGGGCTGGAAGCCGGCGCTCTCGCAGGCGAGCACCACCACGTCGTGGCAGGGGTTGCCGGGGTACGGGCCGATCCAGGGGTCCTTGGCCAGTTCGCCGAGGGGCACCTCGGGAGCGTCGGCCAGGCGGTGGCCGAGGGGTACGACGGCGTCGAACGGCTCGGCGTAGAGCGGTACGTGGGTCAGCCGGGGGTCGTCGGCCGGCGGCGCGCCCCGGTACTCGACGGCGACCGCGACGTCGACCTGCCGGTCCAGCACCATGGGCAGGCTCGCGTCGCCCTCCGCGTCCTGGACCCGGATCCTTATCCCGGGGGCGGAGCGGGCGAGGCCGGCCACGGCGGGGGCCACGACCTGGGCGATGCCCGTCGCGAAGGCCGCCACGGTGACCGTGCCCGCCTCGCCCGAGCCGTAGGCGGCCAGTTCGGCCTCGGCGCGCTCCAGTTGGGCGAGGACCGCGTTGGTGTGGCTGAGCAGGATCTCGCCGGCCGGGGTGAGCCGTACGCCCTTGGCACCGCGCTCGACCAGACGGTGGCCGGTCTCCTGCTCCAGCGCCGTCAGCTGCTGGGAGACGGCGGAGGGCGTGAGGTAGAGCGCGGCGGCTGCCGCCGTGACCGTGCGGTGGTCGGCCACCGCACGGAGGATGTGGAGCCGCCGTGCCTCGATCATGTCCCCATTATCCCAGGGCGTCCGCCCTGGTCAGGCCGCCAGCTCGGCACGCGCCGCGATGAACGCGTCGACCGCGCGGTTGACGTCGTCCGTCGAGTGCGCGGCGGACAGCTGCACGCGGATGCGGGCCTGGCCCTGCGGGACGACCGGGTAGGAGAATCCGATCACGTAGACCCCGCGCTCCAGCAGCAGCTCGGCCATGCGGGCCGCCTGCGCCGCGTCGCCGATCATGACGGGGGCGATGGCGTGGTCGCCGGGGAGGACGTCGAAGCCCGCCTCGGTCATCCGGCTGCGGAACAGCTTGGTGTTCTCGGCGAGCCGCACCCGCAGGTCGTCGGCGGACTCCAGCAGGTCGAGGACCTTCAGGGAGGCGGCGGCGATCACCGGGGCGAGGGTGTTGGAGAACAGGTACGGGCGGGAACGCTGGCGCAGCAGGGCGACGATCTCGGCGCGGGCGGCGACGTAGCCGCCGGAGGCGCCGCCGAGGGCCTTGCCGAGGGTGCCGGTGATGATGTCGACGCGGTCCATCACGCCGTGCAGCTCGGGGGTGCCGCGGCCGGTCGGGCCGACGAAGCCGACGGCGTGCGAGTCGTCGACCATGACCATCGCGTCGTAGCGGTCGGCGAGGTCGCAGATCTCGGCGAGCGGCGCCACGTAGCCGTCCATGGAGAAGACGCCGTCGGTGACGATCAGGCGGCGCCGCGCGTCGGACGCCTCCTTCAGCTTCGCCTCCAGGTCCGCGAGGTCGCGGTTGGCGTAGCGGAAGCGGCGGGCCTTGGACAGCCGGATGCCGTCGATGATGGAGGCGTGGTTGAGGGCGTCGGAGATCACCGCGTCCTCCTCGCCGAGCAGGGTCTCGAAGACACCGCCGTTGGCGTCGAAGCAGGAGGAGTACAGGATCGTGTCCTCCTGGCCGAGGAACGCCGACAGCCGGGTCTCCAGCTCCTTGTGGACCTCCTGGGTGCCGCAGATGAAGCGCACGGAGGCCATGCCGTAGCCCCAGCGGTCCAGGGCCTGGTGGGCGGCGGCGATCACCTCGGGGTGGTCGGCGAGACCGAGGTAGTTGTTGGCGCAGAAGTTGAGGACCTCGCCGGGGCGGCCGCCGGCGGTGACGTTCACGGTCGCGGACTGCGGCGTGCCGATGACCCGCTCGGGCTTGTGCAGGCCGGCGGCGCGGATCTCGTCCAGGGTGGCGCGCAGGTCGTCACGGACGGTGTCGAACATCGAAGAAGCTCCTAGAGTGCTTGCGCGGAAGGGGATGTGCGTCGCTCACGCGGTCCAGTCGAGGATGACCTTGCCGCCCTTGCCGCTCGCCGCGTCGGCGAAGGCCGCCTCGAAGTCGCGGTAGCCGTAGCGGCCGGTGATCACGGGGGCGAGGTCCAGTCCGCCCTCCAGCAGCACCGACATCGCGTACCAGGTCTCGAACATCTCCCGGCCGTAGATGCCCTTGATGGTGATCATCGAGGTGACGATCCGGGACCAGTCGACCGGGAACTCCTCGGCGGGCAGGCCGAGCATGGCGATCCGGCCGCCGTGCGTCATGTTGGCGATCATGTCCCGCATGGCCTCGGCGCGGCCGGACATCTCCAGGCCGATGTCGAAGCCCTCGCGCAGGCCCAGTTCGCGCTGTCCGTCGGCGATCGTGGACTCGGCGACGTTCAGGGCGAGGCTCACCCCTATCTTGCGGGCGATCTCCAGGCGCTCCTCGCTGACGTCGGTGACGACGACGTTGCGGGCTCCGGCGTGCCGGGCGACGGCGGCGGCCATCAGACCGATCGGGCCCGCACCGGTGATCAGCACGTCCTCGCCGACCAGCGGGAAGGAGAGCGCGGTGTGCACGGCGTTGCCGAACGGGTCGAAGATCGCGGCGACGTCGAGGTCGACGGGGACGCGGTGCACCCAGACGTTGGACGCGGGCAGGGCGACGTACTCGGCGAACGCGCCGTCGCGGCCGACACCGAGGCCGACGGTGGCCCGGCACAGGTGGCGGCGGCCGGCCAGGCAGTTGCGGCACTTCCCGCACACCAGGTGGCCCTCGCCGCTGACCCGGTCGCCGATGCGGATGTCGGTCACGTCGCGCCCGGTCTCGACCACCTGCCCGACGAACTCGTGGCCGACCACGAGGGGCGTGCGGATGGCCTGCCGGGCCCAGCCGTCCCAGGCCCGGATGTGCAGATCGGTTCCGCAGATACCGGTCCGCATGACCTTGATCAGGACGTCTCCGGGGCCGATGGCGGGCTCCGGGACGTCCGTCAGCCAGAGTCCCGGCTCCGCCTTCTGCTTGACCAGCGCCTTCAACGCTACGGCTCCTGTGGGTGAGGCCCGGCCCGCGGGCAAACGTAAGAAACCCGCACCGGGTCAGAGGGGTGGAATCACCCTGCAATCTGCCGCATGCGCGGGCCCGGGTCCATCGAGCTTTTCTTAACCGGCGCCTCAGCTTTCCTACACGCCTTCCCGGCGCGCCGGAAACACCCTCCCGGCGTGTCAGAGCGGCAACCCGTCCTCCGCACTCCGTTCGAGGCGTACGACGAGATCGGCGGCGAGCGCCTTGATGGTCTCCAGGCCGGGTCTGCCCCAGGCGCGGGGCGCCGTGTCGGCGGCGCACACGGTGCCCAGAGCCATGCCGTAGCGGTCGATGAGCGGGGCGCCGAGGTAGGAGCGGATGCCGTACTCGTCCACGACCGGGTTGCCCGCGAACCGGGGATAGTCGCGGACGTCCTCCAGAACCAGTGCCTTGTGGCGGACCACCACATGGGGGCAGAAGCCGTGGTCGCGCGGCAGCACCCGGCCGATCTCGGCCCTGCTGCCGTCGTCCCGGACGACCGGGGCCGTGGCGGGGGCGCTCAGGCCCGCGAAGAACTGGTGGTCCTCGCCGATGAAGTTGACCATGGCGTAGAGCGCGCCGGTGAGCTGGGCGAGGTGGGCGGCGAAGGCGTCGAGCACGGGGTCGGGCCGGTCGGCGAGGCCGAGTCGGCGCAGCCGGTCGACACGGGCGGGGGCCTCCTTGTCCTCGGGGGTGAGCAGCAGGCCCCGGACCGGCCGGGGCGGCTCGTAGCTCATGGCCGGGCTCCGTCGCTGTGGGCGTACCTCATATAGCGGCTCCGTGGGCGGTAGTACGGGATCACATGTGGGCGCCGTGGCTGGGCGCCGTCGCCGGGGTGTGGGCGAGGAGGTGGCGGACGAGGACGAGCAGGGTCTGGACGCCGGAGCTGGAGATCCGGGCGTCGCAGCGCACCACCGGGATCCGCGGGTCGAGGTCGATGGCGGTCCGCACCTCCTCCGGGTCGTAGCGGTGGGAGCCGTCGAACTCGTTGACGGCGACGATGAAGGCGAGACCGCGCTCCTCGAAGAAGTCCACGGCGGCGAAGCAGTCCTGGAGCCGCCGGGTGTCGGCGAGGATCACCGCCCCGAGCGCGCCCTCGGACAGCTCGTCCCACATGAACCAGAACCGCTCCTGCCCGGGCGTGCCGAACAGGTACAGCACGTGTTCCCGGTCGAGGGTGATCCGGCCGAAGTCCATCGCGACCGTGGTCTCCATCTTGTTCTCGACGCCGTCGAGACTGTCCGTGCCGACACTGACCGTGGTGAGCAGCTCCTCCGTGCTGAGCGGCGCGATCTCGCTGACCGCGCCCACGAAGGTGGTCTTGCCGACCCCGAACCCGCCCGCGACCAGGATCTTGAGCGCGGTCGGGAACGGGTCAGAGCTGTCGTCGTAGTCCATCGAGCACTGCCTCCAGCAGAGACCGGTCAGTGGGAGTGTGGTGGTACACGGGCGGCTTGGTGGTCAGCGCGCCGCAGTCGACCAGGTCGGAGAGCAGCACCTTGGTGACCACGGCGGGCAGTTTCAGCTGGGCTGCGACCTCGGCGACCGAGACGGGCGCGCGGCACAGGCCGAGTGCCTGGGCGTGCTCGGGGCCGAGGTAGCCGAGCGGGGTGACGCCGGTGGCCATCACCTGCGACATCAGGTCGAGGGCGATGCTGGGCTTGGTGCGGCCGTTGCTGACCGCGAACGGCCGCACCAGCCGCCCCGCCGCGTCGTCCAGCCAGGGCCCGTCGCCGGCTGCGGCCACGCTCAAGGCCTCGTCGCCGTGGATTCGACGGCGTGCTGCCGGGGCGCGGTCACCAGGTAGGGGCGGACGCTCTTGACCAGCATGGCCATCTCGTAGCCGAGCACGGCCGCGTCGGCCTCGCGGGCGGCCAGCACGGCGAGGCAGGTGCCGGAGCCGGCGGTGGTGACGAACAGCAGGGTCGCGTCGAGTTCGACGACCACCTGGCGGACGTCGCCGCCGTCACCGAACCGGGCGCCCGCGCTGCGGCCGAGGGAGTACAGGCCGGAGGCCAGGGCCGCCATGTGGTCGGCGCTGTCGGTGTCCAGACCGTGCACGGACTTCACCAGTCCGTCGCAGGACAGGAGCACCGCGCTGTCGGTGTGCGGCACGCGCTGCACGAGGCCGCTCAGCAGCCAGTCGAGGTCGGTCGCGTGGACGGTCGGCGCATCGCTCGCCATGGTGGATCGACTCCTTGGGGGTACGAAGGTCCGCGCGGGAGCGCGGGGGTGGGGGCGGGGGTGGAGCTGTGGCGTACGGGGGCCGAGGTGGTCATCCGGCCGGGGTGTTCCCCTCGGACCGGCCTGTGCCGCGGACGCCGTCGGACGCGGGAGCGGGGGTGTGCGTCTCGGATATGGGGGCCGGGGACATGTCTTCGTGAGACATGTGTGTGCCGGACATGTCTGTGCGGGACATGTCTGGGCGGGACATGTCCGTGCGGGACATGTCCGTGCGGGACATGTCCGTGCGGGACATGTGAGGAGCGGCCATGGGTGTGGGGTCCATGTGGTCGGAGCCCCTGTGGTGCGCGTCCTGATGTGGGGCGCCGGCAGGTTCCGTGCCGCCGCCGTGTTCGGGACGTGTGCGTACCGGCTCGCTGGTGTCGGGCGCGGAGGCCGGAAGGTGGGCACCGTAGCCCGGGGTGTCGTACACCGAGGAGTCATGGCCCGCGATGCCGTACGCCGATGTGTCGTGCGCCGGTGTGTCGTACGCCGACGACGTCCCGTACCCCGGTTCCCGGTGCTCGGACTCCAGGCTCTGCTGGGCCTCGGCGAGGCCGATGCCGCGTTGGAAGGCGGCCATCAGACCGGGATCGTGTCCGACGACGGTGCCGGCGTCCTGGCGGGGGGCGGGGCCGCCGCGCAGTTGGGGCACGAGGTGCTCCTGAGCGCGTCGGCGGGGCAGTTGGGGCTTGTCCATGGTGCCGCGGACCGTGCCGACGCGCGGGGTGGGCAGGGCGCCCGCGTGTGCCTCCACCACCGCCCGGTCCTCGGCGCTGACGCCGGGCGCGGCGTCGGAGGGGGTGGGCCGCGCCTCCTGGGCCCCGCGCACGGGCAGCGGGGGCGGGGCGGCGCCGTGCCGTCCGCGCGCGCCGCCCTCGGTGCCGCGCCGCCCGGATCCGCGCTGGGCGTGCCGCCGTCGGCCGGAGCCGGTCCCGGTCTCGGAGTCGCCCCCTGTCCCGGCCCCGCCCGCGCCGGAGCCCGCGGTTCCGCCGACGTCCCCGGTCCTGTGGGTCGCGCCGGTGCCGCCGGTGCCACGCGCGCTTGCGGTCGCGGCAGCGTCCTGTGTTCCGGTCGCACTCCCTGGTCCGGCCGCGGTCCCCGGCCCGGCGGCAGGAAGGGCGGCAGCGGGCGCGTCCCCGGCCCCCTGCGCACCTCCGCTGTCCAGTGCCTGTGCGAACGGCGGCACGGAAGTCCCGGCTGTTACGGCGGCTGCGGCGGTTGCGGCGTTCCCGCCGGTTCCGGCGGCCACTGTGGTCGCAACGGCCCCGGCGGTCCCGGCGGCTGCCTCCGGCCCGCCCGGGGTGTTGCCCAACAGCGCCTGCGGGACCACGAGTACGGCCTGTACACCGCCGTAGATGTTGGTCTGCAGCCGCACGTGGATGCTGTGCCGGCGGGCGAGCTGGGAGACGACGTAGAGGCCGATGCGGCCGTCGGCCAGCAGGCTGGCGACGTTGACCTGGTCGGGGTCGGCGAGCAGGGCGTTCATCCGGTTCTGCTCGGCGACGGGCATGCCCAGCCCGCGGTCCTCGACCTCCACGGCGAGCCCGGAGGTGACGAGGTTGGCGCGGAGCAGCACCTGGGTGTGCGGGGCGGAGAACACGGTGGCGTTCTCGATGAGTTCGGCGAGCAGGTGGATGACGTCGGCCACGGCGTGGCCGCGGAGCTCGCCGTCGATGGGAGGGACGAGCTTGACCCGGGAGTACTGCTCGACCTCGGCGATGGCGGAGCGCAGCACCTCGGTCATGCTGACCGGGTTGCTCCACTGGCGGCGGGAGACGGCCCCGCCGAGCACGGCGAGGTTCTCGGCGTGCCGCCGGATGCGGGTGGCCAGGTGGTCCACGTGGAAGAGGCCCTTGAGCAGGTCGGGGTCCTCGATCTCGTTCTCCAGGTCGTCGAGGATCGAGATCTCCCGGTGCACGAGCGACTGGAGCCGGCGCGCGAGGTTGACGAACACCTCCAGCTTCTGTTCGCTGCCGGTCTGGCTGGAGAGCTGGGCCGCCCGCACGACGGCGGTGACGGCGCCGTCGTACGCGCGGGCCAGGTCGGCGGCGAGCAGCTCGAAGTCGTCGGCGTCCGCGGGCGGCCGGCGGCGCGGCCCCCGCTGCGGCGGGGCCTCGCCCTGGCGCAGCGCGTCGACCAGGGCGTGCAGGTCGGCCTCTCCGCGTGCGGCGGTGCGGCGGAGCGCGTCGACCCGGTCGGCGACGGAGCGGGCGGCGCGGTCGGCGGCCACGGCGGCGATCAGGATGCCGGCGACGGTCACGGTGACCGCTCCGGCGAGCACGGCCCACAGGAGGGGGCCGGTGCGTGCGCCGGTGGAGCGGACGCTGAAGATCACCGCGGCGGCGGAGCTGAGCGCGACCGCGAGGGGCGGCAGCACGGCGAGTCGCATGAGCTGGGGCCGTATGTGCGTTTCGGGCAGTGCGGGAGCGGGTCGCGCGACCGGCCGCCCGTGCCGGCCGCCCTCGCGGCGGTCGGCGCGGGTGGCCGGTGCTCGGAGGTGAGACATCTGCGTCCTCGTACTGGTCCGTCGGGCCTGTGTCCTCTCGCGGTGCGCGCTGCGGGCATGCGTCGATGCGGGCGTGCGTCATCGCGGCGTCGGCCGGCGGGACCGGGGCCCGGCCGCGCGCCGTCCGACGGACACTCACCGTAGTTGCCCGAGCATCATGTGCGGTGGGCAGTTGACAAAGTCCCCCGGGCAGCGTCCCGCTCTGGTATGAGGCGTCGTACGAAAGTCCGATGACCGCTGTCCGACATACGATCGGACCCCGGAGCACACCGATCCGACCTGGTCAGGAGCGGTCGCGAACGGAACGGCGGACCGATCGGCTCTGTGCGACGGGCGCACCACCGCAGAGCCCGTTTCCCGCGCGAGCGACTCCCTCGTGACCGGCTCCCCGGGGTTCCTCCCCCGGTGCACGGCACGCACGATCACTACTCGGCGTGCTCGCATTGGCCTCGGCTTGAGGGCGGCCCGCGCGAACCCGCCGGGCCGCACAGAGCGTCGGGCCACACAGGCCACAGGACCCCACGGCCCGTTCCGCGGTTCGGGCGCCCGCCGGCGCTCAGTGCCCGTGGCCGCCCGTGCCGCGTGCGGGCGGCTCCGCCACGAAGGCTCCGACCGAGCGCCAGGTGCGCCGGACCTCCCCGGACACGTCCCGCCACCACGCCTCGGCCGGCAGCTTGCCCGCGGGTTCGAAGGGCTCGCCCGGCCGGGGCAGGGCCACGGCCTGGCCGGACTCCTCGGCGGCCTCCTTGGTCCACTCCCCCGGCTCGGCCCACGGGTGCGGTGCGAGGTTGAAGGTGCCCCAGTGGATCGGCAGGAGCACGCCGTGCGGCGCTCCGCCCTGCAGGTCGAGGTGGGCGCGCAGGCCCTCCTCGGGGGTCATGTGGATGTCGGGCCAGAACTCGCTGTACGCGCCGATCTGGATCATCGTGGCGTCGAACGGGCCGTGTGCGGCACCGATGTCCGTGAAGCCGTCGAAGTAGCCCGTGTCGCCGCTGTGGTAGACGCGGTGTTCGTCGCCGGCGACGGTCCAGGACGCCCAGAGGGTGTGCTGGGTGTTGCGGAGCCCGCGGCCGCAGAAGTGACGGGCCGGGGTGGCGGTGAGGGTGAGCCCGCCGATCCGGGTGGACTCGTGCCAGTCGAGTTCGCGCAGCCGGTCCGGGGAGACGCCCCAGTGCTCCAGGTGGGCGCCGACGCCGAGCGGGACGGCGAACAGGGTGTCCGTGCCGGCCAGCGCCTTGATGCTGGGCAGGTCCAGGTGGTCGTAGTGGTCGTGCGAGATGACGACGACGTCGACGGGCCCGAGGGCGGCCAGCGGCAGCGGCACCGGGTGCAGCCGCCTGGGCCCGGCGAACGGGAACGGGGAGCAGCGCTCGCCCCAGACCGGGTCGAACAGGACCCGGTGACCGTCGATCTCGGCGAGCACGCTGGAGTGGCCCATCCAGGTCAGCCGCAGCCCCGTCGCGGGCGGCTTGGCCAGGTCGGCGAAGGTCGTGGGGTGGACCGGGACGGTGCCCTGGGGGGCGCGCAGCGGGCGGGTGTCCTTGTCCAGGAAGACCTTGGCGAGGTCCATCGTGGAGCCGGACGGCCGGGTGCGGGCCGGGCCGCCGGGGTTCTGGAAGACGCCGTCCTTGAAGTGCGGGGAGCGGCGGATGCGTGCCAGGCGCTCACCGCCCGGGTCCGCGCCGAAGGCAGCAGGCCGCAGCGCACGGAGTCCGGTGCTCGGAGAACGCAGACCGGTCACGGTACCTCCCGGTGGAGTGGGTGAGGCCCTCCATTATGGTCGGCCCCTCCGACGGTCCGGGCGGTCGGCCCCTCCGACCGCCCGGCGTCGCCGGCCCCCGGGACGTGTCCGGCCCGCGCCGCCGACCAGCGGTGGGCCACGGTGTCCGCTCGGTGGCCCGACGTCCACGGCGCGGCTACCACGCCGTCGGCCGCGCGGTGCCGTGCCCGGATGATGGTGAACTCCCGGGCGGGGCCCCGGCGTCCGCGTCGGCGGGGCGCCGCCGGCCGCGCGCGAGCCGGTCCGCGACCGGACCCCGGTGATCGCGGAACGCCTCGGCGTATAACGGTGACGGACCGCTTCTGACCGGTACCGCTCGCATGCGATCGACTAGCACTAGGGTGAGCGCGTGGCGAGAGTGCGGTTGAGCGTGGCGGAGCGGCAGGAGGAGCTGCTGCGGGCAGCCATCGAGCAGATCGAGGCGCGGGGTGTGGCGGCGGTGCGGATCGCCGACGTGGCCGCGTCGCTCGGGGTGAGCAACGCGCTGGTGCTGTACCACTTCTCGACCAAGGAGAAGCTGGTCGCCGCCGCGTTCGCGTACGCGGCCGAGGACGACCTCGCGCACCTGCGCAAGGTGGTGGGCCGGCGGACCACCGCGCTGCGCCGGCTGCGGGCCGCGGTGCGCTGGTACGCGCCGACCGGGCAGGCCAAGGGCTGGCGGCTGTGGATCGAGGGCTGGGCCGTGGCCCTGCGCGAGCCCGCCCTGCGGGAGGTCACCCGTGAGCTGGACAAGCAGTGGAAAGCGGTGATCGCGGAGGTCATCGCCGAGGGCATCGCGGCCGGTGAGTTCGCGTGCGCCGACCCGGCGGGTACGGCGTTGCGGCTGACCGCGCTGCTGGACGGGCTGGCGGTGCAGCTGACGTCGTACCCGGGCGCGGTGGCCCGGTCCCGGGCGCAGGAGTGGGTGGACGAGGCCCTCGCTCGGGAACTCGGCCTGGACCGGACGGCGTTGACCGACCGGGAGCGGTGAGCGCGCGCCCGCCCGCGCCCCGGACCGCGCAGGCGGGCGGCGCGGCCGGGGGCGCGGGCGGCGGTGTCAGGCCACGGAGGCGATGCGCATCCTGATGTCGTGCGGGGACAGCGTGCCCTTGGCGGTCACATGGTCACCGGAGGACTCGCCGCGCAGCCGGCGCCCGATCCAGGGGACGAGGTACTCGCGGGCCCACTGGACGTCGTCGCGGCGGATGTCCAGGGTGCCCCGGGGCGGCAGCGGCGGCCACGGCTGTTCCGGGTCGGCCGGCACCTGGAGACCGAGGACCTGCCCGGCGCGCAGCGCCACGCGCGTGTGGCCCTCGGGCGACAGGTGCAGCCGGTCGCTGTCCCAGGCCCTGCGGTCCTGCACGGACTTCAGGGACCACAGGTCGAGGACGGGGCAGCCGTACCGGTCGGCGATGGCCCGGACGTGTCCGTTGTAGGTGGCGATCTTGCCGCGCAGGTGCTTGAGCACCGGGACGCCCCGGGTGTCGAAGCCGGTCGTCACCATCACCGTGCCGGCGACCTCGGCCAGCCGGGACACGGCGCGTTCGAAGCGTTCGGCCACTTCGTCCGGGTCGGTGCCGGGGCGGATGATGTCGTTGCCGCCCGCACAGAAGGAGACCAGGTCCGGGGCCATTTCGACGGCCTTCGGGAGCTGGTGGGCCACGATCTGGTCCAGCAGTTTCCCGCGCACGGCGAGGTTGGTGTACTGGAAGTCGCCCTCGGGGCGCCGGTCGGCGAGCAGCACCGCGAAGCGGTCGGCCCAGCCTACGAACGCCCCGTCGGGCCCGGGGTCGCCGACGCCCTCGGTGAAGCTGTCCCCCACCGCCACGTACGACCCGATCACTGATGTGTCGTCATTCTTCGAATCGTCTGCCACGTCGGACCATGATTCACCTTCCGATGTGACCTACGCGACCGTAGGCCGGGGTTGACGAACGGTGAGATGAGACACTCTTAAATAATTTGCCAATCCAGGAATAGGCAGGGCGGGTGTCAGCCGACGGCGACCCCGTGCGCACGGAGGTGGGCGACCGGGTCCACGTCCGAGCCGTAGTCGGGTGTGGTGCGGATCTCGAAGTGCAGGTGCGGGCCGGTCACGTTGCCCGTGGCGCCGGACAGCCCGACCTGCCGGCCCGCGGTCACGGTCTGGCCGGCCGAGACGGAGAGCTGCGAGAGGTGGGCGTAGTGGCCGTCGTTCAGCCTGAGGACGACCTGGTTGCCGTACGCGCCGCCCCAGCCGGCGGAGACGACGGTGCCCTCGGCGACGGCCTTGAGGGGGGTGCCGGTGGGGACGACGAAGTCGACGCCGGCGTGGTGGCCGCTGGACCACATGGCGCCGGCGACGTGGTAGCCGGTGCCGATGGTGGCGCCGGCCACCGGCAGGATGCAGTCGGCGGAGGCGGACGCGGGGTCTTGGGGCGTCGGTGCCTACCCTTGGCGGGCATGGCGCAATTCCTCTCCGGCGCCTGCGAGGTGGGCTGTCGGGTTCGGGCTGGCACTGCCCGGCCGTGGGCGGCACGGCTGCACCCCTGGCCTGTCGCGGAGACCGGGACAGGCAGTCGTGCCTGGTGGGTCCCCCGCTCCTGCCGACGCGGGTCATGTGCGGGGACTCCGGGCGGCGGCAGGATTCGGCGTTCCGTCCGGATGGGTTCGGAAGGTAGGCGAGCGGGGCGCGGCGGAACAAGCAGCCGCTTCCCGTTGTTCCTTTTCGGGGTGATCCCATGCCGGAATGCGCGGTCACCCAGCGTGAATTCCCGCGCCGTCGTTCTTCCGGTTTCCCTCTTCAGCCCGAGCATTACGTGGACATGACGCGCGACGCCCGGTCACGGTTATGACGCTCCTCACGCCGCGATTCCCCAGAGGCCTTCCTTCCCTGGCAGGATGGGAGGAAAGGCCCAACCAGGGCAGAAAGGTCAGAGGCGACGCAGTCGGATGACCGTCGCGTCCAGGTCACCTTCGAGGCCGGTGCGCAGTCCGTGGTGCAGCAGAACGGCACCTCGGTGGACTTCGCCCGATTCACGGCATTCGTACGATGCCGTCGGGTCGAGCCCGCGCAGCCGCACCGCCGGCACCGGCTCGCCGTAACCCTGGGCCTGCAGCCAGGCGAGGACGACGGCCTCCCCGCCCCGGAGGTACTGGACGGCACTCAGGCCGCCCGTCGGAGGCCGCAGCCGGTACAGCTCGCCGTGCTGCACGACCGGGCGGATCTCCTTGTACAGCTCCACCCAGCGCCGGGCCTCGGCCAGTTCCTCCGCGCTCCACTCCGCCAGGTCGCCCCCGACCCCGAGCACGCCGGCCATGGCGCTGACGAACCGGAAGCGCAGCGAGCTGACCCGGCCGTTGAGCTGGGTGTTGGGGCTGTCCGTGACCCAGGCCGCCATGACGCGCGCGGGATGGACGTGGGTGAAGCCGTGCTGGATGGCGAGCCGGTCCAGGGGGTCGGTGTTGTCGGAGGTCCACACCTGGTCGGTGCGGCTCAGCACCCCGAGGTCGATCCGGCCGCCGCCGCCCGAGCAGGACTCGAAGGCGACCTGGGGGTGAGCCGCGCGCAGCCGGTCCAGCAGGGCGTACAGGCCGCGGACGTGGTCCACCCACAGGCGCTGCGGGTACGGCTCCCCGGGCCAGCCGGCGTCGGTGAAGCAGCGGTTGAAGTCCCACTTCACGTAGTCGATCGGGGCGCTGGAGAGCAGGGTGTCCAGCTGCTCCCGGAGGTACTCCCGGACGTCCTCGCGCGCGAGGTTGAGCACGAGCTGATGGCGCAGCTCCGTACGCTTTCGCCCCGGCTGGTACTGCACCCAGTCGGGGTGGGCGCGGTACAGGTCGCTGTCCGGGTTGACCATCTCGGGCTCCACCCAGATGCCGAACCGCATGCCCAGGCCGTGCACCTGGTCGGCGAGGGGCTTCAGGCCGTGCGGGAAGCGGTCCGGGCTGGGCGTCCAGTCGCCGAGGCCGGCGCGGTCGCTGGTGCGGGCGCCGAACCAGCCGTCGTCCACCACGAACAGCTCGACCCCGATCTCGGCGGCCCGGCGGGCGAGGGCGAGCTGCTGCTCCTCGGAGATGTCGAAGAACGTGGCCTCCCAGGAGTTGAAGAGCACGGGCCGGTCCCGCTCGGCCTCCGGGATGACGTACGCGCGCTGGTAGGCGTGCCAGGCGCGGCTCGCGCCACCGAAGCCGCCGTCGCTCCACAGACCCGCGAAGACCGGAGTGGTGTACGACTCCCCGGGCCCGAGGAGCAGCAGGCCCGAGTCGTCGTAGCCGGCGCCGCCGGTGATCTGCACGCGCGCGTCCGGGAGTTGGGCGACGGCGATGCGCCAGGAGCCGGACCAGCCGAGCGCGCAGCCGTAGACCTCGCCGCGCTCCTCGGTGGCGTCGGTGTCGAGGGCGACCCAGGGCAGGTGCTGGTGTCCGGTGTGGCCGCGGCGGCTGCCGATGACCTTCTCGCCGTAGGTGAGGGGCGCGGTGGTGAGCCGGGACTCGGCGGCCCAGCGGCCGTGCAGCTGGGACAGCCGCCACCCCTCGCGGTCGGGCAGGGTCCAGGTGGCCGCGTCGGCCCGCAGCAGCTCCACGCGCGCGTGGCCGCCGTTCTCGACGGTCACCCACCGCTCGACCACGTCGCCGCGCATCCGGTAGTGCAGTGTGGTCCCCACGCCGTCGTCGTCGAAGCGCAGCCGCAGTCCACCGCCCTCGGTGTCGTACGACACGAAGCGCCACTCGGTGCCGCGCCGCTCGTCGGTACGGACGGACAGGGCGGGGCGGACGAAGCGGGCACCGCCCTCGACCGGGTACTCCTCGCGGCCGTCGAGGGGGGACTCGAAGGGCCGGTAGCCGGGCAGGGGGCGCTCGGCGAGGGCCTCGGCGTCGGGGAGGGCGATCCGCGGGCCCCAGTGGAGGTGGAGCAGTTCGTCCGCGTCGGTGAGATGCAGGGCGTAACTGCTGCCGGGGCCCGACAGGAGCCAGGTACGACCGTCTTCGGCGATGTCCACCATCGAGACCTCACAGGTGCCAACAGATCCGCGCAAGTGCCAACATCATCAAGGGCCGCGGACCCGGTGTCCATGCCTGTGGACAACTCATTGCCCTAGGAAATCGATGCCGTATGGTCGTCAGAGGCGCCCGCCGACGAGCCGCGACGGCGGGGAACGACCGGGAGGAGCCCCCGTGACGCAGCAGGTCCCGTCGACCGAGCCGGAGCTGGCCGGAGTGCGCAATTTCCGTGACGTGGGCGGACTGCCGACCACGGACGGGCGACGGGTGCGGTACGGCGTCCTGTTCCGCAGCGGGCACCTGGCGCACGCGACCGACGAGGACGCGGCCTTCCTCGCCTCCCTGGGCCTGCACACGATCTTCGACTTCCGCAACGCGGCCGACCAGAAGCTGGAGGGACCCGACGTCGAGCTGCCCGGCGTGCGGAACGTGAACCTCCCGCTGAGCGACCCGGCGGACGGCGCCGAGTTCTGGCAGATGGTCCGCGACGGCGACCTCGACCAGCTGCGCGCGATCCTGGACGACGGCAAGGGGGCGGCCCGGATGATCGCCTCCTACCGGAAGATCGTCACGGAGCGCACCGCCGAGCACTCCCGGGTGCTGCACGCGCTCGCCGAGGACAGCGTGCCCGCGCTGATGCACTGCGCGGCCGGCAAGGACCGCGCGGGCATCTCGATAGCGGTGACGCTCCTCGCCCTGGGCGTGGAACGGGACGCGATCATCGCCGACTACCTGGAGTCGGCCGCCAAGCACCGCCGTTACAAGGTCCGGCGCAGCGGCAGCGCGGACACCGCGTACACCGCCGAGGTGATGGAGCTGCTCAATCCGCTCTTCGACGCGCGCGCCGAGTACCTGGAGGCGGCCTTCGCGAGCATCGAGGACACCTGGGGCGACACCGACACCTACCTGGCCCGGGGCCTGGGCCTGTCCCCCGACTCCCGCGAGCGCCTGCGCGCACGCCTGCTGGACTGACGGGACGGGCACGGTTCGCACCCCTCCGGCCGCACGGTGCAGGGAGTTCGGGGCACGCGCACAGCCTCGACCGGCGCGGGGGCCCGACACCTCGGCGGCCCACGGGTCGTAGTCGGTGCGCACAACCCGGCCCACAGGTTGGACAGTCCGAGGTCGGCCTCGGGGGGCGTCGTACGGATCCGGGGCCCCGCCGCCGGTCGGCCGTGCGGGGCCGGCGGCCGGTGGGCGGTGACCGGGTCGGACGTCTCGGGCTTCCGCCCGTCCCGCCGCGCGCGGGGCCGCGTCAGCCCTTGCCGCCCACCGCGAACAGCAGGTAGAGGAACGCGGCCAGGACGTGCCCGAGCGCGATGTAGATGATCAGCCGGACCCACAGGGAACGCGGGAACCTGGTCTCGTAGTCGCTCATGACAGCTCTCCGGTCAGCGGGCCCAGGCACAGTGCGGCCGTGGGGCTCTGCAGCAGGGTGTGGACGAACAGCAGCTCCACGCCGTCGTGGTCCTCGGCGGCGAGGCGGTGCGGGGTGAGCGAGTCGAAGTGCGCGCTGTCACCGGGTCCGAGCAGGTGGCCGGTGTCGCCGAGCCGCAGCCGGAGCCGCCCCTTGAGGACGTACAGCCACTCCTCGCCGGGGTGGACGCGCACGATGTCGCCCTGCGAGCCGTACGGCACCCGCACCCTCAGGGCCTGCATGCCGCGGCCGGGCGACCCTGCCTGGACGTACGTCCAGCCGCCCGCCCGGGTCGGCTCCATGTCGGCGGCCCGTACGATCGCGTCCCGGTCGGCGACCGTCTCGCCGAGCAGCTCGGAGACGGTCGTACCGTAGATACGGGCGAGCGCCAGGAGCATCGGCAGCGAGGGCTGGCGCTGCCCGGTCTCCAGGCGGGACAGATGGGCCGCGGAGAGCCCGGCGCCGCGGGCCGCGGCCTCCAGGGTGAGCCCGGCGCGCCGGCGCAGGGCGCGCAGCTGTGGCGCGACGGCGGGCAGGCCCTCGTCCGGGGCCGGGTCCGCCGGCCGCCCGGCGTCTGAGGCGTTCATGCCTCCATTGAGCCCCAGCCTTACCTGTGGGGCAATTTTTTTGCCCGTGAGGCAAATTCCTGTGACGGCGGCGAGCCGCTGCCCTCTCCCCCGGCCCTGTGGCGAGCCGCTGCCCCTTCCCCTGGCCCTGTCACGATCAACCCCAGGATTTGAACACGTTCAAACCGCGGGGGTCCCATGCCTGCGCCCACCACGCCCGACCGGGCCCACACGCCTGCCGACACACCCGCCGGAGCCCTCGGCCCGACGGCGCTCGTGCTGGGCGTCATGGCCGCCGCATGCACGTGGCCCACGCTCCTGCTGCTTCCGGTGATGTTCCTCGCCGGAGGGCTCGCCGTCACGTTCGGCCTGATGGGCGTCCACTACGCCCGTCGTGGCATCGGCCGGATGTGGGCCGCGGTGACGGGAACCGTCCTGGGAACGACCGGGCTGCTCTTCCCCTTCGTGCTCCTTCTGGCCCCCTAGGGCCGGTCCTCAGCGGTTCGCCACCGCCTGTTTGATCAGGGTCTTGCCGAAGTCCCACATCAGGCCGCCGCCGCTGTGCGCGTCGTCCATCACCGCCGTGAAGGCGTCCACGAACCGGTCGACGTCGGCCTCGTCGACGACCAGCGGCGGGATCAGCTTGATCACTTCCAGGTGATCGCCGGAGACCTGGGTGAGGATCCGGTGCTTCTGCAGCAGCGGTACGACGACCATCTGCGCGAACAGGCCCTTGCGCGCCGCCTGGAGCATCGTCCAGCGGCCGCGCAGCTTCAGCGAGGACGGCCTGCCGAACTCGATGCCGATCATCAGGCCCCGGCCGCGGACGTCGGCGAGCAGCTCGTACTCGTCGATCAGCGCGGTGAGCCGGGACTTCAGCCGCTCGCCCGTGCGGCGCACGCCGGCGACGATCTGCTCGTTCTCCATGACCGACAGCACGGCGAGGCCGCACGCCATCGCCTGGGCGTTGGACCCGAAGCTCGCCGAGTGCACCAGCACCCGGTCCATGGACGAGTAGACCTTCTTGAAGATCCACTCCTTGCCGAGGGTGGCGCCGACGGGGACGTACCCGCCGGACAGGGCCTTGGCCACGCACACCAGGTCAGGCTCTACGCCGTCCTCGTGCTGGTAGGCGTAGAAGTCACCGGTACGGCCGAGGCCGGTCTGCACCTCGTCGGCGATGAGCAGCGCCTTGTGCTTGTGCAGCAGCTCCTGCGCGGCCCGCAGGTAGCCGGGCGGCGTCTCGTGCACGCCCTTGCCCTGGATCGGCTCCACGATCAGCGCGGCCACGTCACCCTTCGCCAACTCCCGGGCCAGCACGTCGAGATCGCCGAGCGGTACGGCGGTGTCGGGAAGCAGCGGGGCGAAGCCGTCCCGGAAGCCGCGCTCGCCGTTGACCGACAGCGAGCCGGTGGTCAGCCCGTGGAAGGCGTGGTCGCAGTAGAGGACGCGCGGCTTGCCGGTGGCGTACCGGGCGAACTTCAGGGCCGTCTCCACCGCCTCGGTGCCGCTGTTGCCGAAGAACACCCGGTCCAGGTGCGGGCTGTGGGCCAGCAGCCGCTCGGCGAGCAGGCCGGGCAGCGGCTGGCAGTCGAAGCGGGTGAGGTCGGCGAGGTCCAGGTCCAGCACGTCGTGCAGCGCCTTGCGGACGACCGGGTGGTGGCGGCCCAGGCCCATCACCCCGAACCCGGCGAGCATGTCCAGGTAGTCGTTGCCGTCCGCGTCGTAGAAGTGCGCCCCCTCGGCACGCTCGTAGACCTTGTCGAAGCCGATGGTGTGCAGCATGCGCGGCAACTGCGGGTTGAGGTGCCGGGCGTGCAGCTCGTAGCGTTCGGCTCCGCGCTCGGCGAGCAGGGCGCCGAGGTCGAACTCGGTGGTCATTCACTCTCCTTGGCTGTGCCGTCGACGTCCTTGACGGCCAGGCTCGCGCTGATCCGCCCGGCGATCTCGACGGGCGTGAGGCCGATGTCGGCCAGCACCTCGCTGCGCTTGGCGTGCGGCAGGAACTGCTCCGGGATGCCGAACCGCCGCACCGGCACGTCCACGTCGGCGTCGCCGAGGGCCAGGGCGACGGCCGAACCGACACCCGCGGCACGGCTGTTGTCCTCCACCACGGCCACCAGCCGGTGTCCGGCCGCCAGGCCGGGCAGCTCGGGGTCGACGGGCTTGACCCAGCGCGGGTCGACCACCGTGCAGCCGATCCCGCGGGCCTGGAGCAGCTCGGCGGCCTGGAGGCACACCGAGGCCATCACGCCGACGGCCACCAGCAGCACCTCGGGGTGTTCGGCGCGCTGCAGGACGTCCATGCCGCCGACCCGGTCGACAGCCGGGACGCGCGGCCCGGCGGTCTCCTTCGGGAAGCGGACCAGGGTGGGCGCGTCGTCCACGGCGACGGCCTCGCGCAGCTGGGCGCGCAGCTGGTCGGCGTCGCGCGGGGCGGCGATCCTCAGGCCGGGGACGACCTGGAGGACGGACATGTCCCACATGCCGTTGTGGGAGGCGCCGTCGGTGCCGGTGACGCCGGCCCGGTCCAGGACGAAGGTGACCCCGCAGCGGTGCAGGGCGACGTCCATCAGCAGCTGGTCGAAGGCCCGGTTGAGGAAGGTGGCGTAGACGGCGACGACCGGGTGCAGCCCGCCGGTGGCGAGGCCCGCCGCGGAGACGGCCGCGTGCTGCTCGGCGATGCCCACGTCCCACACCCGGTCCGGGAAGCGCTCGGCGAACCTCCCCAGGCCGACCGGGTGCAGCATGGCCGCCGTGATCGCCACGACGTCCTCGCGCTCCTCCCCGATCCTCACGATCTCCTCGCCGAACACCGACGTCCAGGAGGGGCCGTTCGACGGGACGAGGGGTGCGCAGGTGAGCGGGTCCATCACGCCGACGCTGTGGAAGTGGTCCTCCTCGTGCGCGAGGGCGGGTTCGTAGCCGCGGCCCTTCTCGGTGAGGCAGTGGACCAGCACGGGGCCGTGGAGGCGTTTCGCGCGGCGCAGCGCGGACTCGACGGCCTTGATGTCGTGTCCGTCGATCGGGCCCAGGTACTTCAGGCCCAGATCCTCGAACATGCCCTGCGGCGCGAAGGCGTCCTTGAAACCCTTCTTGGCGCCGTGCAGGGACTCGTAGAGGGTGCTGCCGACGACCGGGGTGCGCTGGAGGACCTCCTTGCCCCAGGCGAGGACCTTCTCGTAGCCGTCGGTGGTGCGCAGCGTGGCCAGGTGGTTGGCGAGGCCGCCGATGGTGGGCGCGTAGGAGCGCTCGTTGTCGTTGACGACGATGATCAGCGGCCGGTCCCGGGCCGCGGCGATGTTGTTGAGCGCCTCCCAGGCCATGCCGCCGGTCAGCGCGCCGTCGCCGATGACCGCGACCACATGGCCTTTCTCGCCCTGCACCTGGCGGGCCTTGGCGAGGCCGTCGGCCCAGCCGAGCGCGGTGGAGGCGTGGCTGTTCTCGATGACGTCGTGCTCGGACTCCTCGCGCGAGGGGTATCCGGACAGTCCGCCCTTGCCGCGAAGCTTCGAGAAGTCCTGACGGCCGGTCAGCAGCTTGTGCACATAGCTCTGGTGGCCGGTGTCCCACAGGATGCGGTCGACCGGCGACTCGAAGACCCGGTGCAGGGCGACGGTCAGTTCCACCACGCCCAGGTTGGGGCCGAGGTGACCGCCGGTCCTCGACACCGCGTGCACCAGGAACTCGCGTATCTCCTCGGACAGTACGCCGAGTTCCGCCTCGGACAGCGCCTTCAGGTCGCGTGGTCCCCGGATGTTCTCCAGAACGGTCACGCTCGGGCCCCCTCTCGGTCCGTGCCTCTGCCTCAACTCAACTGTCAGCGGGGGTCGTCCGCTCGGCGATCTTCATGGCCTCCTCGATGAGGGTTTCCACGATCTTCGACTCGGGGACGGTCTTGATGACCTCGCCCTTGACGAAGATCTGACCCTTGCCGTTGCCGGAGGCGACGCCGAGGTCGGCCTCTCGCGCCTCCCCCGGACCGTTGACCACGCACCCCATCACCGCGACCCTCAGCGGTACCTCCATGCCGTCCAGGCCCGCGGTGACCTCCTCGGCGAGCTTGTAGACGTCCACCTGGGCCCGGCCGCAGGACGGGCAGGAGACGATCTCCAGGCGCCGCTGCCGCAGCCCCAGCGACTCCAGGATCCGGATGCCGACCTTGACCTCCTCGGCGGGCGGGGCGCTCAGCGAGACACGGATCGTGTCGCCGATGCCCTGGGAGAGGAGGGCGCCGAAGGCGACCGCCGACTTGATCGTGCCCTGGAAGGCGGGGCCGGCCTCCGTGACGCCCAGGTGGAGGGGGTAGTCGCACTGCTCGGCGAGCCGGCGGTAGGCCTCGATCATCACGACCGGGTCGTTGTGCTTGACGGAGATCTTGATGTCCCGGAAGTCGTGCTCCTCGAAGAGGGACGCCTCCCAG
>NZ_JBVKBI010000018.1:0-155780 GCF_055639035.1 Streptomyces sp. NPDC107654
CCTTCGGTCTTGCGTTTCCGACTCTATCAGACCCTTTCGGCGTCCGATCCCCGGTCGGCGGGGTTTGTCTTCCCGGCTGTTGGGCCGTTCCGACGAGTGAGACTTTAGCGGATTCCTGGCTCCCGAGCTAATCGGGGGCCGGCGTCCTTTCGAACGTGGATTCCTCATTTCGCTAATACGCACGCCAAAGCATTCGACACCAGGGTGTCGATTCAGTGGGTGGTACTTGCGGAATGGCTGTCCGGGGACCGACCGGGGTCGGCGCTCACGTCGGACAACTCGGAGAACACTACGCACGGGCATGGGGTGTGTCAACTCAGCCCCACGAAGCACTCCGGAGGCGTACTGTGGAGGACGTGATGACGCGTACGTGCACCCAGCTCTGGTGGGCCGCCTGACGGCGGCCGGACTCACGTATGCACTCAACGGCCGCCGCTTCGGCGGCCGTTCTCGTACCTCCCTCCGGATCTGAGGGGGCCGGCCGCAGGGGCGGCGGTCCCAACCAGAAGGTGGAGTGGAGATGACTCGGGTCTTCAGCGGGATTCAGCCGACCGGGCACCTGACCCTCGGCAACTACCTCGGGGCCATGCGGCGCTGGGCCGAGACGGACCAGCACCGGGCGGACTCGCTGTTCTGTGTGGTGGACCTGCACGCGCTGACCGTGGACCACGACCCCGCGCGGGTGCGCAGGCTCAGCCGGCAGACGGCGACGCTGTTGCTAGCGGCCGGGCTCGACCCCGACGTGTGCACCGTGTTCCTGCAGAGCCATGTGGACGAGCACACCCGGCTGTCGTACCTGCTGGAATGCGTCGCGTCCGACGGGGAGATGCGGCGGATGATCCAGTACAAGGAGAAGGCCGCCAAGGAGCGGGAGCGCGGGGGGAGCGTGCGTCTGTCGCTGCTGACCTATCCGGTGCTGATGGCGGCGGACATCCTGGCGTACGGCGCGGACGAGGTTCCGGTCGGGGAGGACCAGGCGCAGCACGTGGAGCTGACCCGGGATCTGGCGGTGCGGTTCAACCAGCGGTACGGGCACACGTTCGTGGTGCCGAGGGCGACGCTGCCGCCGGTGGGGGCGCGGGTGATGAACCTGCAGGAGCCGACGCGGAAGATGGGGAAGTCGGACGACTCGGGGGCGGGGGTCGTCTACCTGCTGGACGAACCGGACGTGGTGCGGAAGAAGGTGCTGCGGGCGGTGACCGACAGCGGCCGTGAGGTCGTCTACGACCGGGAGGAGCGGCCGGGGGTCGCGAATCTGCTCGACGTCCTCGCCGCGTGCACGGGCGGGAACCCCGAGTCGCTGGCGGGCGTTTACGACTCGTACGGCTCTTTGAAGAAGGACACCGCGGAGGCGGTGGTGGAGGTGCTGCGGCCGTTGCAGGCCAGGCACCGGGAGCTGTGCGCCGATCCGGCGTATGTGGAGGGGGTGCTGCGGGATGGCGCGGAGAAGGCGCGGGCGGTGGCTCGGCCGACGGTCGATACGGCTTACCGGGCGATCGGGCTGCTGCCACCCGTGGCGGAGCCTTCGCTGAGCGCCGCGCGTTAGCCGGGCGGCGCTCGGCGGGGTCGGTCGGGCCGGTCCTCCTTGCCTCAGTCCTGCCTGGTGTCAGTCCTTCTTGCCGGAGGCGAGTTCGCGGCTGCGGTCGCGGGCGGCTTCGAGGGCGGCGATGAGGGCGGCCCGTACGCCGTGGTTCTCCAGTTCGCGGATGGCGTTGATCGTGGTGCCGGCGGGGGAGGTGACGTTCTCCCGGAGTTTGACGGGGTGTTCGCCGCTGTCGCGGAGCATCACGGCGGCGCCGATCGCGGACTGGACGATAAGGTCGTGGGCCTTGTCGCGGGGCAGGCCGAGCAGGATGCCGGCGTCGGTCATGGCCTCGACCAGGTAGAAGAAGTACGCGGGGCCGGAGCCGGAGAGCGCGGTGCAGGCGTCCTGCTGGCTCTCGGGGACGCGGAGGGTCTTGCCGACTCCGCCGAAGATCTCCTCGGCGTGCGCGAGGTGCTGCTCGGTGGCGTGGCTGCCGGCGGAGATGACCGACATGGCCTCGTCCACGAGGGCGGGCGTGTTGGTCATGACCCGGACGACGGGGGTGCCTGCGGCCAGGCGCTCCTCGAAGAAGGAGGTGGGAATGCCGGCGGCTCCGCTGATGACCAGTCGGCCGGCGGGGACGTGCGGGGCGAGTTCGTCCAGGAGGGTGCCCATGTCCTGCGGCTTGACCGTGAGGATCAGGGTGTCGGCGGTCTTGGCGGCCTCGGTGTTGCCGACCGGGGTGACTCCGTAGCGGCTGCGGAGTTCTTCGGCGCGTTCCGGGCGGCGGGCGGTGACCAGGAGGTCGGCGGGCGACCAGCCGGCCCGGATCATTCCGCTGAGCAGGGCTTCGCCGATCTTGCCGGTGCCGAGGACTGCGACTTTCTGGCTCATGCGGTTAAGTCTGGCACCGGCGTGTGGCGGGCGGGGCGGCTGTCCGGTGGGCGGAACGGGGCCGGGCGAGCGGACTTCGGTGGCGTGCGCGTGCGGCGTTCTACCGGCGGCGCTTCTTCTTCGACGGGTTGCCGGTGCGGCGGGTGGTGCGGCGGGCGTGGGCCTCGCGGGCCTTCTCGTACTCCTCGCGGTGGAGCTTCTCGCCCGGTGCCTCGGTGAGGGCGCGGAAGAAACAGGCGAGGAGGGAGCCGACGAAGCCGATGGCGAGGAGGCCGCGCAGGCCGGCCTGGCTCTGGGGGTCGTGGCGCTTGCCGAAACCCTCCCAGGTGTTGCGGAAGGCGAGCGCGCTGCAGATCGCGAACATCGCGACGACCAGGACGGTCACGAAGGACCCGGTCTCGGCGATCCGGATGCCCTCGTAGGCGAAGCGGAGCACCAGGCAGGAGGCGGCGGCAGCGGCCAGGGAGCCGGCGGCGACACCGGCGCGGCGGGCGGCGTAGCCCTGGTCGTGGTTCACCCAGGACGTGCCGAAGAAGCGCAGGGGCTCGGGGCGGGGGCCACCGGCCCGGGGTGCTCCGTCGTCCTCGGCCGCGTGGCCGACGGAGCCCGCCGAGGTGTCCGGGGTGCCGGTTTCGTCGCTCACGGGACGATTATCGCGCCGGGGGGCGGCGGGCCGGCGCGTGGGGCGGGTGCCGGGCCCCGGGGAGCTTGCGCCCCCGCGAGCACCGGACCGCCCCCGGGCCCGGTCCGCTCCCACCGGGGTGGGACGGGTCCGGCGTGGTCGTGGGGCCGGGTCAGCCGCAGCGAGGGGCGATGTAGCCGTCGCTTCCCGTGTGGACGTAGGCGTCCGAGACGTACTCGCCGCTGTCGATGAGGTCCCAGATGCCGGTCGTGCCGTAGGGGCCCGACACCGTCGTGCCCGGTGTCTGGCAGTAGATCGGCACCCGGACGCCCTCCGGCAGGACGCGCACCAGGTTGTACTGGGTGCCCGGGCCGCTGCGGACGTTCAGCCGGACGCCGGGGGCGACGGCGTAGGTGCGGACGGCTGCCGCCGCCTGTACCGCCGTGCCCTCGTCGGTGGGCCCGGCCTCCTGTGCGCGGTCGACTGACATGATCGTGCTCCTCCCCCGTGACGACACTGGAACTCGGCGCGAAACGCGTGCGCGCGACTCGCTCGCAGACGCTAGCAAGCCGCCTCTGTCTCGTACGAGTCATCGACTAGGCTCCGTGCGTCGCGCGCACGGACGAAGAGCACGGGGGGGTCCATGTCGCCACAGCGCAACACCGGAGCGGGCGCGGAAGCGGAACTTCCCGAGTACGCCGGTCACTATCGGCTGGAGTCCTGCCTGGGGTCCGGTGGCATGGGGGTCGTACACCTCGCCCGGAGCACGTCGGGGATGCGGCTCGCGGTGAAGGTGGTACACGCCGAGTTCGCGCGGGACCCCGAGTTCAGGGGCCGTTTCCGGCAGGAGGTGGCCGCGGCGCGCAGGGTCAGCGGTGCCTTCACGGCGTCCGTCGTGGACGCCGACCCGGAGGCCGGACGGCCCTGGATGGCGACCCTGTTCATCCCCGGTCCCACCCTCTCCGACCAGGTGAAGCGGAAGGGGCCTCTGCCGCCCGGGCAGTTGCGCCGGCTGATGGCCGGGCTCGCGGAGGCACTGCGGGACATCCACCGGGTCGGGGTCGTGCACCGGGACCTGAAACCCAGCAACGTGCTGCTCGCCGAGGACGGGCCGAAAGTCATCGACTTCGGCATCTCGCGGCCGAAGGACAGCGAACTGCGCACGGAGACGGGCAAGTTGATCGGCACACCGCCGTTCATGGCGCCGGAGCAGTTCCGCCGCCCGCGTGAGGTGGGTCCGGCGGCCGACATCTTCGCGCTCGGTTCGGTCATGGTGCACGCGGCCACCGGGCGTGGGCCGTTCGACTCCGACAGCCCGTACGTCGTCGCCTACCAGGTGGTCCACGACGAGCCGGACCTGACCGGCGTACCGGAGGGTCTGGCGCCGCTGGTGCGGCGGTGTCTCGCCAAGGAGCCCGGGGACCGGCCGACCCCGGACGAGCTGATGCGGGAGCTGCGCTCGGAGGCGGCGTCGTACGACACGCAGGCGTTCATACCGGCGCAGCGGACGAGTGCGGAGCGGTCCGCTGGGGGGTCCGCACCGGAAGCGGCACCCGTGTCGCCGTCGGAGCCGGTGGCGGGCTCCGTGTCCGCGGGGCGGCTCCGCCGTCGGCGGGCGGTGGCGCTGGGGGCGGGGGCGCTCGGGCTGGCACTGGTGGGCGCTGTGGCCGCGGTGTGGGTGTCCGGCGGAAACGATCAGTCTCCCGGGGGTGAGCGTGCGCCGGTGCTGACGGCGGCTTCCGGCGGTACGTGGTCGGCGCGGCCGGCGGTCGGCGGCGAGGGCATGCCGCAGTGCGCGTACGGCGCCGGGAAGCTGCTCTGTGCGCGGCCCGGGGTCGTCTTCGCACTCTCGCCGGACGGCGGCGAACTGCTGTGGCGGCGCTCGGTCGACACCCGGTCCACGAGCGCGCCGCCGGCCGTCTCCGGTGGTCTGGTGCAGCCGTACACGGACGGCGGCTCACGGCTCGCGGGGCTCGATCCGGCCACGGGCGGGCAGGTGTGGCAGCGCCGGCTGCCCTCGGGGACGACGGTGCGGTACGCCGGCGGTACGGCGCTGCTCGTGGGTGCCGACGGGACGGTCACCGGGGTGGACGGCGCGACCGGCGGCACGCGCTGGCACGGGACGGTGCCCGGTCGGGGGGTGCCTTCCTTCGCCGCGTTGCCGAAGGACGCGTCCACCGGCGACGCGTCGGCGTACGCGACCCGTACGTCCGCCGACGGGGCGAGCACCCAGGTGACCGCCGTGGACCCGGAGACCGGGCGGGTGCGGTGGGACGTCCGGCTGCGCGGCTGGCTCAAGCCGTTCGCCGCACAGGGCGGGTCGGTGTTCTTCCTGGGCGTGGACGACGCGTACGGCGCGAAGGAGGTCGTCCGCTACACGCCCGCGACCGGTGCGACCCGGCGCGTGGCGCTGCCCGCCGTGCTCGACGGCGCGCACGCGACCGTACGCGGGAACGTGGTGTACGTGCTGGCCACCGGGGGCTCACTGGACGCCGTGGACCTGGGGTCGGGCCGGCGCCTGTGGCACCTGGAGTCGTCGGTGAGCCGTGGTTCGCAGCCGGTGGTGGTGGACGGGCGGGTGTTCTTCACCGCGAGCGACGGGCGGCTGCTGGCCGTGGACGCCGGGAAGGGCCGGCTCGTCGGGCAGACGCGGGCGCGCCTCGGCGCGAACTCCGCGCGGGTCGTGAGTACACCGCCGGCTCCGGTGCCGGTCGGCGACCGGGTCCTCGCCGCCGCGCCCGACGGGACGGTGTTCGCCGTGGACGGCCGGAGACCGTCGGCGTGGTGACGCCGTCGCGGACAGGGCGGAGGGGCCGCCCCCGTCACAAGGCGACCCCTCCCACGATCCCTCGGCCCGCTCGGGGCGTGCCGGTCCGTCAGCCCAGGCGGGACACGTCGCGCACCGCGCCCCTGTCCGCGCTCGTCGCCATCGCCGCGTAGGCGCGGAGGGCGGCGGAGACCTTGCGGTCGCGGTTCTTCGGGGCGTAGACGCCGTTCAACGCCTGTCGGCGGCGGGCCAGTTCGGTCTCGTCGACCAGCAGCTCGATCGTACGGCCCGGGATGTCGATGCGGATGCGGTCGCCGTCCTGGACCAGGGCGATCGTGCCGCCGGAGGCCGCCTCGGGGGAGGCGTGGCCGATGGAGAGACCGGAGGTGCCGCCGGAGAAGCGGCCGTCGGTGATCAGGGCGCAGGTCTTGCCGAGGCCCCGGCCCTTCAGGTACGAGGTCGGGTACAGCATCTCCTGCATGCCGGGGCCGCCCTTCGGGCCCTCGTAGCGGATGACGACGACGTCGCCGTCCTTGACCTCCTGGGTGAGGATCCGCTGGACGGCCTCTTCCTGGGACTCGCAGACCACGGCCGGGCCTTCGAAGGTCCAGATCGACTCGTCCACGCCGGCCGTCTTGACCACGCAGCCGTCGACGGCGAGGTTGCCGCGCAGGACCGCGAGGCCGCCGTCCTTGGAGTAGGCGTGCTCGGCGGAGCGGATGCAGCCGTTCTCCGCGTCCTCGTCCAGGGCCTCCCAGCGCTCGGACTGGGAGAAGGCCTCGGCGGAGCGGACGCAGCCGGGGGCCGCGTGCCACAGCTCGACGGCCTCGGGGGACGGGGAGCCGCCGCGGACGTCCCAGGTCTTCAGCCAGTCGGAGAGGGAGGGGCTGTGGACGGCGTGCACGTCCTCGTTGAGCAGGCCGGCTCGGTGCAGTTCGCCGAGGAGGGCGGGGATGCCGCCGGCGCGGTGCACGTCCTCCATGTAGTACGTGCGGTCCTTGGCGACGTTCGGGGCTACCTTCGCCAGGCAGGGCACGCGGCGCGAGACGGCGTCGATCTGGTCCAGCCCGAACGGGACGCCCGCCTCCTGGGCGGCGGCCAGCAGGTGCAGGATCGTGTTGGTGGAGCCGCCCATCGCGATGTCCAGGGCCATGGCGTTCTCGAAGGCCTGGAAGGTGGCGATGTTGCGGGGCAGGACGGTGTCGTCGTCCTGCTCGTAGTAGCGGCGGGTGAGGTCCATGACCGTGCGGGCCGCGTTCTCGTACAGGGCGCGGCGGGCGGTGTGGGTGGCGAGGACCGAGCCGTTGCCGGGCAGGGAGAGGCCGATGGCCTCGGTCAGGCAGTTCATCGAGTTGGCGGTGAACATGCCGGAACAGCTGCCGCAGGTCGGGCAGGCGTTCTCCTCGATGCGGAGGATGTCCTCGTCGGAGATCTTGTCGTTGACGGCGTCGGAGATCGCGTCGACCAGGTCGAGGGTGCGGACCGTGCCGTCCACGAGGGTGGCGCGGCCGGACTCCATGGGGCCGCCGGAGACGAACACCGTGGGGATGTTCAGCCGCAGGGCGGCCATCAGCATGCCCGGGGTGATCTTGTCGCAGTTGGAGATGCAGACCAGGGCGTCGGCGCAGTGGGCCTCGACCATGTACTCGACCGAGTCCGCGATCAGGTCGCGGGAGGGCAGGGAGTACAGCATGCCGCCGTGGCCCATGGCGATGCCGTCGTCGACGGCGATCGTGTTGAACTCGCGCGGGATGCCGCCCGCCTCCCTGATCGCCTCGCTGACGATCCGGCCGACCGGCTGCAGGTGCGTGTGGCCCGGCACGAACTCGGTGAAGGAGTTGGCGACCGCGATGATCGGCTTCCGGCCGATGTCCGCACCGGGTACACCGGAGGCGCGCATAAGGGCGCGGGCGCCCGCCATGTTGCGGCCGTGGGTGACTGTGCGGGACCTCAGCTCGGGCATCGTCGCTCGCTCCTTCAGACGGGTCTGACTGATGTCGAGCGTACGCCGGTCATCCAGGTGGCGGGACACGGTGTCCGAATTGCGGGACGCTCGTTTCACGGAGCCGTCAGGTGGCCCTGGACGACGGGTGCGACGCGGGCGATGATCTGCTCCAGGTCCGCCGAGGCCAGCGGCTCCAGTCTGATCACGTAGCGCATCATCGCCGTGCCCACGATCTGGGCGGCCGCCAGCTCGGCGCGCAGCTCGGCGTCCGGCAGGTCGAGCCGGGCGGCGACCCGG
Source organism: Streptomyces sp. NPDC107654 (assembly GCF_055639035.1). Lineage (NCBI taxonomy): Bacteria > Bacillati > Actinomycetota > Actinomycetes > Kitasatosporales > Streptomycetaceae > Streptomyces > Streptomyces sp. NPDC107654. Next base: position 8,051 of record NZ_JBVKBI010000018.1, read on the forward strand.
CGCAGCAGCTGGGCGGCGACCAGGCGGCGGAAGACGGCGGCGGCGGTCTCGTTGTTCACTGCGGAGCGGAGGATCGCCAGGAGGGGCGCACGGGTCGTGGGGTTGTCCCAGACCCCGAGGACGAAGCGGGTCAGCCGCTCCCCCACGCCCTCCACCGGGCCGTCGGCCACCGCGTGCGGGGCGTTCAGCGCGGGTGCGAAGGCGACCTCGACGGCCGCCTCGAAGACCTGCTCCTTGGTGCCGAAGTAGTGGTGGACCAGCGCGGAGTCCACGCCGGCCGCCTTGGCGATGCCGCGTACGGACGTCTTCTCGTAGCCGCGCGCGGAGAACTCCTCGCGGGCGGCGGCGAGGATACGGTCCCGGGTGCGGGCGGACTCGGTACGCGGGGGGCGGCCACGGCGGCGGCCCCGGGGGGCGGGCGCGGAGTCGGTGGCGTCTCCTGCCGGGGGCCCGGGCGTCGAGTCGGTGCCGTCCCCCGCGGGTGGCCCGGGAGCGGGGTCGTCCGTCGCCGGGGGCGGGGTGTCGTCCGGCGCCGGGGGCGGGGTGCCGGTCATCGGCGGGGGGCCCGTACGGCCGCCGCGGTCAGGTGCTTGCGCGTGAATTCGAGGGCGTCGGCGAGGTCGGCCTCGCGCTCGGCTCCGGACATCGCCCGCCGTGTGTTGACCTCGATCACGACGTGGCCGTCGAAGCCGGTGCGCACCAGACGCTCCAGCAGCTCGGCGCAGGGCTGGGTGCCGCGGCCGGGGACCAGGTGCTCGTCCTTGGCCGAGCCGCGGCCGTCGGCGAGGTGGACGTGCCCGAGCCGGTCCCCCATGCGGTCGACCATGTCCAGGGCGTCGGTACGGGCCGTCGCCGTGTGGCTGAGATCGATCGTGAAGTGCCGGTAGTCGTCGTGGGTGACGTCCCAGTCGGGTGCGTAGGCGAGCATCTCGCGGTCGCGGTAGCGCCAGGGGTACATGTTCTCGACGGCGAACCGTACGTCCGTCTCGTCGGCCATCCGCCATATCCCGTCGACGAAATCGCGGGCGTACTGGCGCTGCCAGCGGAACGGCGGGTGCACGACGACGGTGGAGGCGCCCAGCTTCTCCGCCGCCGCCCGGGCCCGCTGGAGCTTCACCCAGGGGTCGGTGGACCAGACCCGCTGGGTGATCAGCAGGCAGGGGGCGTGGACGGCCAGGATCGGGACGCCGTGGTAGTCCGACAGGCGGCGCAGTGCCTCGACGTCCTGGCTGACCGGGTCGGTCCACACCATGACCTCGACCCCGTCGTACCCGAGGCGCCCGGCGATCTCGAAGGCCGTCGCCGTCGACTCCGGGTAGACGGAGGCGGTCGACAGAGCGATGCGCACGTCCGTTGGTTCAGCCACGTCCGTCACCTTACGGCGTTGGGTGGTGCCGGTGTTGGGTGCCTATGCGCCGTTGTGAGGTACGCCATGTGCGCGGCCGCGGACGCGTGGTCGCCTCCCGCGCCCCGGCGGCGGAGCGGCGTATCGGCACAGCCGCCGCGCTCCTTCGGGGCGCTATGCGGAACCCATGTGGTCCAGGCGCCGGAGGATCACGCCCTCCCTCAGGGCCCAGGGGCAGATCTCCAGGCTCTCCACGGCGAACAGGTCCATCGCGCCCTCGGCGACCAGGGCGCCCGCGAGGAGCTGGCCGGCCCTGCCGTCGGACACCCCGGGGAGTTCGGCGCGCTGGTCGATCGTCATGCCGGCCAGCCTCGGGACCCAGGCCTCCAGGGACTCGCGCTTGAGTTCGCGCTGGACATAGAGGCCCTCGGCGCTGCGGGCGGCGCCGGCGATGCGGGCGAGCTGCTTGAAGGTCTTGGAGGTGGCGACCACGTGGTCGGGGGCGCCGAAGCGGCTGAACTCGCCGACCGTGCGGGCGATCTCCGTGCGGACGTGCCGGCGCAGGGCGCGGACGTCCTCCGGGGCGGGCGGGTCGCCGGGCAGCCAGCCGGCGGTGAGGCGGCCGGCGCCGAGCGGGAGGGAGACGGCCGCGTCCGGTTCCTCGTCGATGCCGAAGGCGATTTCCAGGGAGCCGCCGCCGATGTCCAGGACCAGCAGCTTTCCGGCGGACCAGCCGAACCAGCGGCGCACGGCGAGGAAGGTGAGCCGGGCCTCCTCCGCGCCGGTGAGCACCTGGAGCCGTACGCCGGTCTCGTCGGCCACGCGCGCGAGGACCTCGTCGGCGTTGGTGGCCTCGCGGACGGCGGAGGTCGCGAACGGCAGCAGGTCCTCGACGCCCTTGTCCTCGGCGGCCTGGAGGGCGTCCCGTACGACGGCGATCAGCTTGTCGATGCCTTCGTCGCCGATGGCACCGCTGTCGTCGAGGAGCTGGGCGAGCCGGAGGTCGGCCTTGTGCGAATGCGCGGGCAGCGGGCGCGCGCCGGGGTGGGCGTCCACCACCAGCAGATGCACCGTGTTCGAACCCACGTCCAGGACACCGAGTCTCATACACGGAACGCTACTGCCAGAAGGTCCGTGCTCGGTCCCCGGAGCGGCCCCGGGCCACTTACCCTGGACGGGTGCCAAAGACGAAAAAGGCGAAGGTCGACAAGACGGACAAGACCGACGGAACCGTCAAGACGGGCAAGGCGAACAAGGTCGGCAAAGTGCGTGAGGCCGGCACGATCTCCAGGGAGGCGGAGATGAGCGACGAGAAGGGGCTCGACTTCGCCCGTGCCTGGGTGGAGTTCCCGGATCCGGCGGACGACGAGCAGGTGTTCCGCTGCGATCTGACATGGCTGACCTCTCGCTGGAACTGCATCTTCGGCAGTGGCTGCCAGGGCATCGAGGCGGGCCGGGCGGACGACGGGTGCTGCACACTGGGGGCGCACTTCTCGGACGAGGACGACGAGAAGCGGGTCGCCGAGCACGTGGCGCGGCTCACGCCGGACGTCTGGCAGCACCATGCGGAGGGCACGCGGAACGGGTGGATCTCGGAGGACGACGAGGGCTCCCGGCAGACCCGGCCCTTCCAGGGCTCGTGCATCTTCCAGAACCGGCCCGGGTTCGCGGGCGGCGCGGGCTGCTCGCTGCACATCCTGGCGCTGCGGGAGGGGCGGGAGCCGCTGGAGACCAAGCCGGACGTGTGCTGGCAGCTGCCGATCCGGCGGACGTACGACTGGATCGACCGCCCCGACGACACGCGCGTCCTCCAGGTGTCCATCGGCGAGTACGACCGCAGGGGCTGGGGTCCCGGCGGCCACGACCTGCACTGGTGGTGCACCTCGGCGACGTCGGCGCACGGCGCGGGTGAGCCGGTGTACGTGTCCTACCGGGCCGAGCTGACGGAGCTGATGGGCAAGGCGGGCTACGACCGTCTGGTCGAGCTGTGCGAACAGCGCCTGGCGTCCCGGCTCCCCCTCCTGGCCCCCCACCCCGCCGACCCGGCTCCCTGACCCCGCTTCACCGGCCCGCACCGCTTCACCGGCCCGCACCGCTTCACCGGCCCGCCCCCGTGCGCCAGGCGGTCCCCGCCGCGCGGCCGGAGGCACGGCCGCCTCTTCGCTCCTAGGTGTCCGACGGGCTCGGGTCCTCCGTCGTGGTGGGGGTCGGAGTCGACGGCGGGGTGTCGGAGGGCGACGGGGTGCTGGGGGTCGGGGTCGGGTCCGTGGAGGGTGGGGTCTGGGTCGGGCTCGGCTCGGTGGGGGGTGTGCTGGGGGGCGGAGAGGGGGATGCGGAAGGGGCCTGGGGGGTCGGACGGGTGGGGGCCGTGCCGTAGCCGTCGATCGTGACCACCGCTCCCGCCGGAGCCACCGCCACCCGCGCGCGCCAGTGGCCGGACGGCTCGCGCAGATGGTCCACGTACACCCTGACCGTCAACGTCTGCCCGGGGGCGAGGGTTCCCCCGGACTGGCTCAGGTAGAGCCACGCGGCCGACGTGGACACCGACCAGCGCACCTCCGACGCACCGGACGCCGTCAAGGTGATCAGCGTGGTGTCGCCGTCGTTGGCGGCGCTGACCGCCAGCCGCCCCGCGCCCTTCTCGCCCGCTCCGCCCACGCTGACGACCTCGACGGACACGTCCGCCTTGCCGTCCTTGGCGAAGCGGGCGCCCGGTCGCACGCTGGCGTTCCCCGCGTTCTCGTAGCCGCCGGTCGTGTCGCCGCCCAGCGCCTCGGGGCCCTGCGCCTCGCGTGCGGTGGCGGAGCGGCCGTCGTCGTCCCCGGCCGGCCCGCCCCGGTACGCGGCCCAGAGGGCCAGCACGGGCGCCGCCACCACCGTGGCCACGACCGTCGTCGTGACGGCACGCGCGCGCAGGCGGTCGCGGCGGGCCGCGCGGTCCTTGGGGTCCATCGGGAAACCGCGCCGGTCGAAGCGGGGTACGGTCCCGCCCCGCACGCGCGTGTGGTGGGTCAGGGCCATGTGGAGGGCCGCGCGGGGGGCCTGGAGGACGGGCAGCTCGGCGGGGGTGACCGTGGCGCCGGGCCAGCGGTCGGGGGCGGTGCGCTCGGCGCTGCGGCGGCAGCGCGGGCAGTCGTCGACGTGCCGGACCAGCTCGCGGCGCAGAGCGGTGCTGAGGACCAGCCGGCTGTCTCCCGTGAGGTGGGCCACGCTCGGGCAGCCGCCCGTCCGGACCACGGCGAGGGCCGCGCGCGTGCGCTCGACCTCGCAGGCGGCGGAGGCGAGCAGCTCCCGCGTGGCGGCGGGTTCCATGCCGAGGACGGCGGCGACCTCGTGGGCGGTCAGGTGGTGGCGGACGGCGAGTTCCAGGGCCTCGCGCTGCTCGGGCGTCGTACCGGCCGCCTCCGGCCAGGCGAGCAGCGCGAGTTCCCGGCGCCGCTGCTCCTGGGCCTCCGGGGAGAGGGGGAGGGCGGCGGACGCGTCAGGGGCCGCTTTCCCGGTGTCGCCGTTGTTGCCCGTGCTGCCGGTGTCCACGGCGGCGTGCCTGGGGTTCCCGGCGTGCCGGCCGGCCTGTGTCCCGGCAGCCGCTCCAGGTCCTGCTCCCGGTCTCGCCCCGGACCCTCCCCCGGTCGCCGTCCCCGCCCCCCGCCCGGCTCCCGTGCGGCCCGCCGCGTGCGTGGCCTGACGTTTCTGCTTGGCCTCGGCCAGCTTGCGCAGGCATGCCCAGCGGGTGAGGGCGTACAGCCAGGCGCGGCGGTCGCCGGCGGCCACGGGGAGCCGGTGGCCGCGCCGTTCGGCCAGGGCGAGGGCGTCGCCGAGGGCGGCGGTGGCCGTGTCGTGGTCGCACAGGACCGACAGGCAGTAGGTGAACAGCCCGTCCAGGTACGGCTCGTAGCGCGCCGGCGGCTGCTGGGCGACGGTGCGCGCGGCGGCGCGGTCCCGTGCCTCCCTCGCCTCGCGGGCCTCTCGCGCCTCACGCCGTGCTTCACGTGCCTCGCGTCCCTCGCGATGCGCCCGATGCGCGCCGGTCGTGCGGGTCGTGGTCTCCGGGCTGCTGCTCATCACCCGTGCGACCGTAGGCGGCGGCGGAGTGCCCGTTCTGGAACCTTGAGCACTTTTAATCCGTACGGGTGAAACGATCCCTCATAAGGGGACAGGAACCTCTTATTCCGCGGCTGGATCCGCCCGGGTCACGGCCGAGAACGGATCACTCTCCCGTGTTCCCCGGTCCCTCGCCCCTGCCCGCCGGCCCGTCCCGCCCGGTCCCGCGGCCCCCGTTGTCAGTCCCCCGGGCTACGGTTTCCGCATGGCTGCCCGTACCAAGACGACCAAGGACCGTCCGTCCTACCGCTGCACCGAGTGCGGCTGGCAGACGGCCAAGTGGCTCGGCCGCTGCCCCGAGTGCCAGGCCTGGGGCACGGTCGAGGAGTACGGCGCGCCCGCGGTCCGGACCACGGCCCCGGGCCGCGTGAGCACCTCCGCGCTGCCCATCGGCCAGGTCGACGGCCGGCAGGCCACCGCCCGCACGACCGGTGTGCCCGAGCTGGACCGGGTGCTCGGCGGCGGCCTGGTACCGGGCGCGGTCGTCCTGCTCGCGGGCGAGCCCGGCGTCGGCAAGTCCACCCTGCTGCTGGACGTCGCCGCGAAGTCGGCGAGCACCGAGCACCGCACCCTCTATGTGACCGGCGAGGAGTCGGCGAGCCAGGTGCGACTGCGCGCCGACCGCATCGGCGCCCTCGACGACCACCTCTATCTGGCGGCCGAGACGGACCTGGCCGCCGTCCTGGGCCATCTGGACGAGGTGAAGCCGTCCCTGCTGATCCTCGACTCGGTGCAGACGGTGGCCTCCCCGGAGATCGAGGGCGCGCCCGGGGGCATGGCGCAGGTCCGGGAGGTGGCGGGTGCCCTGATCCGCGCTTCCAAGGAGCGGGGCATGTCCACGCTGCTCGTGGGCCATGTCACCAAGGACGGCGCGATCGCCGGACCCCGTCTGCTGGAGCACCTGGTGGACGTCGTGCTGCACTTCGAGGGCGACCGGCACGCCCGCCTGCGCCTGGTCCGCGGTGTGAAGAACCGCTACGGGGCGACGGACGAGGTCGGCTGCTTCGAGCTGCACGACGAGGGCATCACGGGCCTCGCCGACCCCAGCGGCCTGTTCCTGACCCGCCGCGCCGAGCCGGTCCCGGGCACCTGCCTGACCGTCACACTGGAGGGCCGCCGCCCGCTGGTGGCCGAGGTGCAGGCGCTGACCGTCGACTCCCAGATCCCCTCCCCGCGTCGTACGACATCCGGTCTGGAGACCTCCCGGGTGTCGATGATGCTGGCCGTCCTGGAGCAGCGCGGCCGGATCAGCGCGCTGGGCAAGCGGGACATCTACTCGGCGACGGTCGGCGGCGTGAAGCTGTCGGAGCCGGCCGCCGACCTCGCCATCGCGCTCGCCCTGGCCTCCGCCGCCAGCGACACCCCGCTGCCGAAGAACCTGGTGGCGATCGGCGAGGTGGGGCTCGCGGGCGAGGTCAGACGGGTCACGGGCGTGCAGCGCAGGCTCTCCGAGGCGCACCGGCTGGGCTTCACGCACGCGCTCGTACCGGCCGACCCGGGGAAGGTGCCGCCCGGCATGAAGGTCCTGGAAGTCGCCGACATGGGGGAGGCGCTCCGGGTTCTGCCGCGCTCACGTCGCCGAGAGGCCCCACGGGAGGCGGAGGAGCGCCGGTAGACTTTGCCCTGGTCTCGCCCGTCCGTACGAACCGAGTGCGGGGAGGGGGGCGCGTCAGAACCTGCGACCGGAGGAGTGCAGTGGCAGCCAACGACCGGGCAGCAGCTCCCGGAAAGTCCGGTGGGAGTGCCGGTTCCGATCGCCTGATGCGCGCCTCGCTGAGCGCCGTGGCTCCCGGTACGGCGCTGCGGGACGGCCTGGAGCGGGTCCTGCGCGGCAACACCGGCGGGCTGATCGTGCTGGGCTCCGACAAGACGGTCGAGGCGATGTGCACGGGCGGTTTCGTGCTGGACGTGGAGTTCACCGCGACCCGGCTGCGCGAGCTGTGCAAGCTGGACGGCGGCATCGTGCTGTCGTCGGACCTGTCCAAGATCCTCCGGGCGGGCGTGCAGTTCGTGCCGGACGCGACGATCCCCACGGAGGAGACGGGCACGCGGCACCGCACGGCGGACCGTGTCAGCAAGCAGGTCGGCTTCCCGGTGGTCTCGGTCTCCCAGTCGATGCGGCTGATCGCGCTGTACGTCGACGGGCAGCGCCGTGTCCTGGAGGACTCGGCGGCGATCCTGTCCCGCGCGAACCAGGCCCTGGCGACACTGGAGCGGTACAAGCTGCGGCTGGACGAGGTCGCGGGCACGCTGTCGGCGCTGGAGATCGAGGACCTGGTGACGGTCCGGGACGTGTCGGCGGTCGCGCAGCGTCTTGAGATGGTCCGCCGTATCGCCACCGAGATCGCCGAGTACGTGGTCGAGCTGGGCACGGACGGCCGGCTTCTCGCACTTCAGCTGGAGGAGTTGATCGCCGGGGTCGAGCCCGACCGGGAGCTGGTGGTCCGGGACTACGTGCCCGAGCCGACGGCCAAGCGGTCCCGCACGGTCGACGAGGCGCTGGCCGAGCTGGACGCGCTGACCCATGCGGAGCTCCTCGAACTCGGCACCGTGGCGCGTGCGCTGGGCTACACCGGGTCCCCGGAGACGCTCGACTCCGCGGTGTCCCCGCGGGGCTTCCGCCTCCTGGCCAAGGTCCCGCGGCTTCCGGGCGCCATCATCGACCGGCTGGTGGAGCACTTCGGGGGCCTGCAGAAGCTGCTGGCCGCGAGTGTGGACGACCTGCAGACCGTGGACGGGGTCGGCGAAGCCCGGGCGAGGAGCGTGCGGGAGGGGCTGTCCCGCCTGGCCGAGTCGTCGATCCTGGAGCGGTACGTCTGAGGCGCCCGGAAGCCCGGGGGCGCGTGCCGTACGGCGGCTGCGGCCGCGTTGCGGCTGCGGCCGACGGCGGACCGCGCCGCCCCGGTCCTCAGTCCGCCGACAGCACGAACGAAGCCTGCGCCTTGCCGAACCCGGGGGTCTTCGCCTCCAGCAGATACGTACCCGGCTTCGCCGAACTCCCGGAGGGCTTCGCGCACTTGGGAGCGCTCGGTCCCCGGTCCCACCGCACGGTGTAGGTGATGCTCTGGCCCGCGGGCACCCGGAAGACCAGGTTGCGTGCACCCTTGGGGCAGTCGGCGGAGGACCAGAAGGTGTCGTCCCCGTCCGCCGGCGTGATCGTCAACACCGCGTTCTTCGGGCCGAGGTCGACCTTGCAGTCGGCCGACGAGCTGTTCTTCGCGGTGAGTTCGAAGGTCGGGGTCTGGTCCGGCGAGTAGGAGTTGTGCGCGCTGCGCAGGCTCAACGCCACCGCGCCGGAGGTGCAGTCGGGCAGCGTGGAGGAGGCCGGGAGCGCGTCGCCCGTACCGACGGCGCCGCCACCGGACGCCGCACCCGAGCCGCCGCCCGCACCGGAGGAACCCTCGGTCGAGCCGCCGCCCCCGCCGGAGGCCGTACCGGAACCGGAAGCGCTGCCGCTCCCGGCGTCACTCCCGCCGCCCGTCCCGCTGCCGCTGGAGTCGCCGCCGGACTCCTCGCGACCGCCGGGGTGTTGGCTGATCGCCGACCCGGACGGAGTCGGTCCGGGCGTGATGGTGTGCGTGGGGTTCTTGCCGTTGGACCCGTCGGCGTCCTTCTTGCCGCCCCCGCCGCCGGCGGTGACGATCCATGTGACCACCAACGCCAACAGGGCGACCACGGACAGCAGTACGGCCCTCCGACGCCAGTAGATGGTGGAGGGAAGCGGCCCGACCGGATTGCGCAGAGATCCCACGGCGCAAACTGTACGAGAGATCTCCGCGCTCGCCCGCGTCACCCGCCGCGCCGACGTCAACTTTTCCGGATCATCATCCCGGTAACTGCCGCGAGCGGCACGGTTCTTCACTTTCCGCCACGCTCGGTGAACGCGCGGTCACCGGCGATGCCCGCCAACCCGTGGCAGGATCGGAAGGCCATGACTGAGATGCTGCACGCCCCCGTGATCGCCTGGTTCGAAGCCCACGCCCGCGACCTCCCCTGGCGCCGCCCGGAGGCGGGCCCATGGGGTGTGATGGTCAGCGAGTTCATGCTCCAGCAGACCCCGGTGAACCGGGTGCTGCCCGTCTACGAGGAGTGGCTGGCCCGCTGGCCGCGCCCGGCCGACCTCGCGAAGGAGGCGCCGGGCGAGGCGGTGCGCGCCTGGGGGCGGCTCGGCTATCCGCGCCGCGCACTGCGCCTGCACGGTGCCGCGGTCGCCATAACGGAACGGCACGGCGGGGACGTGCCGACGGATCACGCGCAGCTGCTGGCGCTGCCCGGCATCGGCGAGTACACGGCCGCCGCGGTGGCCTCCTTCGCGTACGGGCAGCGGCACGCGGTGCTGGACACCAATGTCCGCCGGGTGCTGGCGCGGGCGGTGACCGGTGTGCAGTACCCGCCGAACGCGACCACGGCCGCCGAGCGGCGGCTGGCACGTGAGCTGCTGCCGGAGGACGAGCGGACCGCAGCGCGGTGGGCCGCCGCCTCGATGGAGCTGGGCGCGCTGGTGTGCACGGCGAAGAACGAGGGGTGCCCGCGGTGCCCGATCGCCGCGCAGTGCGCGTGGCGGCTCGCGGGCAAGCCGGAGCACGCGGGCCCGCCGCGCCGCGGGCAGACGTACGCCGGCACGGACCGGCAGGTGCGCGGCAAGCTGCTGGCCGTGTTGCGGGAGGCGCACGCGCCGGTGCCGCAGGCGGTGCTGGACCGGGTGTGGCACGAGCCGGTGCAGCGGGCCCGGGCGCTCGACGGTCTGGTCGCGGACGGTCTGGTGGAGCCGCTGCCGAGCGGGCTGTACCGGCTGCCGCTGGGCTGACGCACAGACAGGTCACAGTCGCTGAAGCTCTGTTACGGAGCATCCAGCACCGACAAAGCACCTCATAAAGGGACATTCACCCCGTCCGCCTTACCCCTCCCCTGCTTCCGTTACACAACCGACGGATAGCCGATTGCCAGCCGCAGGCTGGTGCGCACAGCCTCGTGACAACCACTCCGTAACTTCTTCTCCGTGCCCGGCGGACCACCGGGCGCGGGGACAGCGGAACTTCAGGCAGTGAGCCGGAAGCACAACGGGGAACGGAGGCGGTTGGTCATGGCGCAGGGCGAGGTGCTCGAATTCGAGGAGTACGTCCGCACCCGGCAGGACGCGCTGCTGCGCAGCGCCCGCCGACTGGTGCCGGACCCGGTCGACGCCCAGGACCTGCTGCAGACCGCGCTGGTGCGGACGTACGGCCGCTGGGAGGGCATCGCGGACAAGCGGCTCGCCGACGCCTACCTGCGCCGCGTCATGATCAACACGCGCACCGAGTGGTGGCGGGCGCGCAAGCTGGAGGAGGTGCCGACCGAGCAGCTGCCGGACGCCTCCGTGGAGGACTCGACCGAGCAGCACGCCGACCGGGCCCTGCTGATGGATGTCATGAAGGTGCTCGCACCGAAGCAGCGCAGTGTCGTGGTGCTGCGACACTGGGAGCAGATGTCCACAGAGGAGACGGCCGCTGCCCTCGGCATGTCGGCCGGTACGGTCAAGAGCACGCTGCACCGGGCGCTCGCCCGGCTCCGCGAGGAGCTGGAAGCCCGCGATCTGGACGCACGCGCGCTGGAGCGTGAGGAGCGGGAGCGTTGCGCGGCCTGACCGGGGCCCGGCCCGTACGGGTCCGAGGGAGTTCGCAGGCGGTGATCGCGGTGGGGGCCGCGCTCGCCGCCCTCGCCCTTTTCGTCGCCGCGTGCGGCAGCGGGGGCACGGGCGCGCGGGACGAGGGCCCGGCGCACGCCTCGGCGGTGGCCGGGGCCGTCGCCTCCCCTTCCCCGAGCCGGTCGGGGAAGTACCACCGGGTGGATCCGGTGGCGCTGGTCATGAACGACCCCAAGGTGTCGGGCGCGGTGAAGCGGCTGCTGCAGCCGTGCAACGGTGACGAGTACCCCGTCGACGTCTCCTACGGCGACCTGACCGGCGGACCGGTGGACGACGTCGTCGTCAACGTGCTGACCTGCGCCGACGCGGTCGGTATCGGCTCGTACGTGTACCGGGACGACGACGGCACGTTCCGGAACGTCTTCAAGAGCGAGGAGTCCCCGGTCTACGCCGAGATCGACCGGGGCACCCTGTCGGTGACCAGGCAGTTCTACGAGAAGGGCGACCCGATCTCCAACCCCTCCGGTGAGATCGTGACGCCCTACCGGTGGAAGGCGGGACGGTTCGCCGAGGGGAAACCCACCCGCAACGAGTACAGCAAGTCCGCCGGCGGGGGGCCGACGCCCGTACCGGACAGCTGACCGCGTCCCTACCCGTACCCCTGTAGAACCGGTGGCATCACCCGTCACCACGAGTCACCACGAGGACTGAGAGCACCGGGATGGCAGACCAGACCCACGTCCTGTTCGTCGAGGACGACGACGTCATCCGCGAGGCCACCCAGCTGGCGCTGGAGCGGGACGGCTTCGCGGTCACCGCCATGCCCGACGGGCTGTCGGGCCTGGAGGCGTTCCGTGCGAACCGCCCCGACATCGCTCTGCTGGACGTCATGGTGCCGGGCCTGGACGGCGTCAGCCTGTGCCGCCGGATCCGGGACGAGTCGACCGTGCCGGTGATCATGCTGTCCGCGCGGGCCGACTCCATCGACGTCGTCCTGGGCCTGGAGGCCGGCGCCGACGACTATGTGACCAAGCCCTTCGACGGTGCCGTGCTGGTCGCCCGCATCCGCGCGGTGCTGCGCCGCTTCGGGCACGCCGGCGGGGCCGCGCAGGCCGAGGACTCCGCGTCCGGGGCCGGCGGCGGCACGCTGACCTTCGGCGACCTGGAGATCGACACCGACGGCATGGAGGTGCGCCGGGCCGGACAGCCGGTGGCGCTGACGCCGACCGAGATGCGGCTGCTGCTGGAGTTCTCCTCCGCGCCGGGCACCGTGCTCTCCCGGGACAGGCTGCTGGAGCGCGTGTGGGACTACGGCTGGGGCGGTGACACCCGGGTCGTGGACGTGCATGTGCAGCGACTGCGGCAGAAGATCGGCCAGGACCGGATCGAGACGGTCCGCGGCTTCGGCTACAAGCTGAAGGCCTGAGCGGGGCGACGGCATGCGGGGGATTCTGCGGCACCCGGTCCGGCGCATGGAGCGCGCGGGCCTGCGCACCGGACTCAGATGGAAGGTCAGCGCGGCGATCGCACTGGTGGCGGGTCTGGTGGCGATCGTTCTGAGCCTGGTCGTGCACAACGCGGCCCGCGTCTCGATGCTGGACAACGCGCGCGACCTGGCCAACGACCGGATCCTGATAGCCCAGCGCAACTACGAGCTGAACCGGGGGCCGGTCTTCCCCTACATCCAGGTCGACGACCCGGATCTGCCGGCCGCGCTGCGCGAGAAGGTCGAGCGGAGCCGGCGGGCCAGCGATGTCTCCGAGCACGACGGGGAGACGGACATCTGGGCGGCCGTACCGGTGAAGGACGGGCATGTGCTGTCCCTGCACACCCATCTGCCGGACCGCAGCACCGACATGCTGCGGGACCTGGACCAGGCACTGGTCATCGGCTCGGTCGCGGTCGTGCTCGGCGGGAGCGCGCTGGGCGTGCTGATCGGCGGACAGCTGTCCCGCCGGCTGCGCAAGGCGGCCGCCGCCGCGAACCAGGCCGCGGCCGGCGAGACCGACGTCCGGGTGCAGGCGGCCATCGGCGGGGTCGTACGGGACGAGACCGACGAACTCGCGCGCGCGGTGGACGCCATGGCGGACACACTGCGGCAGCGGCTGGAGGCCGAGCGCCGGGTCACCGCGGACATCGCGCACGAGCTGCGCACCCCGGTGACGGGGCTGCTGACGGCCGCCGAGCTGCTGCCGCCCGGCCGGCCCACGGAACTGGTCCTGGACCGGGCCAAGGCCATGCGCACCCTGGTCGAGGACGTGCTGGAGGTGGCCCGGCTGGACAGTGCCTCGGAGCGGGCGGAGCTGCAGGACATCATGCTCGGCGCGTTCGTGACGCGGCGGGTGGCGGCCAAGGATCCGGACGTCACCGTGCGCGTGGTGCACGAGTCGGAGGTCACGACCGACCCGCGGCGGCTGGAGCGGGTGCTGTTCAACCTGCTCGCCAACGCGGCCCGGCACGGCCGGCCGCCCGTCGAGGTGAGCGTGGAGGGCCGGGTCATCCGGGTCCGCGACCACGGCCCCGGCTTCCCGGAGGAGCTGCTCGCCGAGGGGCCGAGCCGCTTCCGCACCGGCAGCAAGGACCGCGCCGGACAGGGGCACGGGCTCGGCCTCACCATCGCGGCGGGCCAGGCCCGCGTCCTGGGCGCCCGGCTGACCTTCCGCAACGTACGCCCCGCGGGCACCCCCGCCCACCTCCCCGCCGAGGGCGCGGTCGCCGTCCTGTGGCTACCGGAACACGCGCCCACCAGCACCGGCAGCTATCCCATGCTGCCGACGTCCGGCGGGAACGCGGGGTCCGCGTAGGACCGCTGCGGCTGCCCGCTCCCCCCGCGCCGGACAGGCCTCGCGGACCCGAACCGGCCGAAGGACACCGACCGCCCGACCTGCCGACCGGCAGGAGGTCGAGGCCCGGGCCGCCCGGTCCCGGACGCCCCGGCTGCCCGTCAGCGCGGTGCGCCGGGTGTCTCGCCGTACGCCTCCCGTGCAGGCGCGCAGGAAGAAGTGGTGCCTCGGGCCGGCCTGCGAGGAAAGGGCCGAAGGCCCCGGTGCGGCGGACACGCACCGGGGCCTTCGTACCGACGAAGACGTCAGACAGCCTCGACCACGGCCGGCGGCGTCGCGTCCGCACCGTCGGCGGAGGGCTTCTGCGGCCCGCCCTTCAGCGGGACCTCCTTGACGAACAGCGACGCGATCAGCACCAGCACCGCGATCACGGCACCCAGCAGGAACGCGGAGTGCGTACCGGAGGACACCGCGTGCTGGTAGGCCTCACGGGCCGCCGCGGGCAGCTTCTCCAGGCTCTTCGCGTCCAGCTGCGCCGACTTCTCGGTGATGTTCTTGCCCAGCGCGCCGGCCCGCTCCGCCATGACGTCCTGGACCCGGTGGTTGAACAGCGCACCCATGATGGCCACACCGAAGGAGGAGCCGAGGGTACGGAACAGGGTGGCCGAGGACGACGCCACACCCATGTCCTTCATCTGCACGCTGTTCTGCGCCACCAGCATGGTGATCTGCATCAGGCAGCCCATGCCGGCGCCGACCACGGCCATGTAGACCCCGGACGTGAGCCGGGTGGTCCCGGTGTCCATCGTGGACAGCAGGTACATGCCGACGATCATCAGGGCACCGCCGGCGATCGGGAAGATCTTGTACCGGCCGCTGTTGGTGGTGACCCGTCCGGCGACCATCGAGGTCACGAGCATCGCGCCGAGCATCGGCAGGAGCAGCAGGCCGGAGTTGGTCGCGGAGGCGCCCTGCACGGCCTGCTGGTACAGCGGCAGGAACAGGGTGGCGCCGAACATCACGAAGCCGGTGATGAAGCCGATGACCGACATCAGGGTGAAGTTGCGGCTCCTGAAGATGTGCAGCGGCAGGACCGGCTCGGCGGCCTTGGTCTGCCAGAACACGAACCCGATCAGCGCGGCCACGCCGATGCCGATCAGCTCCATGATCCGCGCGGAGGTCCAGGCGTACTCGGTGCCGCCCCAGGTGGTGACCAGGACGATCGCGGTGATGCCGACGGTCAGCAGGACGACGCCCAGGTAGTCGATGCCCGCCTTGGACCGCTTCCTCGGCAGGTGCAGCACGGCGGTGACCAGTGCGAGGGCGACCGCGCCCAGCGGCAGGTTGATGTAGAAGGCCCAGCGCCAGCCCCAGTTGTCGGTGATGGTGCCGCCGACCAGCGGACCGCCGATCATGGCCAGCGCCATGACGCCGGCCATCATGCCCTGGTACTTGCCCCGCTCCCGCGGCGGGATCAGGTCGCCGATGATCGCCATGACGCCGACCATCAGACCGCCGGCGCCCAGACCCTGCACGGCCCGGAAGCCGATCAGCTGGCCCATGTCCTGGGCCATGCCGCTCAGCGCGGAGCCGATGAGGAAGATGACGATCGAGCTCAGGAAGGCGCCCTTGCGCCCGAACATGTCACCGATCTTGCCCCAGACCGGGGTGGAGGCCGCGGTGGCCAGGGTGTAGCCGGTGACGACCCAGGAGAGGTGCTCCAGGCCGCCCAGTTCGCCCACGATCGTGGGCATCGCCGTACCCACGATCATGTTGTCCAGCATCGCGAGCATCATCGCGATCATGAGTGCGAGCAGCACTACTCGCACACTCTTGGGCTGTTTGCCCGCTATCTCGTTTTCGACCTTGTCCGCCATCGTCTTCCCGTTTCCCCCTGCGGCGACTACTTACTTGCCGCCCGGCTAGCCGTCACTACACTGTGGAAGGTAGACGCGCTACTAGCCGGGCGTCAAGTAAGTTTCCGCGGGAGCGCGAGGAGTACGAGGATGGGCGTCACGATGGACGGCACCAAGCAGCAGCGCCGCGGCAACACCCGCCAGCGCATCCAGGACGTGGCACTCGAACTCTTCGCGGACCAGGGGTACGAGAAGACCTCCCTGCGCGAGATCGCCGAGCACCTCGACGTCACGAAGGCGGCTCTGTACTACCACTTCAAGACGAAGGAAGAGATCATCGTCAGCCTCTTCGAGGATCTGACGAAGCCGATCGAGAGCCTGATCGAGTGGGGCAGGCGGCAGCCGCACACCCTGGAGACCAAGCAGGAGATCATCCGCCGCTACAGCGAGGCGCTCGCGGGCGCCGAGCCGTTGTTCCGCTTCATGCAGGAGAACCAGGCGACCGTCCGTGAACTGCGCATCGGCGACACGTTCAAGGACCGGATGCGCGGACTGCGGGACATCCTGATCGACCCGGAGGCGGAGCTGGTCGACCAGGTGCGCTCCGTCAGCGCGCTGTTCACGCTGCACGCCGGGATGTTCGTGATGCAGGACCTGGTGGGCGACTCCGGGAAGAAGCGCGATGCCGTTCTCGAAGTCGCCCTGGACCTGATCTCACAGGCGCACGAACACGCCCGCAGGGAGTAGACCCCCCGGCGTGGACCGCCGGACGGTCAGACGGTCACGCCCTTGGCGCGCAGGAACGCGACCGGGTCGACGGCGGAGCCGTAGTTCGGGGTCGTACGGATCTCGAAGTGCAGGTGCGGACCGGTGGAGTTGCCGGTGGAGCCGGACAGGGCGATGTGCTGGCCGGTCGCGACCACCTGGCCGACCCGGACGTCGATCCGGGACAGGTGCGCGTACTGCGAGTAGGTGCCGTTGCCGTGCTGGATGACGATGGCGTTGCCGTAGGCGGGGCCGTCACCGGCGCCGTTGGGGCCGGCCTTGACGACGGTGCCGCCGTGCGCGGCGATGACCTCGGTGCCGGTCGGCACGGCGAAGTCCTGGCCGCTGTGCTTGGCGACCCAGTGGCTGCCGGCCTGGGCGAAGCTCGCGGAGAGCGTGTACTTCTTCACCGGGTCGACCCAGGCGGCGGGGGACGCGGTGGCGGCGCTCGCGACCCCGGTTCCCAGCACGGCCGTGGCGCCGATTCCGGCAGCCAGAACGGTCATGCGGGCACGGAGCGAGGACGTACGGGCGGAGCGGGACGTGAAGCGTCGGAACATCGGGACCTCGTGAACTCGGGAACAGGTCGGCCACCCGGCGTACGGACGTCCACGGAGACGCCCACCGAAGCGGCTGTTCTTTGGTAACCGACCAGCACATCGAGCCCAAAACGGCCTATCTACGGCATCCGCTAGTAGCACACCGCAAAGCCGGCGACTTTCTTGACAGTCGCGCCCCTCGCGGACCCGGCCACTGACGACGGCCTTCGCCCTGGTGGAATTCCGACCCCAAGGTCCGATTTATCGCCGTATATCCAGTTTTGCTGCCTTAGTGGATCCCACTATCACGCCTAGTACCGGACATTTCGCCTGTGCCCCTTATCACCGGTGACCCCGGCCGACGATCACAGAAATGTGACGCAGGCCTCTAGGCACCTACCGTCCAGTAACCCTACGGTTCCCCTCGCGCCATCCTCGCCTCAGATCATGCCCCTGACATTAAGACGCGAGAGGAACCCACCGATGACCAGACGCCCCTGGGCGCGCCGCATCTCCGTCACCGCCGTCTCCGTGGCCGCCCTGGCCGCGATGGCCGCCCCGGCCGAGGCCGCGACCACGAGCACCTCCTCCGCGACCGGCGCCTCCGCGAGCAGCTCCTTCGCGAAGGTCGACTACGCGACCTGGCAGAAGGACTGCCAGGCGGTCATGGACCAGGCCCTGCCGTACCTCGAGGACCGCATCGCCGCCGCCGAGCCCGGCGAGAAGCCGGCGATCGTCCTCGACATCGACAACACCGCGCTGGAGACCGACTTCGGCTTCAGCTACCCCCAGCCGGCCAACAAGCCGGTCCTCGACGTCGCCCGGTACGCCCAGGAGCACGGAGTCGCCCTCTTCTTCGTCACCGCCCGCCCCGGCGTCCTGTACTGGCCCACCGAGTACAACCTCGAACACGACGGCTACGACGTCTCCGGCCTCCACGTCCGCGGCCTGCTCGACCTCTTCAAGGACGTCGCCGCCTACAAGACCGCCCAGCGCGCCGGCATCGAGAACGACGGCTACACGATCATCGCCAACATCGGCAACAGCGCCACCGACCTGTCCGGCGGGCACGCCGAGAAGACCTTCAAACTGCCGGACTACGGCGGGCAGTTGTCGTAACGCGCGGAGCAGGCGCCGGCTGGGCTCCTTCCGTACGCCGTACGCACACGCGGGTGGCGGATGGAGCCGGCCGTACGGGGCGGCAAGCCGGCCTCCGTTTGCTCGGCCCGCTGGTGAGGAGGCTGTTCACGCAGGGCGGCCCGGGTGCGGTCCCGGTGGACCGGCCGGTACGGCTTGTCGGCGCGGGTGTCGCTCCGGGGTGAGGTGCACCGGCTCGCCGGCCGGCTGGTGGAGGAGTCCCTGGCCTCGCCGGGCGAGCGGCCGTTCCCCCGCCCGACGAGCGTACGGCCGTCACCGACGCCCTGGGCGGCCTGGGCGGCTGGACATGGACGGTGCACAGGCCGTGCGCCTCGGCAGCGGGGGACTCGCCCGACAGCTGCCGCGTCACGCACCGCCCTGACGGCCTGCCCGCCGACACCGTGCCGTGCTCGGACTCGGCGACCCAGCAACACCCCGGTCCACGCCGGCCGCCTTCCTTGCAGCGATGAGCTGCCCGCTGCCCCCGCCGGAGGACCGGGCCGAGCGCGCCCTGGCCGCGGGCCGGGGACCTGGTGCTGGTGCTGGTGCTGGTGCTGGTGCTGGTCGACGGCCTGGACGAGTCGCCCGCCGCCGAGCGCGACCGTACCGGGACCGGCTGCGCTCGCTCCTCACGGCCTGCCCCGGCAACGCCGTGCTGACCTCCCTCCCGCCCGACCGCCGTACGCCCCGACCGGCCGGGCCCAGGAGGGCTCCCGGGAACCGACCCTGGCCCCGGGCACCGGAGAGCAGCCGTGCCCTGCAGCGAGCACGCCGGTCTCGCCGCCGGCCGCAAGGAGCTGTACGACGCCGCCGGGCGACTCGGTTGCCGGGGCTGCGCTCGCTGTTCCCCACGAACGCCGGAAGGGGCCGGTGCCCGAAGGCACCGGCCCCTTCCGTCGGTCGAACCGCCGGAGGCTTACGCGTCCTTGCTCAGGTTGGGACCAGCCCCACCCGCGGCCTGCTCGATCGGCGGGACGTCGGGCAGCGCCGACTTCTCCTCGCCGCGGAAGGTGAAGGTCTGGGACTCGCCCTCGCCCTCGGTGTCCACGACCACGATGTGACCGGGACGCAGCTCGCCGAAGAGGATCTTCTCCGACAGCGAGTCCTCGATCTCGCGCTGGATCGTACGGCGCAGCGGCCGGGCGCCCAGCACGGGGTCGTAACCCTTCTTGGCCAGCAGTTCCTTGGCGGACTGGGACAGCTCGATGCCCATGTCCCGGTCCTTCAGGCGCTCGTCCACCTTGCCGATCATCAGGTCGACGATCCGCAGGATGTCCGCCTGCGTCAGCTGCGGGAAGACGACCACGTCGTCGACGCGGTTGAGGAACTCGGGGCGGAAGTGCTGCTTGAGCTCGTCCGACACCTTGTTCTTCATGCGCTCGTAGTTGGTCTTCGTGTCACCCGAGGCGGCGAAGCCCAGGTTGAAGCCCTTGGAGATGTCCCGGGTGCCGAGGTTGGTCGTCATGATGATGACCGTGTTCTTGAAGTCCACGACCCGGCCCTGGGAGTCGGTCAGGCGACCGTCCTCCAGGATCTGCAGCAGCGAGTTGAAGATGTCCGGGTGGGCCTTCTCGACCTCGTCGAAGAGGACGACCGAGAACGGCTTGCGGCGCACCTTCTCCGTCAGCTGGCCACCCTCCTCGTAGCCCACGTATCCGGGGGGCGAACCGAAGAGACGCGACACCGTGTGCTTCTCGCTGAACTCCGACATGTCGAGGGAGATCAGCGCGTCCTCGTCACCGAAGAGGAACTCGGCGAGCGCCTTGGACAGCTCGGTCTTACCGACACCGGACGGACCGGCGAAGATGAACGAACCACCCGGACGCTTCGGGTCCTTCAGACCGGCGCGGGTACGGCGGATCGCCTTCGACAGCGCCTTGACGGCGTCGTTCTGGCCGATGACCCGCTTGTGGAGTTCCTCCTCCATGCGCAGCAGGCGGGAGGACTCCTCCTCGGTCAGCTTGAAGACCGGGATGCCGGTGGCCGTGGCGAGGACCTCGGCGATCAGCTCGCCGTCGACCTCGGCGACGACGTCCATGTCGCCGGCCTTCCACTCCTTCTCCCGCTTGGCCTTGGCGGCGAGGAGCTGCTTCTCCTTGTCGCGCAGGGAGGCGGCCTTCTCGAAGTCCTGCGAGTCGATCGCGGACTCCTTGTCCCGGCGGACGGCGGCGATCTTCTCGTCGAACTCGCGCAGGTCCGGCGGAGCGGTCATCCGGCGGATGCGCATCCGGGAGCCGGCCTCGTCGATCAGGTCGATCGCCTTGTCCGGCAGGAAGCGGTCCGAGATGTAGCGGTCGGCCAGGGTGGCAGCCTGGACCAGGGCCTCGTCCGTGATGGAGACGCGGTGGTGCGCCTCGTAGCGGTCGCGCAGGCCCTTGAGGATCTCGATGGTGTGCGGCAGGGACGGCTCGGCGACCTGGATGGGCTGGAAGCGGCGCTCCAGGGCCGCGTCCTTCTCCAGGTGCTTGCGGTACTCGTCCAGGGTGGTCGCACCGATGGTCTGCAGCTCACCGCGCGCCAGCATGGGCTTCAGGATGGAGGCCGCGTCGATGGCGCCCTCGGCGGCACCCGCACCGACCAGCGTGTGCAGCTCGTCGATGAACAGGATGATGTCGCCGCGGGTGCGGATCTCCTTGAGCACCTTCTTCAGGCGTTCCTCGAAGTCACCGCGGTAGCGGGAGCCGGCGACCAGGGCGCCGAGGTCCAGCGTGTAGAGGTGCTTGTCCTTGAGGGTCTCGGGCACCTCGCCCTTGACGATGGCCTGGGCGAGGCCCTCCACGACGGCGGTCTTGCCGACGCCGGGCTCACCGATCAGCACCGGGTTGTTCTTCGTACGGCGGGACAGCACCTGCATGACCCGCTCGATCTCCTTCTCGCGCCCGATGACCGGGTCGAGCTTGGACTCACGAGCGGCCTGGGTGAGGTTCCGGCCGAACTGGTCCAGGACGAGGGAGGTCGAGGGGGTGCCCTCGGCCGGGCCGCCCGCGGCGGCGGTCTCCTTGCCCTGGTAACCGGAGAGCAGCTGGATGACCTGCTGCCGCACCCGGTTGAGGTCTGCACCCAGCTTGACCAGGACCTGGGCGGCGACGCCCTCGCCCTCGCGGATCAGGCCGAGCAGGATGTGTTCCGTGCCGATGTAGTTGTGGCCCAGCTGAAGGGCCTCGCGGAGCGACAGCTCCAGGACCTTCTTGGCACGGGGGGTGAAGGGGATGTGCCCGGACGGGGCCTGCTGGCCCTGGCCGATGATCTCCTCCACCTGCTGGCGGACCGCCTCAAGCGAAATGCCGAGGCTCTCCAGGGCCTTAGCGGCGACACCTTCGCCCTCGTGGATGAGACCCAGGAGGATGTGCTCGGTGCCGATGTAGTTGTGGTTGAGCATCCGGGCTTCTTCCTGAGCCAGGACGACAACCCGCCGCGCGCGGTCGGTGAACCTCTCGAACATCGTTAATCGCTCCTCAGAGCGGTCAGGCAGTGGGGGGAACTTCCCCTCCCTGTCCTTCCGCAGCTTAGTCCCGCAAGCGGGGACCGCTCATTCCAACTGCCGACACCGTCGATGGCCTCCTGACCCGTGACGCCGACATCTGCTCCAACCCGATGGTGCGAGACGATGTTCCCGCAGGCCAGGCAGTTACCCCAGTCGCCAGTACGCCGATGGCGAACGCGAGACGGCCTTTCCTGCGTGTCGCCCCCTCCCACTAGGCATGTCTTACCCGCAGGGACTGACACTCCATGCGGCGCGCACCGGTTCCCTCCGCTATGGGCGAACAACCTTGCGCCTCTCCGGACCCCCGAGCGCCCCCTTTTCCGGCACGGAGCGCATTCGACAATGCACCCAGCGTAACCCGAAGGGGGTCCGGGCGGTTGGACGGGGCATGGCCCGCTCGGTCCCCATGACCTCCACGGTCCCCCTTCCCCGCCGGCCCCTCGATCCGGACGCACCGGCCGCCGGTGATTCCTCCGCCGGCCCCGAGGCCCGGGTCCGGCACTGGTACGAGAACGAATTGGGCTGGCCGACAGTGCCCGGGCCGCCCGGACGGCTGCCACGGCTGCTCACGGGGGTGCTGTTCGACGTACTGGACGTTCCGGCCGAGGCGGGCGCCGAGGCGCTCCGGCATCTCGCACCGGGCTCACCGGTGGCCCTTCGGGGCGACCGGATGGAGCTGCTGCTGGCCGCGGGCAGCGCGGAGGAGCTGCCGGGGCTGCTGGACTGGCTGGAGTGGGGCGCCCTGCCCCTGGACCTGCGGGTACTGGGAGCGGGCGGCACGCTGGAGGCGCCGAGGCCGCCCGCCGGGGCCGCCGGAGCGCCAGGATCCGTGCAGGGGGCCGCCGTGTGGCTGCGGCCCCCCGGGCCGGGGCGCGGGGTCGAGGCTTCGCTGCCGGCCATGCCGGCCGGACCGGCCACTCCCGTGGGACGCGAGGGGAGCGCCCCCGATCTCGTACGACTGGTGGACACGGTGGCAGCACGGTGTCACCGGGTCCGGCTGCGGCGCGTGTGCGCCGGACACCCCGCCGGCCGACGGGATCAGCCGTTGGCCTTCTCGTAGGCCTCGCGGATGGACGCGGGAACGCGGCCGCGGTCGTTGACCTCGTAACCGTTCTCCTTCGCCCAGGCGCGGATCGCCGCGGTGTCCTGGTTGCCGCCGGAAGCGGCACGCGCCTTTCCACGCCCACCGGAAGCACGGCCACCGGTACGCCGGCCGCCCTTCACATAGGGATCAAGAAGGCTGCGCAGCTTGTCCGCATTGGCAGTCGTGAGATCGATCTCGTACGTCTTGCCGTCCAGCGCGAACGTCACGGTCTCGTCCGCCTCGCCGCCGTCGAGGTCGTCGACAAGAAGGACCTGAACCTTCTGTGCCACCGCATTTCCTTTCATCGATAACGTTGAGGGCCAGGGGTGTGCGGCGTCCGCCGTTTCGCCGCCCCTGTTATATGCAGTACTGCAGTACGTCGGAAAGCAAACCGCTTTTGCCGGAAAAACACAAACCCTCGGGAGTGGGCCGACGGAGCGCCCACCTCCGGAAACATGCGCGTTTCGGACATAGGGAACCGGGGCAATGGCGATCACAGATGCAGAAGCATCCGGCTGTTGCCCAAGGTGTTCGGCTTCACTCGTTCGAGACCCAGGAACTCGGCGACGCCCTCGTCATAGGAACGCAACAGCTCCGCGTAGACATCGGTGTCGACCGGCGTCTCGCCGATCTCCACGAAGCCGTGCTTCCCGAAGAAGTCCACTTCGAAGGTCAGGCAGAAAACGCGCCGAACGCCGAGCCAGCGCGCGGTCTGGAGCAACTTCTCCAGCACCTGATGTCCGACGCCGGCGCCCTTGAGGCCGGGCTTCACCGCCAGGGTCCGGACTTCCGCGAGGTCCTCCCACATGACGTGCAGCGCGCCGCAGCCGACCACCTCGGCGTTGTCGTCGCGTTCCGCGACCCAGAACTCCTGGATGTCCTCGTAAAGCGTGACCGTGGCTTTGTCGAGCAGGATGCGGTCACGGGCGTAGGCGTCGAGGAGCCGGCGCACGGCGGGGACATCGCTGGTCCGGGCCCGGCGGACGGTGATGGCTTTTGCGGGGACTTCGGGACGCTCTGCTGACATGAGCGGACGCTATCGCCCGTCCGCGCCCTCCGCCGAGCCGGGGTTCTCCTCTTGGCGTGCTTCCGGGGCTTCCTGTCGGCGGGGTTCGGGGGCTTCCCGGGTTTCTTCCGGACCCTGCACGATGCGTACGGCGTCCCTGAGGGCCTGTCGCTGTTCCTCGCTCATCATGCCGAAGAAGGCGACGAGTGCGGCGGCGGGGTTGTCGCTCTGCGACCAGGCGTCGTTCATGAGGGCGGCGGCGTACGCAGCACGAGTCGACACGGCTTCATATCGATAGGCCCGGCCTTCCGCCTCGCGGCGCACCCAGCCCTTCTGATGGAGATTGTCCAAAACCGTCATCACGGTGGTGTACGCGATGGAGCGTTCCTGCTGGAGGTCTTCCAGGACTTCTCGAACGGTCACCGGGCGGTTCCACTTCCACACTCGCGTCATGACCGCGTCTTCGAGTTCTCCCAATGGGCGAGGCACACCTCAGAACAATAGTGGGAGATCCCGGCAATGGCGTGCCGGACGTGCACTAGGGCTACAAACGCGAACAAAAAGGGCGTACGACCGCGGGGCGAGCGGCCCGTCGCGCCGCTCGGGGACCGCTCGGGCCTCGCTCCCGGAAGTCGCTCAGGCGTCGCCCGCGGAGGTCTTCGGCGCGGTCTCCGCGCGCGCGAGGGCGGCGTCGACGGCCGCGTCCTCCTTGGCCTTGGCGGCCCCGCCCTGGGTCTTCACGATCACCCTGACCACACCGATGAAGAACACGGCCATGACGACCGGGGGCACGAGCGCGGAGACATAGTCCATGCCTCCAGAGTAGCCAGGCCGAAAGCCCCGAAAGGTACGGGGTGCACCCGATCGCCGGAGCCGGGGAGGCCACACGGGTGAGCGGGCCGTGCGGCCGCCACCGGGGCTCGGAAGCCGCACGGTGTGCGGGTCGGCGGGCGCGTCCGGCGTGGGCTAGCCCGCGGCCAGCCGGCGGGGCTCCGGGTCGGACGGCGGGGCCGGCTTGCCGCGCGGGAAGACCTCGCCCGGGGTGGGGATGGGGCGCCTCGGGGCCGGACGCTCCCCGGGGGCGGGGGCCGGCTGGGGGCCGGGCTTCTCCGCGGGCTCCTGCGGGGCCCTGGACGGCTCCTCGGCCTCTCCCTCGCCCAGGCGGACCCCGGGGTCCCCCGCGCCGCCCGCAAGGGCCAGCAGGCGGGTCCGCGCGGGCGGTACGGCGGGCGCCGGCACCTTGCGGGCGCCCTGCGCGAACCGGGCCCGTACGTCCTGCTCGGCCAGCGTCCGGCAGCGGTCCAGCAGGGCCGCGGCCGCGGGGTTCCCGCGCAGCGCCCGGAGCGCGGCGAGGTCGTCCGGCGTCGGCCGGTGCCCGGCGCCGAGCGCCTCCTCCAGAAGGCTCAGGTAACCGGCGGCGGTGCCCGGCAGGGCGGCCCGGTAGCGGCCCAGGTCGGCCACCAGGAAGGCGCGCAGCCTGGCCCCCTCGCACATCGCCTCGTCGAGCGACTCGGCGAGCCGGAAACAGTCCTGCACGTCCTCGGCGGAGGCGTGGCCGGGGTGGAGGGCGAGGGCGAGGGCGCGGCGGAGCACACGCAGCTCCTCCACGCCGAACGCCATGCCGCCGCGGGATCCGTATGGCGTGGGCATGCGGCGACGCTACCGAACTAATCGGACAAAAGTGTCGAATCCGGATGCTGTTGTGCCGCGTGTCGTTCCGGGTTTCCCTCGTCCGGTGCCACCGGCGGGGGCCGGTGCCCGAGCGGGCACCGGCCGTCCCTCACAGCCGCGACACGTTCCGCTCGTAGACCAGGCGCAGCCCGATGAGCGTCAGCCACGGCTGGTGCTCGTCGATCACCGAGGACTCCCCCAGCACCACCGGCGCGAGCCCGCCCGTGGCGATCACCGTGACGTCGTCGGGATCGTCGGCCAGCTCCCGGGCCATCCGGCCGACCACCCCGTCGACCTGCCCGGCGAAGCCGAACACGACGCCCGACTGCATGGCCTCCACGGTGTTCTTGCCGATCACGTTCCGCGGCCGGGCCACCTCGATCTTCCGCAGCTGCGCGGCCCTGATGCCCAGGGCCTCCACCGAGATCTCGATGCCGGGGGCGATGACCCCGCCGACGTACTCCCCGCGCGCGGAGACCGCGTCGAAGGTGGTCGCCGTGCCGAAGTCGACGACGATCGCCGGGCCGCCGTACAGCTCGTTCGCCGCGACCGCGTTGATGATGCGGTCGGCGCCGACCTCCTTGGGGTTGTCGAACTGGATCGGCACGCCCGTCTTCACGCCCGGCTCCACGAGGACGGCGGGCACGTCGCCGTAGTACCGCCGGGTGACCTCGCGCAGTTCGTGCAGGACCGAGGGGACGGTCGCGCAGATCGCGATGCCGTCGATGCCGTCGCCCAGTTCCTCGCCGAGCAGCGGGTGCATGCCCATCAGGCCCTTGAGCAGCACCGCCAGCTCGTCCGCCGTCCGGCGCGCGTCCGTGGAGATGCGCCAGTGCTCGACGATGTCCTCGCCGTCGAACAGGCCGAGGACGGTGTGTGTGTTGCCGACGTCGATCGTGAGCAGCATGGCCGTTACTCCGCCTCGCGCAGGTCCAGGCCGATGTCCAGGATCGGCGAGGAGTGCGTGAGGGCGCCCACGGCCAGGAAGTCCACGCCGGTCTCGGCGTACGCGCGCGCGGTGGCGAGCGTCAGCCGGCCGGAGGCCTCCAGCAGCGCCCGGCCGCCGACGATGCCGACGGCCTCCTCGCACTCGCCGGGGGTGAAGTTGTCCAGCAGGATCAGGTCGGCACCCGCGTCCACGACCTCGCGCAGCTGGTGCAGGGTGTCGACCTCCACCTCGATCGGCACCTCCGGGAAGGCCTCCCGTACGGCCTTGAAGGCCTGCGCGACGCCGCCGGCGGCGACCACGTGGTTGTCCTTCACCAGGGCCGCGTCCGAGAGCGACATGCGGTGGTTGACGCCCCCGCCGCAGCGGACGGCGAACTTCTCCAGCGAGCGCAGGCCCGGGGTCGTCTTGCGGGTGTCGCGCACGCGCGCCTTGGTGCCCTCCAGCACGTCCGCCCACGCGCGCGTGGCGGTCGCGATGCCGGACAGCCGGCACAGGATGTTCAGCGCGCTGCGCTCCGCGGTGAGCAGGTCACGCGTGCGCGTGGTGACCGAGAGCAGCTTCTGCCCGGCCTCGATCCGGTCGCCGTCCTCGACGTGCCGCTCGACCTCGAACTCGTCCGTGCAGACCACGGAGAGCACGGCCTCGGCGATCCGCAGGCCGGCCACGACGCCCGCCTCGCGCGCGGTGAAGTCGGCGGTGGCCACCGCGTCCTCGGGGATGGTGGACACGGTCGTCACGTCCACACCGCCGTCCAGGTCCTCCTGGATGGCGACGTTGGCGATGTCCTCGACCTCCACGGGGTCGAGTCCGGCAGCTGCCAGCAGCTCGGCGAGCGCGGGGTCGAGCCCGCACTCCGCGTACTCTGCGGCTTCCTCGTCACTCTCCGCGCCGCAGGCGCAGCCGTCGCCGCAGCCGCCGGTCGGGGCGAGGGGAAGGTCGTCGGTGCTCACGTCTGTCACTGCTCCTGGGGCGCTGTTACCGGATAGGGGGGAAGTCTGCGGTGTCGGTGGTGCGGACGGCCAGCGACCGGTCCGGGTTGAGCCGTACGACGATGTGGCGCCGCCAGTCGGTGTCGTCCCGCTCGGCGTGGTCCTCGCGCCAGTGGCAGCCGCGGGTCTCCTCGCGCAGCCGGGCCGCGGCGACCAGGACCCGGGCCACGCACAGGAGGTTCGTCGCCTCCCAGGTGTCCACGCCGGGCTCGGCGGTCTTGCCGTTCTCCCGGAGAGCGTCGCGGGCCTCGGTGTGGAGCTTCTGGAGCTGGTCCGCGGCCCTGGCGAGGGACCCTTCGGAGCGCAGCACACCGGCGCCCTCGGTCATGATCCGCTGGATGGCGAACCGGGTCTCGGGGGCGAGCAGCGGGTGCGCGGGCTTCCCGGGGTCCGGGACCGCTGCGGGCACGCGCGCGTGGAGGCCGCCGTCCGCGTGGGCGGCGGCGATGTCGGCGGCGATCCGCTCGGCGTACACCAGCCCTTCGAGGAGGGAGTTGGAGGCGAGCCGGTTGGCGCCGTGCACGCCGGTGCAGGCGACCTCGCCGCACGCGTACAGGCCGGGCACGGTGGTCCGGCCCCGCGCGTCGGTGCGGACGCCTCCGGAGGCGTAGTGGGCGGCCGGGGCGATCGGGATGGGCTCGGTGACCGGGTCGATGCCGTGGGCCCGGCAGGCGGCCAGGATGGTCGGGAAACGGTGCTCCCACATGTCCGCGCCGAAGTGCCGCGCGTCGAGGAACATGTGCTCGGCGTCCTGCTCCAGCATCCGCCGCAGGATGCCCTTGGCGACGATGTCGCGCGGCGCCAGCTCCGCCAGCTCGTGCTGGCCGACCATGAAGCGCACGCCGTCCGCGTCGACCAGGTGGGCGCCCTCGCCCCGCACCGCCTCGGAGACGAGCGGCTGCTGCCCCTCGGCATCCGGGCCGAGGAAGAGCACGGTCGGGTGGAACTGCACGAACTCCAGGTCGCTGACCTCGGCGCCCGCCCGCAGCGCCAGCGCCACTCCGTCGCCGGTCGACACCGACGGGTTGGTGGTCGCGGAGAACACCTGGCCCATGCCGCCGGTCGCGAGGACCACCGCGGGGGCGTGCACGGCGCCCACGCCGTCGTGCTGGCCCTCGCCCATCACGTGCAGGGTGACACCGGCCGTACGGCCCTCGGCGTCCGTCAGCAGGTCCAGCACCAGGGCGTTCTCGATCGTGCGCACCCCGCGCGCGTGGACGGCCCCGACGAGCGCCCGGGAGACCTCCGCGCCGGTCGCGTCGCCGCCCGCGTGCGCGATCCGGCGCCGGTGGTGGCCGCCCTCGCGGGTGAGGTGGATGTCGCCGCGGTCGTCGGTGTCGAAGTGTGCGCCGGTGGAGATCAGCCGCCGTACCGCGTCGGGGCCCTCGGTGACGAGGATCCGTACGGCCTCCTCGTCACACAGGCCCGCGCCCGCGACCAGGGTGTCGCCCAGGTGCTGCTCGGGGGTGTCGCCCTCGCCGAGGGCGGCGGCGATGCCGCCCTGCGCCCAGCGGGTGGAGCCGTCGTCCAGGCGGGCCTTGGTGACGACGACCGTGCTGAGGCCGGCCGCCTCGCAGCGCAGCGCCGCGGTCAGGCCGGCCACGCCGGAGCCGACGACGACCACGTCCGCGGAGATGGCCCAGCCGGGTGCGGGTGCGTGCAGTCGTATGCCTGTGCTGGTCACGAGGCGGCTCCGAAAGTGAGAGGGAGGTTGTCGATCAGCCGGGTCGTGCCGACCCGGGCGGCGACGGCGAGGACGGCCTCGCCGGTGAAGCCGTCGCCGATCTCGGTGAAGTCGGCGGGGTCGACCAGTGCGAGGTAGTCCAGCCGCAGCGGCGGGTCGAGTCGCACGGCCTCGTCCAGCACCTGGCGGGCGGCGGCGCGGACGGCCGCGGGGCCGCCGGGCGCGGCGGTGGCCACCGCGTGCGCGTCGGCCGCCGCGCGGGACTCCCCTATGGCGCTCAGCGCCTCGGCACGCGCGCGCGTGGAGGGCACTTCGCGGGCCCGCGCGCGCAGCGCCTCCTGTGCCGCGTGCCGGTCCCGGCCGGCGAACAGCGCGCGGGACAGCGCGAGCGCGGTACGGCGCTCGTCCGGCGAGAGGTAGCGGTTGCGGCTGGACAGGGCGAGCCCGTCCTCCTCGCGCACGGTCGGTACGGCGACGATGTCGACGCCGAAGTTCAGGTCGCGCACCATGCGCCGGATCAGGGCCAGCTGCTGGGCGTCCTTCTGCCCGAACAGGGCGGCGTCCGGGCGGGTGAGGTGCAGCAGCTTGGCGACGACGGTGAGCATCCCGTCGAAGTGCCCGGGCCGCGAGGCTCCCTCCAGGCGCTCGCCCATGGGGCCCGCGGAGACGCGCACCTGGGGTTGGCCGCCCGGGTAGACCTCGTCGACGGAGGGTGCGAACACCGCGTCCGCGCCCGCCTGCTCGGCGAGTTTGAGGTCGGCGTCGAGGGTGCGCGGGTAGCGGTCGAGGTCCTCCCCGGCGCCGAACTGCAGCGGGTTCACGAAGACCGTGACGACGACCTCGCCGTCCGGGCCGGCGGTCTCCCGCGCGGTGCGGATCAGGGTCGCGTGGCCCTCGTGCAGGGCGCCCATGGTCATCACGACGGCACGGCGGCCGTGGCGCACGCGCGCGTGCAGCTCCGCGGCGGTGCTGAGCAGGGCGGTGGTCATCGGTCGTTCCCCTCGGTGCCGGTCGTGCCGTCGGTTCCCTCGTCTCCCCGGCGTGCGTGGCTCGCGTGGCCTCCGTCGGCGAGTACCCCCAGGAGGTCCTCGGCGAGTTCCGGCTTCAGCAGGCCCTGGGCGAGCGCGCGGTCGGCGGTCGCGCGGGCCATCGCCAGGTAGCCCGCCACGGCCTGCGGGGCGTGCCTGCGCAGCTCGGTGACGTGCGCGGCGACCGTACCGGCGTCCCCGCGCGCGACGGGCCCGGTCAGGGCGGCGTCGCCGGAGCGCAGGGCGTTGTCCAGGGCGGCGCCGAGCAGCGGGCCGAGCATCCGGTCAGGTGCCTCCACACCGGCCGTGCGCAGCAGCTCCATGGACTGGGCGACCAGGGTCACCAGGTGGTTGGCGCCGAGGGCGAGGGCCGCGTGGTACAGCGGGCGGTTCTCCTCGCTGATCCACTCCGGCTCGCCCCCCATCTCGATGACGAGGGCCTGGGCGGCCAGCCGCAGCTCCTCGGGCGCGGTGACGCCGAACGAGCAGCCGGCCAGGCGCTGCACGTCGACCGGGGTGCCGGTGAAGGTCATCGCCGGGTGCAGGGCCATGGGCAGCGCGCCCGCGCGCAGGGCCGGGTCCAGCACCTTGGTGCCGTACCGGCCGGAGGTGTGCACGAGCAGCTGTCCCGGCCGTACCGCGCCGGTCTCGGCGAGGCCGGCGACCAGGCCGGGCAGGGCGTCGTCGGGGACGGTGAGCAGCACCAGGTCGGCACGCTGGAGCACCTCGGCGGGCGGCACCAGCGGGACGTCCGGGAGCATGGCCTCGGCGCGCCTGCGAGAGGCGTCGGAGACTCCGGAGACGGCGACCGGGCGGTGCCCGGCGAGCTGGAGGGACGCGGCCAGCGCGGGGCCCACGCGACCGGCGCCGACGACACCGACGGTGAGCCGCGCGGGGCGGTCCTTGAGGTCTGGCTGGTGGACTGTACTCACGCGACGGCGGCCTTCCCGTTCCAGTCCGCTCTGGGTACCGGACGATTTCTCGTCATGTTAACGCTATCGGGTGGGGCGGCGGCCGGCCGTCCACAGGCTGTGGGTTACGCCACGCCGGCCCGACGGTGCCGCCGGGCGCTTATCCCGGTGCCCCGGTCACTCCGGCACGGCATGATCCACGGCATGACCGACACGGCTGAACAGCGCACAGAGCACGACGGGCAGGACGGGCAGGACATGGAACAGGCGGCGCGGAAACGGTTCGAGCGGCGCCGGGCGGCCCAGCGGCAGGCGCGGCGCACGCTGTCCCGCGGGGGCTGGACGGGCACGCTCCGCGAACGCCTCACGGAGCTGACGGAGGCGGCGGACGGGGTCTACGACCTGGACGAGCCGGCCGACGTCTACGGCGACCGCGTCGTGGCCGCCCTGGAGGAGCGGGTCGCCGCGCTGCTCGGCGCCGAGGCCGCCGCGTTCTTCCCGACGGGCACCATGGCCCAGCAGGTGGCCCTGCGCTGCTGGGCGGCCCGCACCGGCAACCCGGCGGTGGCCCTGCACCCGGCGGCCCACCCGGAGGTGCACGAACGGCAGGCGTTCAGCCAGGTCAGCGGGTTGCGTCCGGTCAGGGTGGGCGGTGGGCGCCGGCTGCCCACGGCCGCCGAGATACGCGACCTGGAAGAGCCCGTCGGGGCGCTGATGCTGGAACTGCCCCTGAGGGACGCCGGTTTCGTGCTGCCCACCTGGGAGGAGCTGACCGAGGCCGTCGAGGCGGCGCGGGAGCGCGACGCGGTGGTGCATTTCGACGGCGCGCGCCTGTGGGAGTGCACCGAGCACTTCGGGCGCCCCCTGGCGGAGATCGCCGGCCTCGCCGACAGCGTCTACGTGTCGTTCTACAAGTCCGTCGGCGGCTTCGGCGGTGCCGCGCTCGCCGGTCCGCGGACGCTGGTGGAGGAGGCGAAGACCTGGCGGCACCGGTACGGCGGCATGGTCTTCCAGCAGTTCCCGACCGTCCTGTCCGCGCTCGTCGGCCTGGAGCGCGAAGTGCCCCGGCTGCCCGAGTACGTACGGCACGCGCGCGTGGTGGCCGCCGCGCTGCGCGAGGGCTTCACGGCGGCCGGGCTGCCCTGGGCCCGCGTCCACCCGGAGGAGCCGCACACCCACCAGTTCCAGGTCTGGCTGCCGTACGAGCCGGAGGTGGCGGCCGAGGCGGCCGTGCGCCAGGCCGAGGAGACCTCGGTGCTGCTCTTCGCGAACGCCTGGGACGCCGGCGGGCCCGGGCTCGCGTTCACGGAGGTCGGCGTCCAGGCCGCGGGACTCGAGTGGACGGCGGACGACGTGCGCGCGGCCGTACGGGACTTCGTGGACCGCCTGCCCGGGAGGTCCTAGAGGGCGCGGGGGCCCAGCCAGCGGCTCAGGGTGCGCCGGAGCCGCCCGCGCACCGGGCGTCCGGCGATGACCGCGCGGAAGCGCCGGTGGTCGCGCACCTCGCGGACGAGGCGCAGGTCGTGGTGGCCCGGCGCGGGCGGCCCGGGCTCGCCGTGCACGCGGGCACGGTAGCTGTCGAGGAGGTACTGCTGGGTGATGCTCATGGCGAACGGCCTTCTCGGGACGTGGCTGATCGGTGACTGCTCGGGCTCCGCGGCTGCCCCGGTGTCCTCAACGCTGCCCCTGGTCGGCGCGGATGTCCCGTGGATTGACGGCTGCCGTCAATCCACGGGGGCGCTGTCGGTGGCCCGGTGCACCATGGGGGCATGAGCGTGACCATCGACATCACCGGTCTGCCCCCGGAGAGGGTCTCCGTCGTGCCCTCCCCGCTGGCGGAGCTGGGGATGGCGCTGCACGCGCTGAGCGAGCCCGGACACCACCCGGAGCTGCAGGGCTGGGCCACCGCCGTGTCCACCCGGCTGGACCCGGGGCTGGCCGACCGGTTGTGCGAGGCGGACTTCCTGTGGCGTTCGACGTTCTCGGACGTCTTCGCCCCCTTCGCCGGCATCCCGGGCGGGCGCGCGCTGCCCGGGGCCACGCTCGCCGAGGAACTGGACCAGCTGGACAAGCTGACGGACGAACAGTTCGTCAACGCCGCCCTCGAGTTCACCTGCCAGCTGCGTTACGACGTACAGGAGCCCGGCCCGCTGGACGACCCGGAGCTGCGCCGGCGCTCCCTGGAGCTGGCCGCCGCGCGCGGTGCCGTACAGGAGCGGTTCACGCGCCGCCTGCTGGCGGACCCGCCCGTCGTGCGCGCCTGGTTCCGGCAGTTGATGCGCGACTGCGAGGACGCCTTCTTCGCCGACACCTGGGCCCGCATCCAGCCCCAGCTGGCCGCGGACGCCCGGCACAAGACCGAACTGCTGCGCCGCAAGGGGCTCGGCGAGGCCCTCGCGTCCCTGTCCGGAGCCATCTCGCTGGACGAGGAGGCCGGGCTCGTCACGGTCGACAAGCTGTTGGTGGGCCGCACCGCCACCGGTGACGGAGGTCTGGTGCTGGTGCCGACCAGCCTCGGCTGGCCGCACGTGCTGGTCCTGCACCGGTACGGCTGGCAGCCCTCGATCACCTACCCCGTGAGCGGTTCCCGGCCGCAGGCCCCGTCCGTGGAGCAGCTCACCCGCCGGCTGGAGGCGCTGGCGCACCCGGTGCGGATACGGCTGTGCCGGCACCTCGCGCGCGCCCCGCACACCACCAGCGAACTGGCCGACGCACACGGCATGTCGGCGCCCGAGATCTCCCGGCACCTGAGCGTGCTGAAGAAGGCGGGCCTGATCACCGACTGCCGGCGCGGCCGGTACGTCCAGCACCAGCTGAACCTGTCCGCGGTGGCCCGGCTGGGCAGCGACTTCATCGAGGGCGTCCTGCGCTGAACGGGGGCCGGGAGGCAGCCGTCGGAGCCGGCATCCGGGCGGCGGCCGTCCGAGCCGGAGCCCGGACGACAGCCGTCGGAGCCTGAGCCGACACCGGGGCGTCAGCCGTCCCCACCGGGGCCCGGGCGTCAGCCGTTCGACCCAAGGCCCGGGCCAGAGCCGTCGGAGCCGGAACCGGAACCAGGGCGCCAGCCGTCCCCACCGGAGCCCGGGCGGCAACCGTCAACCGTTCGACCCGTGGCCCGGGCGGCAGCGGCCAGCCGTCCCGGAGCAGGGCCCGCGCGGCAGCCGTCAGCCGTCCCGGAGCAGGGCCGCGCGGTCGTCGTCAGCCGTGTCCGCCCGCCCGTACCAGTCCCGTCTCGTACGCCAGCACGACCACCTGCACCCGGTCGCGCAGTCCGAGCTTGGTCAGGATGCGGCCCACGTGGGTCTTCACGGTCGCCTCGCTCAGCACCAGCCGGGCCGCGATCTCGCCGTTGGACAGGCCCTGCGCGACCAGCACCATCACCTCGCGCTCCCGCTCGGTGAGCCGCCCCAGCTCCTTGTGCTGGGGCTCCTTGCCGGCGGAGGGCAGCATCGGCGCGAAGCGGTCCAGCAGCCGCCGGGTGGTGGAGGGCGCCACGACCGCGTCCCCGCTGTGCACGGCGCGGATGGCGGCGAGGAGATCGCCGGGCGGGACGTCCTTGAGCATGAAACCGGAGGCGCCCGCCTTCAGCCCGGAGAAGGCGTACTCGTCCAGGTCGAAGGTGGTCAGGATGAGGACCTTCGGCGGGTTCGGGTCCGCGCAGATGCGGCGGGTGGCCTCCACGCCGTCGAGTTTCGGCATGCGGACGTCCATCAGGACCACGTCGACGGCGGTGGACCGCAGCACCTGGAGCGCCTCCACGCCGTCGCCCGCCTCCGCGACGACCTCCATGTCCGGCTGGGCGGCGAGCACCATCCGGAATCCGGTGCGCAGCAACGCCTGGTCGTCCACGAGCATCACGCGGATCGTCATCGGGTCTCTTCCGTTCGGGGTTGGTGAGGGTCAGGGAAGGTCGGGGAGGACC
The DNA here is from genome assembly GCF_055639035.1 of Streptomyces sp. NPDC107654. Lineage (NCBI taxonomy): Bacteria > Bacillati > Actinomycetota > Actinomycetes > Kitasatosporales > Streptomycetaceae > Streptomyces > Streptomyces sp. NPDC107654. The sequence goes on from NZ_JBVKBI010000018.1 coordinate 42,928, forward strand.
GGGGAGGGACAGGGGTCGGTCAGTGCGCCGGTTTGAGCGGCAGCAGGGCGCTGATGCGGAATCCTCCGCCGGGGCGCGGGCCGGCGTCCAGGGTGCCGCCGACCATGCCGACACGTTCGCGCATGCCGATCAGACCGTGGCCCTGTCCGTCGGCGCCCCCCTCCTCGTACAGCTCGTGCGGGGCGCCCTTGCCGTCGTCCTCGACCAGCAGGCCGAGTCCGTCGTCGAAGTAGACCAGGCGCACGCTCGCGCCCGCGTTCGGCCCGCCGTGCTTGCGCGTGTTGGTGAGCGCCTCCTGCACGATCCGGTACGCGGTCAGCTCCACGCCGCTGGGCAGCGGGCGCGGGGTGCCCTCCACCTTGAAGTCGACCGGCAGGCCGGAGCTGCGGCACTGCTCGACGAGGTCGTCGATCTGCTCGACGTCGGGCTGCGGGACGTACTCCCCGCTCTCCTGGTGCTCACCGGTGCGCAGCACGCCCAGCAGGCGGCGCATCTCGGCCAGCGCCTGGCGGCCGGTGGAGGAGATCGTCTCCAGGGCCTTCTTCGCCTGGTCGGGCGCGGCGTCCATGACGTAGGCGGCGCCGTCGGCCTGCACCACCATCACCGACACGTTGTGCGCGACGACGTCGTGCAGCTCGCGTGCGATCCGGGCGCGCTCGGCGGCGACCGCGACCTTCGACTGCGCCTCGCGCTCCTTCTCCAGGCGGGCCGCGCGCTCCTCCAACTGGGCGAAGTAGGCGCGCCGGGTGCGCATGGAGTCGCCCAGCACCCAGGCGAGGGCGAAGGGCACCGTCTGGAACACCGCTATCGCGACCTGCCCGGGGAGGCTGGCCTGCTCCTCCGGCCAGCGCATCTGGGCCACCGTCGCCGCGCAGAGGCTGACGACGAGGGCGAGCCGGGAGGCCCAGCGGGCGCCGACCGCCGCGACCGTGTAGGTGATCACGAGCATGGCGAAGTCGGCGACGGTCGTCTCGACGTCCAGGACCAGCTGGGCCAGTCCGATCACGAGCGCGACCAGCAGCATCGGCTCCGGGAAGCGGCGGCGCAGCGCCACGACGGCGGACAGGGCCGCGGACACCGCCATGCCCTCGGGGACCGTCCCCTGGTGGCCGGGGGTCCCGTCGAGGTTGACCACGCTCACCGCGGACACCCCGAGCAGGACGACGGCCCAGAAGGCGTCGACCCAGGCCGGGTGGCGGCGGAGGAAGTCATAAAGGCGCTGCACGTAACCCAGAGTAGGGAAACCGGATGCGTGCATGGGTCAACCGTTGGGCCGATCCGTGCTCGGCGCGCGTACTCCCCAAGGTGGATACCGTGATCATCGGTGCGCCTAGTCTGGTCCGGTGACGGATGAGACGACGGCGGAGGGCGGCCGCGGGAATCCCGGCCCGCGCGGCTGGCGCGCGGCGGCCGAGGCGGCCCTGTACGGCCCCGGCGGGTTCTACCGGCGCCCGGAGGGCCCGGCTGGTCACTTCCGTACGTCCGTGCACGCCTCCGCGCTGTTCGCCCGGGCCGTGGCCGGGCTGCTGTGCCGGGTCGACGCGGCGCTCGGCCGGCCCGAGGTGCTGGACTTCGTCGACATGGGGGCCGGGCGGGGAGAGCTGGCCGGCGGGGTGCTCGCCGCGCTGCCGGCCGACGTGGCGGCACGCGCGCGCGTGTACGCCGTGGAGATCGCCGGCCGCCCGGCCGGCCTGGACGACCGGATCACCTGGCGGAGCGACCTCCCGGACGCGGTCACCGGGCTGCTGTTCGCCAACGAGTGGCTGGACAACGTCCCGGTGGACGTCGTGGAGGTGGACTCCGCGGGCGTGCCCCGGCTGGTGCTCGTGGCGGAGGACGGCTCCGAGCGGCTCGGGGAGCCCGTGAGGGGCCCGGCGGCCGACTGGCTCGCGCGCTGGTGGCCGCTGCCGCCCGAGGAGGGGCTGCGGGCCGAGATCGGGCTGCCCCGGGACCGGGCCTGGGCGGCGGCCGTGGACCGGGTGGCGCGGGGGCTCGCGGTGGCCGTGGACTACGCCCACACCGTGGACGCGCGCCCCTCGTTCGGCACCCTCACCGGGTTCCGGGAGGGTCGCGAGACGGCACCCGTGCCGGACGGGTCGTGCGACATCACGGCCCACGTCGCCCTGGACGCGTGCGCTGCGGCGCCCGGTACGGGCCGGGCGCCCTCGGGCACGGCGCGCACGGCGTACGGCACGGGATGCGCTTCCATCCGGGAGCCGTCCGACACGGCGTGCACGGCGTCCGACACGGCGCGCGCTTCCTTCCAGGCGCCGCCCGAACCGGCGTACGCGCTGCCCAGCACGGCACATGATCTCTCTCTCGCGCCTCAAGACGCGGCGCACGCACCTCCGGTCACGGCGCACGGGACGCGCACACCAGCGCGCGCACTTCCTCCTGCGCGTCTGCTCACGCAACGCGCCGCTCTACGCGCCCTGGGTCTCACCGGCGTACGCCCCCCGCTGGCGCTGGCCTCCACGGATCCGTCCGCCTACGTCCGCGCCCTGGCGAGCGCCGGCGAGGCCGCCGAGCTGACGGCTCCGGGTGGTCTCGGCGACTTCGGCTGGCTGCTCCAGCCGGTGGGCATCACGGACCCCCTGGGAGAGGACCCGCCGGCCCCGCAGGACCGGTGAACCGCGCCCCCACAACCGGTGAACCGCGCCCTGGGCCCCCGCCGCCTACTTGTCGATGTCTCCGACCACGAAGAACATCGAGCCCAGGATCGCCACCATGTCCGCCACCAGCGTCCCCGGCAGCAGCTCGGTGAGCGCCTGGATGTTGTTGTACGAGGCGGAGCGCAGCTTCAGCCGGTACGGGGTCTTCTCGCCCTTGCTGACCAGGTAGTAGCCGTTGATCCCGAGCGGGTTCTCGGTCCACGCGTACGTGTGTCCCTCGGGCGCCTTCAGCACCTTCGGCAGCCGCTGGTTGATCGGTCCGGGCGGCAGTTCGGCGATCCGGTCCAGGCAGGCGTCGGCGAGGTCCAGCGCGTTGTGGGTCTGCGCCAGCAGCACCTCGAAACGGGCGAGGCAGTCGCCCTCGGTCCGGGTCTCCACCTTCAGCGTGTCCTGAAGCTCGCCGTAGGCCAGGTACGGCTCGTCGCGGCGCAGGTCGAAGTCGACGCCCGAACCGCGCGCGATGGGCCCGCTCACGCCGTAGGCGTGCACGGTCTCCGGTGCCAGCACGCCCACGTCCCGGGTGCGCCCCCGGAAGATCTCGTTGCCGATGACGAGGTCGTCGAAGACGTCCATGCGCGAGCGCACGTCGGCGACGGCGGCACGCGCGCGTGCGGTCCAGCCGGCCGGCAGGTCCTCCTTGAGGCCGCCGACGCGGTTGAACATGTAGTGCATACGGCCGCCGGAGACCTCCTCCATGACGTTCTGGAGCACCTCGCGCTCCCGGAAGGCGTAGAACACCGGCGTGATCCCGCCCAGCTCCAGCGGGTAGGAGCCGAGGAACATCAGGTGGTTCAGCACCCGGTTCAGCTCCGCGAGCAGAGTGCGCGTCCACACCGCCCGCTGGGGGACCTCCATGCCGAGCATCCGCTCCACGGCGAGGACCACGCCCAGCTCGTTCGAGAACGCCGACAGCCAGTCGTGGCGGTTGGCTAGCACGATGATCTGCCGGTAGTCGCGGGCCTCGAAGAGCTTCTCGGCGCCGCGGTGCATGTAGCCGATCACCGGCTCCGCGCGCACGATGCGTTCCCCGTCCAGCACGAGCCTGAGCCGCAGCACGCCGTGCGTGGACGGGTGCTGGGGTCCGATGTTGAGCACCATGTCGGTGCTCTCCGCCGCGCCGCCGATGCCGACCGTGGTCTCCGTCGTAGGAGTCATGGCCCCAGTTTCCCCTACGTACGCTGGCCTCATGGAAACGGGGAGCGGAACGGAGAGCCCGGCAGGGGCCGGGGCGCCGGCGCAGCAGCCGGTGTGGCGCGGGCTGGAGCCGGGGCTGCTGAGGGTGCGCCGGCTGCTGCTGGTGGTGTGGACCGGGGTGCTCGCGGTCGCCGCGGGGGTGCTGCCGGGGCTTTTCGCGGGGCCCGCGTGGGCGGCCTGCGCGCTGCTTCCGCCGGCCTTCGCCGCCTGGGGCTGGTGGTTGCTGGAGCGCAACTGGCGGTCCTGGCGGTACGCCGAGCGCGCGGACGACCTGCTGATCAGCCGCGGTGTGCTGTGGCGTGAGGAGACGGTGGTGCCGTACGGGCGGATGCAGCTGGTGGAGGTGACCTCCGGGCCGTTGGAGCGGCGCTTCGGGCTGGCCACCGTGCAGCTGCACACGGCCGCCGCCGCGACCGACGCGACCGTCCCCGGCCTGGACCCGGCCGAGGCGGAACGTCTGCGCGACCGGCTCACCGAGCTGGGCGAGGCACGATCGGCAGGCCTGTGACGACCCCCGGACACGCCGACGACGGCATACCGCAGCGCCCGCCCGTCACCGAGCGCCGCCTGCACCCGGTCACGCCCTTCCGGCGGGCGTGGGCACCGCTCGCCGTGCTGGCCGGCTGGGTGGTGCACGACCCGAACGGCGCCCAGGAGCAGCTGACCCGGCTGACCGGCACGATGCTCCTGCTGGGCGTCGCGGTCCTGGTGCCGGCGGCCGGCCTCTACGGCTTCCTGTCCTGGTGGTTCACGCACTACGCCGTCACCGACACGGAGCTGCGCATACGGACCGGGCTGCTGTTCCGGCGGACCGCGCACATCCGGCTGGAGCGGATCCAGGCCGTGGACGTCTCCCGGCCGCTCCTCGCGCGCGTGGCGGGGGTCGCGAAGCTACGGATCGACGTCGTGGGGACCGACGACAAGGACGAGCTGGCGTTCCTGGGCGAGCGGGAGGCGCGTGCCCTGCGCGCGGAGCTGCTCGCGCGCGCGGCGGGCTTCGCGCCCGAGACGGCGCGCGAGGTCGGAGAGGCGCCGGCGCGGGCACTGTTGCGCGTGCCGCCGCGCGAGCTGGCGCACTCCCTGGTGCTGACGGGCGCCACCTGGGGTTCGCTGTGCGCCGCGCTGGTCGTCCCGACCGTGCTGTGGCTGGCCACCGGCAACCCGTGGACGGTCGTCGCGAGCGCCGTGCCCCTGCTCGGCACGGCCGGCGCGAGCAGTGCCGGGCGGTTCGTCACCGAGTTCGACTGGACGGTGGGCGAGTCCCCGGACGGGCTGCGCATCGACCACGGGCTGCTCGACCGGACGCACGAGACGGTGCCGCCCGGGCGGGTGCAGACCGTGCGGATCGTGGAGCCGCTGCTGTGGCGGAGGCGCGGCTGGGTGCGGGTGGAACTGGACGTGGCCGGCTCCGAGAACTCGGTCCTGGTACCGGTCGCCCCGCGCGCGGTCGCCGAGGAGGTCGTCGCGCGCGTACTGCCCGGTGTGACCGTGCCCCGGGAACTGTCGCGGGTGCCGCGCCGGGCGCGGTGGTGCGTGCCGGTGTGGTGGCGCGGGCACCGGCTGGCGGTCACCGGCACCGTGTTCGCCGCCCGGAGCGGTCTGCTGCGCCGCCGGCTCTCGCTCGTCCCGCACGCGAAGGTGCAGAGCGTACGGCTCACCCAGGGGCCCTGGCGGCGCCGCTGGGGCCTCGCCGACGTCCATGTGGACACCGGGGCCGGCAAGACGGTGACGGCCCGGCTGCGGGACGCCCAGGACGCCGCCAGGCTCCTGACCGATCAGGCGGAGCGCTCCCGCACAGGCCGCCGTCAGGCCCTCCCCGACCGCTGGATGACCACCGACTGACCGACGTCCGCCCGTCGAAGACGCCACCGGCCCGGCTCCCTCTCGGGAAGGCCGGGCCGGTGCCGGTGTCCGGGGCTGACGGGTCTCAGGAGGCCGCGGTGCGCAGGCCGTGGACGTCGATCTGCTCGGTCTCGTCGTGTGCCGTCAGGTCGATGACCTGGCCGACCTCCCGGGACCGCGCGTCGGCCGGCTTGAACCCGGCCTCCGACTCGGCCTTGTGCACGGCGAGCGCCTCCGCGCCGACCACGTCGGCGAGGTCCTCGTTCTGCACCGAGTCCAGCGTGGCCTTCGGCGCGCCCTTCTGGGTGCCGAAGAAGTCGAACCCGCCCTCGACCACCGGGCGCCGCGCGGGCGCGGCCGGTACGACGGCCACCGCGGTCGGCACCGTGAAGTGCCCGGCGGGCGGCTGCCCCGCGGGGTGGGCGGCCCCGACCGCCCGGGAGGCGTCCGCGCCGTCCGTCACGGCTGCCGCGGCGTGCTCTCCTTTGGCGACCGCCTCGCCCCCGGCGGCGGCGCTCTCCGCACTCTCCGGCTCGGATGCCTCCGACGGCTCGGCCGCTTCCGACGACTCGGACGCCTCCGGCCGGCCCGACGCCTCCGACCGCTCAGCCGTGAGCGCGAGCACGCCCTCGGTGTCCGCGACGCTCTCGACGCCCTCGGCACCCTCGGAGTCCGCCACCGGCTCAGCCGTCCCCGAGCCGACGCATCCGGACTCAGCCTCCGCCTCGGCAGCCTCCGCAGCATTCACCTCGGCCTCGGAATCCGCCTCGGCCTCGGCCCCGCCGGCAGACCCCCCGTCGAACCGGGCCAGAGCCCTCAGCGCCCGCCCGTACAGCCGGGCGCCCTCGGGGGAGAACACCGTCGGCCGCTCCTCGGTACCGCGCTCCTCCGGCGTCCCGGGCGCCGGCGGTTCCGCGCTCCGCGCGGGCGGCAACGCGGGCACCGACGACTCGATCTCCAGCAGCCGCCGCCCCTCCAGGGCGCTCGCGCGCTCGGTCTCCGCGGTGGCGTACCGACGCAGCAGGGCCGCGTGCTCGTTGCGCAGGCCGGCCAGCTCCGCCCGCTTGGCGCGCAGCCGCTGCTCCAGCTTGGCCCGCAGTTCGCGGGACTCCTCCAGGTCGGTCTCCAGTTCGGCGACCCGTTCCTCGTGCCGCCACTCGTCACCCGCACGCGCGCGCGTGAGTTCGGCGACCTGCTTGCCCGCCTGCGCGTCCCAGCGGCGCATCACGACCGCGCCGACGACCGCCGTCGCGGCGGCCGCCGCGGCCAGCGCGCGCAACACGGTGGCCTCGGAGAACACCCATGGACCCAGCGCGCAGACGACGGAGACCCCGGCGATCGCCGAGGGGGGCAACAGCCGGTGCAGAGGCGGGGAATGGCGGTGGCGTCCACGTGGCATGGCCAGAAACTTACCGCGCGTAGGCGAATCGTGGGCCCCCGCCCCGTAAAAACACAGCCATCCGCAAGGCTTCACGGGGTGTCAGGACGCCACCGGGTCAGCGGTCGGACAGCCGGCCGCTGACCCACTGGAGGGTGGGCGGGATCTCGCGCCGCCAGGTGTTGAAGTTGTGGCCGCCGCTCTCCAGGATGATCGAGGAAATCCGGGTCAGGTTCGTGGCCTGCACCCGCTCGATGAACTTCATCGTGGACGTGTAGTTGTGTTCGCCGACCCTGCTGCTGGTGACGAGCAGAGAGGTGTCCGGCGCCTCCTCGTGCTCCAGCAGCCAGAACAGGTCGGAACGGTTCTGCAGCTTCTTGTCACCGCGGAAGAGGTCACCGGTGGTGGGGTCGATCGGCGCCTTGTAGTACGGCGAAAGGCCCGCGCCGGCCGTGTACACGTTCGGGTGGTGCATGGCGAGCTTGAGCGCGCAGTAGCCGCCCGTGGAGTCGCCGATGACGCCCCAGCTGCCCGGCCGCTTCCCGGCCCGGTAGTGGCTGAGGACGGCGTCCGGCAGATCTTTGGCGAAAAACGTTTCCGCCTGCGGCCCGCCCGGCACGTCCACGCACTCGGTGTCCCGTGGCGGCGCCACGGTCGGGCGCATCATCACCAGGATCATCGGCTGCATCCGCCCGTCCTTGGCCAGCCGCTGCGCCGTGCTCGGGTAGTTCAGCTTGTCCACCAGCGACCGCGCGGTGCCCGGGTAACCGGTCAGCACGACCGACACCGGGAACGTACGGGTCCGGTACTGCGGCTGGAAGTACTCCGGCGGCAGGTACACGTACGCCGGCGTGACCATGCGGGTCGTACGGCCCACGATGTCGACCTTCTGGATCTGCCCGCCCGTCTCCGGCCGCGAGGCGCGCACGCCCGGCACGTCGGAGGTGGAGACCACCTGGAGCGGGCCGCCGGAGCTGCCGTGGGCCGAGTGGTCGACGACCACGCCCTGGTCGGTCTCCCTGCCGAACAGGTCGGCCCAGCTGGCGTAGAAGCCGAACGCCTGGTTGGCGGCGAGCCCGACGCAGGCGAAGATGGCCACCTGGGTGAACAGCAGCAGGCCGACCCGTCCGCTGACGGCCCGCCAGCTCGTGCGCGCCAGGCGCGGCCACAGCCACACCGTGCCGATGAACAGCACGAGGGCGATCAGTATCGCCAGCACCAGCACTTTGTTGCTCGTGAGACCCATGGCTGCTTCCTGCCTGCGCTTTCCGCCCGCGCGCGGCCACGCTTCGTCGCGTGGACTTGCCCGGGGCTTTCCTTGGCCTTTGACCCGACTTTCCGGTGGGGAGTGAACCTCTCTCCCCGTGACACCGTCCTAGAGGGCGCAATGTCGCCGGACGCCCGATCGGGCCCGGGTCCAAGGTCTCTCGCAGAACTACGGGATGCGATGTCTGTCAGGATAGATGGGGAAATGTCGGACGGGGTTCCGCGCCGATCAAGCCGGGCGCGGCACATACTGCGCGGCCCGCGCCCCGAGACCGTCCCCGTGTGGGTCGGCAGAGCGGCCGCGCTCGTGGGCCTCCTGGACATCGCCGCGGGTGTCTTCCCCCGCTTCCGGCACAGCCGTATGCATGCCATCGCCGAGGTGCTGCCGGGCTCCTTCGGCCCGTTCGCGGCGGCGCTCTCGCTCAGCGCCGGCGTGCTGCTGCTGCTGCTCGCGCACGGGCTCAAGCGCCGCAAGCGCCGGGCCTGGCGGGCCGCGGTCGCGCTGCTCCCGGCGGGCGCGGCGGCACAGTTCGCGTACCGGCACTCGCTCGTCGGCGTCCTCATCGCGGTCGCGCTGCTGGTGCCGCTGCTGCGCCACCGGAACCAGTTCGCGGCGCTGCCGGACCCGCGCAGCAGGTGGCGGGCGCTCGCCAACTTCGTGCTCATGAGCGCCGGTTCGCTCGCCCTCGGCCTGGTCATCGTCAGCGTCCACCCGAACCGGACGATCGGCGACCCGAGTCTTGCCGACCGGCTGACGCACGTCATCTACGGTCTGTTCGGCTTCGAGGGCCCGGTCGACTACCAGGGCAACACCTCCTGGACGGTCGCCTTCTCCCTCGGCGCCCTCGGCTGGATCACCGCGGTCACCACCGTCTACCTGGCCTTCCGCCCCGAGCACCCGGCCGCGCACCTCACCGAGGACGACGAGGTGAAGCTGCGGGCGCTGCTGGAGAAGCACGGCCGGCGCGACTCGCTCGGCCACTTCGCGCTGCGCCGCGACAAAGCGGTCGTGTTCTCGCCGAGCGGCAAGGCCGCCGTCACCTACCGGGTCGTGTCCGGCGTGATGCTCGCCAGCGGCGACCCCATCGGCGACGTCGAGGCCTGGCCCGGTGCCATCGAGCGCTTCATGGACGAGGCCCGGGCCCACTCCTGGACGCCCGCGGTCATGGGCTGCTCGGAGACGGGCGGTGAGGTCTGGACCCGCGAGACCGGTCTGGACGCCCTGGAGCTGGGCGACGAGGCGGTGGTCGACGTGGCGGATTTCTCGCTCGCCGGACGCGCGATGCGCAACGTGCGCCAGATGGTCAAGCGCATCGAGCGGGCCGGCTACGAGACCCGGGTGCGGCGTGTCCGTGACCTCGGCGAGGCCGAGCTGGAGCGGATCCGCCGGGCGGCGGAGGACTGGCGCGGCACGGACACCGAGCGCGGCTTCTCCATGGCGCTCGGCCGCGTCGGCGACCCCTCCGACGGTGACTGCCTGATCGCCACCGCTCACAAGGCCGACGACGCGTCGGACGAGTACGGCGACCTGAAGGCGATCCTCCATTTCGTGCCCTGGGGCAAGGACGGTGCCTCGCTGGACCTGATGCGCCGTGACCGCAGCGCCGACCCCGGCATGAACGAGCTGCTGATCGTCGCCGCCCTGCAGGCCGCGCCGAAGTTCGGCATCACGCGCGTGTCGCTGAACTTCGCGATGTTCCGCTCCGCCCTCGCGCGCGGGGAGAAGATCGGCGCCGGTCCGGTGCTGCGCGCCTGGCGCGGGCTGCTGGTGTTCCTCTCGCGCTGGTTCCAGATCGAGTCGCTGTACAAGTTCAACGCCAAGTTCCAGCCCCGCTGGGAGCCACGGTTCGTGGTCTACCGGGCCTCCGCCGACCTGCCCCGCATCGGCATCGCCGCGATGCAGGCGGAGGGCTTCGTCAACTTCGCCCTGCCGCGCTTCCTGCGCCGGCGCCGGCCGTCCGCCCAGCGCCCCTGTGCCCACGCGGTGGCCGAACGGGACGTCCGAGCGGCCTGAGCAGCGTGAGCCGTCCCGCACCAAGCGGTACGGCCCCGGGACCGGCCCGGGCGGAAGCCCCCACCCCCTCCAGCACCGGGGGCCTCCGCCCGGGCCGCGGCGCGTTCCGGCGACTCCGCTGGGCCTACGCTGAACGTATGAACAACCTCAGCGGGCGCGGCCGAGTCGCCGGCCTTCCGGCATGGGACCGGTGCGCGGTCATGGGGGTCGTGAACGTGACCCCGGACTCCTTCTCCGACGGCGGCCGCTGGTTCGACACGACCGCCGCCGTCAAACACGGCCTGGATCTCGTCGCCGAGGGCGCGGACCTGGTCGACGTCGGCGGCGAGTCCACCCGGCCCGGCGCCACGCGCGTGGACGAGGCGGAGGAGCTGCGGCGGGTCGTCCCCGTGGTGCGCGGCCTCGCCTCCGAGGGAGTCGTCGTGTCCGTCGACACCATGCGCGCCTCCGTCGCCGAACAGGCCCTCGCGGCCGGTGCCGCCCTCGTCAACGACGTCAGCGGCGGCCTCGCCGACCCCGCGATGATCCCGGTGGTCGCCGCCGCGGACGCCCCGTTCGTCGTGATGCACTGGCGCGGCTTCCTCCAGGGCGGCAACGTGAAGGGCGTGTACGAGGACGTCGTCGGGGAGGTCGTGGACGAACTGCGCGCGCGTGTGGAGGCCGTACTGGCCGGCGGCATCGCCCCGGAGCGCATCGTCGTCGACCCGGGTCTCGGCTTCTCCAAGGAGGCCGGGCACGATCTGGCGCTCCTGGCCCACCTCGACCGCCTGCACGCCCTCGGCCACCCCCTGCTGGTCGCCGCCTCGCGCAAGCGGTTCCTCGGCCGGGTCCTGGCCGGCCCCGGGGGCGCTCCCCCGCCCGCCCGGGAGCGCGACGCGGCCACGGCCGCCGTCTCCGCCCTCGCGGCGCACGCCGGCGCGTGGGCGGTGCGCGTGCACGAGGTACGCGCCACCGCGGACGCGGTCCGCGTGGCGCGGGCCGTGGAGGAGGCACGCGAGGCGGGAACAGGCGGGGACGGGGCGCGCGGGGCAGGAGCCCCCGAACCGGGGGCGCGTGCGACGGGAACGGCGCCGGGGGCCGCAGCCGTGCGCGGGGCGGACGGAGACCGGTGAGCGCCCCCCACACCGACGTGGAGCAGGTGGAGGCCGCCAACACCGCCTTCTACGAGGCGCTCGAACGCGGCGATTTCGAGGAGGTCTCCTCCCTCTGGCTGACCCCCGCCGACCTGGGCGTGGACGAGACCTACCACGACCCCGCGGACAGCGGCGTGATCTCCTGCGTCCACCCCGGCTGGCCGGTGCTCACCGGCCGCGGCGAGGTCCTCAGGTCGTACGCCCTGATCATGGCCAACACCGACTACATCCAGTTCTTCCTCACCGATGTGCACGTCTCCGTGACCGGCGACACCGCGCTCGTGACCTGCACCGAGAACATCCTCAGCGGCGGTCCCGCCCCCGAGGAGGGCGCGGAACTGGGGCCGCTGGTCGGCCAGCTCGTCGTCGCCACGAACGTGTTCCGGCGCACCCCCTCCGGCTGGAAGCTCTGGTCGCACCACGCCTCCCCGGTGCTGGCAGAGACCGACGACGACGGCGATGACGACCAGCACGTGAACGGCGTGGATCCGGACGGCGGCCCCCTCGCCTGAGCCGGGAGTGGTTCGCATCACCTGCCGCGGGGTAGAAGCGGCTACCAGTCCGTGACAGGGCCGGGTTCCCCGGGGGAAACGCGCGGTGAACCCTCCGGGCGGGAGCCGGTGCCGAAGCCCCCGCGGCCCGGCTTTGTCGGTGCCCGCGGGTAGATTCGTCTGAGACCGGCGTGCCGCCCGCACGCGGTACCGGCCGGTCGTTCCCGACGATTGCAGGAGTGATTCGCGTGGATCGTGTCGCGCTGCGCGGCCTCAAGGCCCGCGGGCACCACGGTGTGTTCCCCAAGGAGCGCGAGGAGGGCCAGACGTTCATCGTCGACCTCGTCCTCGGCCTGGACACCCGGCCGGCCGCGGCCGACGACGACCTGGCGAAGACCGTGCACTACGGCATCGTGGCCGAGGAGGTCGTGGCCGTGGTCGAGGGTGACCCGGTGGACCTCATCGAGACCCTCGCCGAACGGATCGCCCGGACCTGTCTCAAGCACGAAGGGGTGCAGGAGGTCGAGGTCTGCGTCCACAAGCCGGACGCGCCGATCACCGTCCCCTTCGACGACGTGACCGTCACCATCACCCGGAGCCGAGTATGACCCGACCTTTCCGCCAGGGTCACAGCGACCCGACCGTCCAGCCGGTGCCCGCCTCGGTCGTCGAGAAGGTGGACGCCGCCGACACGACGCTGAGCAACCCCAAGTGGGCGGTGATCTCCATCGGCTCCAACCTCGGCAACCGCCTGGAGACCCTCCAGGGGGCCGTCGACGCCCTGGAGGACACCCCGGGCGTCCGGGTGAAGGCCGTCTCCCCGGTGTACGAGACCGAGCCGTGGGGCGTCGAGCCCGGAAGCCAGCCGTCGTACTTCAACGCGGTCGTGGTCCTCAAGACCACCCTGCCGCCCTCCTCCCTGCTGGAGCGGGCGCACGCCGTCGAGGAGGCCTTCCACCGCGTCCGGGACGAGCGCTGGGGTCCGCGCACGCTGGACGTCGACATCGTCGCCTACGCCGGCGTCACCTCCGACGACCCCCGGCTCACCCTCCCCCACCCGCGTGCCCACGAGCGCGCCTTCGTGCTCGCGCCCTGGCACGACGTGGACCCCGGGGCGCAGCTCCCCGGCCGCGGCACGGTGGCCGATCTGCTGGCCGCCGTCACCCGTGAGGGTGTGGCGCCGCGCGCGGACCTGGAACTCCGGCTGCCCGAGTAGTCGTTAAGGTCGAGACGGGTCACGTCGAGACGGTCAGGACGTCGAGACGGCCAAGCCCAAGACGATCACCGTCCGGGACGGTCCGGGGGAACTGAAGGGACACCGTGAGAGAGCTGCGCATCAGGGTGCTGGCGGGCGTGTTCGTCGTGGCAGGCATCCTGTCCTGGGCGGGCGCCCGCCTCTGGAACTCGGTCGGGACCCTTCCCAGCGTCCCCGTGGCCGCGCCCATCGTCCTCGCGCTGATCGCGGTCGTCCTGCTCTCGACGGCGCTCTCGCTGCGCGCCCGTCTGAGGGCCCAGCGCGAGCGCCGGCCCGGCGCCAAGGGCGTCGACCCCCTGATGGCCGCCCGGGCGGTCGTCTTCGGTCAGGCCAGCGCCCTGGTGGCCGCCCTCGTCGCCGGGATGTACGGCGGCACGGGCGTCTTCCTGCTGGAGCAGCTGGACATCCCGGCCCGCCGCGACCAGGCGATCTACGCCGGCTTCTCGGTGCTGGCCGGTGTCGGCGTGATAGTGGCCGCCGTGTTCCTGGAGCGGGTCTGCAAGCTCCCGGAGGACGACGACCAGAACCACCCCGGCGCGGAGCCGGCGGCCTGACCGCCGGCCCCGCCCGGCGGCGCGTGCAGCACCATCAGACGCCGTGAGACACGTCAGGCACCGTCAGTGCCGTCAGTGCCGTCAGTGCCGTCAGTGCGCCATGATGAGGCTCATCGCCTCGTTCCGCGTCGCCGCGTCCCGCAGCTGACCGCGCACGGCCGAGGTTATGGTCTTCGCGCCCGGCTTGCGGATGCCGCGCATGGACATGCACATGTGCTCGCACTCGACCACGACGATGACACCGCGCGGCTCCAGGATGTCCATCAGGGAGTCCGCGATCTGCGTGGTCATCCGCTCCTGCACCTGCGGCCGGCGGGCGTAGACGTCGACCAGGCGGGCCAGCTTGGACAGGCCGGTGATCTTGCCGGTCTCGGACGGGATGTAACCGACGTGGGCGACACCCCGGAACGGCACCAGGTGGTGTTCACAGGTCGAGTACACCTCGATGTCCTTCACGAGGACCATCTCGTCGTGCCCGAGGTCGAAGGTCGTCGTCAGGACGTCCTCCGGCTTCTGCCACAGGCCGGTGAAGATCTCCCTGTAGGCCCGTGCGACCCGGGCCGGGGTCTCCCGCAGCCCCTCGCGATCCGGGTCCTCACCGACGGCGATCAACAGCTCCCGCACGGCGTTCTCGGCGCGCTTCTCGTCGAACTCGCCGATGCGGCCCTCGCCGTCCAGCGTCACCGGGTCGGTCATCTGGTCCCTCGTTCCTGTGCCTTGCACGCGCGTCTTCCTCGCGTTCCGTCTGCGGACATGCGAAATGCCGCGCCCTCCAGGCTAGAACCCGGGGGGCGCGGCATTCATTCCGGCCCTGCTGGCCGGAACCGCTCTACGCGCGGTCGGCCGGTCAGTTCTCCGGACGGTCCTCCGGAGTCGGCTCCGTCACCGGGGCGGACTCCGCCGCCGTCGACTTGGCCGTGCTGATCGACGCCGTCGCGCCGTTCGCACCGTTGGTCAGTGCCAGCTCCTTCGGGGAGAGCACCGGCGGGCGGGTGGACGGGGTGCGGCGGGAAGAGCCGGTCCAGGCGGGCCGCGGCGGACGCTTGACGATGGGGGCGAAGATCTCGGCGATCTCCTCCTTGCCCAGCGTCTCCTTCTCCAGCAGCTGCAGGACGAGGTTGTCGAGCACGTCGCGGTTCTCGACCAGGATCTCCCAGGCCTCGTTGTGCGCGGTCTCGATCAGCTTCTTGACCTCCTCGTCCACCAGCGCGGCGACCTCCTCGGAGTAGTCGCGCTGGTGAGCCATCTCACGGCCGAGGAAGGGCTCGCTGTTGTCGCCGCCGAACTTGATCGCGCCGAGACGCTCGGTCATGCCGTACTGCGTGACCATCGCGCGGGCCAGGTTGGTGGCCTTCTCGATGTCGTTCGCGGCACCCGTGGTCGGGTCGTGGAAGACCAGTTCCTCGGCCGCCCGGCCGCCCAGCATGTAGGCGAGCTGGTCGAGCATCTCGTTGCGGGTGGTCGAGTACTTGTCCTCGTCCGGCAGGACCATCGTGTAGCCGAGGGCGCGCCCGCGGGACAGGATCGTGATCTTGTGTACCGGGTCGGAGTTCGGCGAGGCCGCCGCGACCAGGGCGTGACCGCCCTCGTGGTACGCGGTGATCTTCTTCTCCTTGTCCGACATGATCCGGGTCCGCTTCTGCGGGCCCGCGACCACGCGGTCGATCGCCTCGTCCAGCGCCTTGTTGTCGATCAGCTTCTGGTCGCCGCGGGCGGTGAGCAGGGCGGCCTCGTTCAGCACGTTGGCGAGGTCGGCACCGGTCATGCCCGGGGTGCGGCGGGCCACGGCGGACAGGTCGACGTCGGGCGCGACCGGCTTGCCCTTCTGGTGGACCTTGAGGATCTCCAGTCGGCCCTGCAGGTCCGGCGGGTCGACCGCGATCTGCCGGTCGAAGCGGCCGGGACGCAGCAGCGCCGGGTCCAGGATGTCCGGGCGGTTCGTGGCGGCGATCAGGATGACGCCGCCCTTGACGTCGAAGCCGTCCATCTCGACCAGCAGCTGGTTCAGGGTCTGCTCGCGCTCGTCGTGACCACCGCCGAGGCCGGCGCCGCGGTGGCGGCCGACCGCGTCGATCTCGTCGACGAAGACGATCGCCGGGGCGTTCGCCTTGGCCTGCTCGAACAGGTCACGGACCCGGGAGGCACCGACACCGACGAACATCTCGACGAAGTCCGAGCCGGAGATCGAGTAGAACGGGACGCCCGCCTCGCCGGCGACGGCGCGCGCGAGCAGGGTCTTGCCGGTACCCGGGCGGCCGTAGAGCAGCACGCCCTTGGGGATCTTGGCGCCGACGGCCTGGAACTTGGCCGGCTCCTGCAGGAACTCCTTGATCTCCTGGAGTTCCTCGACGGCCTCGTCACAGCCGGCGACGTCGGAGAAGGTCGTCTTCGGGGTGTCCTTGGTGATGAGCTTCGCCTTGGACTTCCCGAAGTTCATGACCCGGGATCCGCCGCCCTGCATCTGGTTCATCAGGAACAGGAAGACGACCACGATCAGGACGAAGGGCAGCAGGGAGAGCAGGACGCCGACGAACGGGTTCTGCTTGGACGGCGAGACCGTGTAGCCGTCCGTGATCTGCTTTTCCTGGTACTTGGTCTGCAGCGTTCCGGCCAGCTGCACGCCCTGGTCGCCGATGTAGCTCGCCTGGATCTTGGAGCTGCCCTGGACCTTGTAGCCGTCCTTGAGCGTGACCTTGATGCTCTGCTCGTCACCGGTGGTGAGCTTGGCCGACTCGACCTTGTTGTCGTTGATCGCCGCCACGACCTGGCCGGTGTCCACCGTCTTGTAGCCGCCGGACGAGCCGACGACCTGCATCAACACGACCACGGCAAGGACGGCCAGCACGATCCACATGACCGGCCCACGGAAGTATCGCTTCACGTCCATCCATACGGAGCGGTGCCGCCCCGTCCCTCCTGCCATAGTGAGTTTGATAAGACAGTTCTTCTGACGGTACCCCAGCATTGTTGCCCGAAGCCGCGCGGAGCCGTTTCGGCGGCTGGGGATCCCGTCTCTGCATGCTCCAACGGTCCGGGAGCCGCTGGGGTTCCCGATCATCCCGGCGCGCTTGCGCCGAGTGGCTCAGCCGCCGTAGACGTGGGGCGCGAGCGTACCGACGAACGGCAGGTTGCGGTACTTCTCGGCGTAGTCGAGGCCGTAGCCCACGACGAACTCGTTCGGGATGTCGAAGCCGACCCACTCGACGTCGATGGCGACCTTGGCGGCGTCCGGCTTGCGCAGCAGCGTGCACACCTTCAGGGACGCGGGCTCGCGCGAACCGAGGTTGTTGATCAGCCAGGACAGGGTCAGCCCGGAGTCGATGATGTCCTCGACGATCAGGACGTGCCGGCCCTTGATGTCGGTGTCGAGGTCCTTGAGGATGCGCACGACCCCGGAGGACTGGGTGCCCGCGCCGTAGGAGGACACGGCCATCCAGTCCATGGTGACGGGGGTGGACAGCGCCCGGGCGAGGTCCGCCATGACCATCACCGCACCCTTGAGCACACCGACGATCAGCAGGTCCTTGCCCGCGTACTCCGCGTCGATCTTCGCGGCCAGCTCGGCCAGCTTCGCGTCGATCTCTTCCTTGGTGATGAGCACCTGCTGGAGGTCGGCACCCATGTCTTTCGCGTCCACCCGCATCACTTTCGGTCGTCCCGCACTTACGGCCGCGAGCGCGGCCACCGGCTCCGGCCGCACACACGGCCTCCGGCCGCCCGGCCCGCCGGAGCGTCGCTCCGGGAAGGTCGGGATTCAGCCTTGCCGAATCACCAGTCTGCCACCCTGCCGCTGGGCGACGACCCTGCCCGGGAGATTGATGGCTCCCTGGCCGCGCCAGCCGGTGATCAGACGGTCGATCTCCTCGATGTGACGGGCGAACAGCGCGCCGGCCGGAGCACCGGCCTCGATGGCGGCGCGGCGCAGGATCCGGCGGCGTACGGCGGGCGGGAGGGCGTAGAGCTTGGCGCACTCCAGCAGGCCGGCGGCGTCACGAACCGAGGCCTCGGCCTGGCGGGCCCAGGTGTCCAGGGCGTCGGCGTCGTCGCGGGAGAGCTGGGCGGTACGGGCGAGCGCCTCCACGACGCCCTTGCCGAGGGCCTTCTCCAGGGCGGGCAGGCCCTCGTGCCGGAGGCGGGAGCGGGTGTAGGCGGGGTCGGCGTTGTGCGGGTCGTCCCAGACGGGCAGGGACTGGGCCATGCAGGCCTTGCGGGCGGTCTGCCGGTCGAGCTGCAGGAAGGGCCGCCGGTAACGGCCGTCGGCCCCCGAGACCGCGGCCATGCCGGACAGGGAGCGGATGCCGGAGCCGCGGGCGAGGCCCAGCAGGACGGTTTCGGCCTGGTCGTCGCGGGTGTGGCCGAGCAGGATCGCGGCGGCGCCGTGGCGTTCGGCCGCGGCGTCCAGGGCGGCGTAGCGGGCGTCGCGGGCGGCGGCCTCGGGGCCTCCCTCGCGGCCGACGGTGACGGCGACGGACTCGACCGGGTCGAGCCCGAGCCCCCGCAGTCGCAGGACGACCTCGTCGGCGCGGAGGTCGGAGCCGGGCTGGAGGCCGTGGTCGACGGTGATCCCGCCGGCCCGGACGCCGAGTTTGGGGGCCTCGAAGGCGAGGGCGGAGGCGAGGGCCACGGAGTCGGCGCCGCCGGAGCACGCGACGAGGACGAGCGGGGAGGGGGGCCGCTCGGGCGTCCGGTCCGGGTGCGCGCCGACGAGCTGCGGGCCCGGGCGCACGCGGGAGGTCTGGTCGTTGAGGATGTCGTGGAGGACGCGGCGGACCGCCAGGCGTATCGCCGCGACCGCAGGATGGGGACCCATGTCCGGTTCCCTTCATGAAGTTTTTCGGGGGGTGAGCCCGAGACGGTCACTCAGAGTGCGTCGATGGTGACAGAAGCGGGCCGTTCCCCGAGCATTGCACGCCTACGCATGGCTCACGGTCCCTCGGACGGGTGATTGGAGGGGCGTTCGCCTGCCGTCGGCCGGATTCGTTTCACGACCTCCCCGGGCCGTTCACGACTCGGTCTTGCGGTGCACCCGCGCGACCCAGTCCGCCGGTTTGGCGATCTCCGCCTTGGTGGGCAGGGTGTTGGGCGAGGTCCACACACGGTTGAAGCCGTCCACGCCGACCTCGTCGACCACGCCCCGCACGAAGCGTTCGCCGTCGCGGTACTGCTTCAGCTTGGCGTCCAGGCCCAGCAGCCTGCGCAGGGCGAGGTCGAGCCGGGAGGCGCCCTTCGCGCGGCGCTGCTGGAACTTCTCCCGGATCTCCGCGACGGTCGGTACGACGCTCGGCCCGACGCCGTCCATGACGTAGTCGGCGTGGCCCTCCAGCAAGGACATCACGGCCGTCAGGCGGGCGAGGATCTCGCGCTGGGCGGGGGTCTGCACCAGCTCCACGAGGGAGCGGCCGCCGTCCTCCTCCTCGCCCTCGGGGCGCCCGCCGGCGAGGGACTGGGCGGCGTCCCGGATGCGCTCCAGGAAGGCCATCGGGTCCACGTCGGTCTCCGCCAAGAACGACTGGATTTCGCCCTCCAGGTGGTCCCGGAGCCAGGGCACGGCGGTGAACTGCGTGCGGTGGGTCTCCTCGTGCAGGCACACCCAGAGGCGGAAGTCGTGCGGCTCGACGTCGAGTTCGCGCTCCACGTGGACGATGTTGGGCGCGACCAGCAGCAGCCGGCCGCCGCCGTTCTCGCCGGCCGGGAGGTCGCGGGTGGCGGGGGCGAAGGTCTCGTACTGGCCGAGGACGCGGGAGGACAGGAACGACAGGAGCATGCCGAGTTCCACGCCGGTCACCTTGCCGCCGACGGCGCCCAGGACGGCGCTGCCCGGGTTGCCGCCGCGCCGCTCCTGCATCTTCTCCAGGAGCGGCCGGAGGATCTCCCGGAAGCCGGCGACGTTGGCCCGGACCCAGCCGGGGCGGTCGACGACGAGGACGGGGGTGTCGTGGGTCTCCTCGGTGCCCATACGAGTGAAGCCCCGGACGTGTTCCTCCGAGGCCTTCGCGTGCCGGCGCAGCTCCGCGACGACGGCCCTGGCCTCGTCGCGGCTGACGTCGGGACCGGGGCGTACGAGCCGTGTCGCGGTTGCCACCGCGAGGTTCCAGTCGACCATCCCGGGAGATGCGGTGCCGCCGAAGCCAGTCATGCTGTCAACCGTACGTGAGCGGCACCGGTTGGGGCAGCCGTCCGGGGCCGGCAGGGCGTGAGGGCGCCCCCGGCCGCCCGGTCCCGCGGGCCACGCCCGGCCCCGTCCGGCCTTGCGGAACGCCTGCCCACGGCGGTACGGCGGTACGGCCACGCGGTCGTGCGGTCCGCCGGCGCCGGTTACCCCGTCAGTGCCGTCGCCGCCTTGTCCAGGGCCGCCTGGGCCTCCGAGGCGTTCGGGGTGTTCGAGGCGAGGAAGGCGAAGGCCAGGAGGTGTCCTGTCCGGTCCACGACCGTGCCGGCGAGGGTGTTCACACCGGTCAGGGTGCCGGTCTTGGCGCGGACGAGGCCGGAGGCGCCGTCGGTGTAGCGGGTGGTGAGGGTGCCGGTGAAGCCGGCCACGGGCAGGCCGGTGAGGACGGGGCGCAGGCCGGGGCGGTGCGGGTCGCCCGCCTTGACCAGGAGCGCGGTGAGGAGGTCGGCCGTGAGCCGGTCGTCCCGGTCGAGGCCGCTGCCGTCGTGGAAGGCGGCGCCGGCCATCGGCAGGCCGAGCCCCCGCAGCTGGGTGGCGATGGCCTCGGCGCCGCCGTCGAAGCTGGCCGGCTGCCCGCTCGCCAGGGCCGTGTGGCGGGCCAGGGCCTCCGCGATGTCGTTGTCACTGTTGGTCAGCATCCGCTCGACCAGGGCGGACAGCGGGGGCGAGGAGACGCTCGCGAGGGTCTGCGCGCGCGTGCTGGCCTTGGACGGGCCGGGGTGGGTGGTGGTGATGCCGGCGTTCTTCAGGAAGCCCGCGAACCTGGCCGCCGCGTCCGCCGCCGGGTCGGCGGCGCGGGGCACCGGCCCTCTGGCGGAGTCGTCGGTGCGGCCCTCGTCGACGGTGAGGGCGCTGACCGGGGCGAGGTTGTCGTTGACGCCGATGGGGTGCAGGGCGGGGCCGGTGAAGAGGGTGGTGTCGTAGGACAGGGTGATCCGGTGGATGCCGCGCTTGTCCAGCGCCTTCGCGGTGTCCGCGGCCAGCGTGCGCAGGCCGGCCCAGCCGTCGGCGCGGGGGTGCGCGGTGAGGGTGGGGTCGCCCCCGCCGACCAGGACGAGTTCCCGGGTGTCGGGTTCGAGGGCGGCGCGGGTGGTGAGGCGGTGGTCGGGGCCGAGCGCGGACAGGGCGGCGACCGCGGTGGCGATCTTGGTGGTGGAGGCGGGGGCGAGTGCCCGGCCGGCGTCGGCGTCGTACAGCCGTTCGCCGGTCTGGACGTCGACGACGGCCACCGCGTGGGCGTCGCCGAGCGCCGGGGTGTCGAGGAGGGGGCCGAGGGCGTCCGAGACGGCCTGTGCGCGCGGGGGCGCCTTCCTGGTGCCCACGGCGCCCGTGGTGCCGCCCAGGCCGGTCAGGACGGGTCCGGCGCTCGGCGCGGGCCGGGGCGCCCCCGCGGCCGTACCGGAGCGGCCGTGATCTGCGCCACCTGCTCGCTCCAGGGCGGCGGCGCGGTCCCGCTCGGCCGTACGCTGACCGTTGGCGTCCCAGGGACCGGCCACGGTCACCACGCCGACGGCCAGCGCCAGGCCGACGGTGGCGGCGCCCGCGGTGTACTGCCAGGTCCTGACGGTCCGCGGACGGGGGAGGTGCACAGGCCTGACACGCACGGCCCTCGCCAGCCGCGCGAGGCGCGGTCCGGCGGCCGTCACGGCGTTCGCGATCCGCTCCATCCGCGGTCTCGCGGCTCGCCAAGGCCTCAGCTCTGGCACGACCACCAGCCCCTTTCGCGATCACACACCTGCGTGAGGGACACTTAACCACCAGAACTATGTGTTGATCATGGAGGAGCCACCGGTGGAGTTCGACGTCACGATCGAGATCCCGAAGGGTTCGCGGAACAAGTACGAGGTGGACCACGAGACCGGTCGGATCCGCCTGGACCGTCGTCTCTTCACCTCGACCGCCTACCCGACCGACTACGGCTTCGTCGAGAACACCCTCGGCGAGGACGGCGACCCGCTGGACGCGCTGGTCATCCTGGACGAGCCGACCTTCCCGGGCTGCCTCATCCGCTGCCGCGCGATCGGCATGTTCCGGATGACCGACGAGGCCGGCGGCGACGACAAGCTGCTGTGTGTCCCGGCGACCGACCCGCGCGTGGAGCACCTGCGCGACATCCACCACGTGTCGGAGTTCGACCGCCTGGAGATCCAGCACTTCTTCGAGGTCTACAAGGACCTGGAGCCCGGCAAGTCCGTCGAGGGCGCCGACTGGGTCGGTCGCACCGAGGCCGAGGCCGAGATCGAGCGGTCCTACAAGCGTTTCAAGGACCAGGGCGGCCACTGACCGGCCGGTTTGCCTTCCGCGGGCCGCGGCACCCTGTGTGGGGTGGCGCGGCCCGTTTGCGTACTCATGCGCATACTGAGGCCTACGGAAGGTGTCGTTCAGGGAGCGGTGCGAGGTGACGGAGGCGGAGGACCGCAAGCCACGGTCCGACGAGGCGCGGTACGACCCGGAGATCACGTCCGAGTTCGCCATCCCCCGGGGTCTCGACGTTCCCCGGGGCGACGAGTCGGAGACCACGTCCGAGTTCGCCGTACCCGAGGGGCTGCAGACGCCGCAGCCGCCGAGTGCCGAGCCGGAGGGGTCGGCGTTCAGCCTGCCGCGCACCTACAGCGCCAAGGAGGCGCCGACCGCGTTCACGCCGGCCACCGGGGTGCCGCTGGTCAGCCTGGTCAAGGACGCGCCGTGGCAGGACCGGATGCGCACGATGCTGCGCATGCCGGTGACCGAGCGGCCGGCGCCCGAGCCGGTGCAGCGCGAGGAGGAGGGCGGCCCGGCCGTCCCGCGCGTGCTGGACCTGACCCTGCGTATCGGGGAGCTGCTGCTGGCGGGCGGCGAGGGGGCGGAGGACGTGGAGGCCGCGATGTTCGCGGTGTGCCGGTCCTACGGCCTGGACCGCTGCGAGCCGAACGTCACCTTCACGCTGCTGTCGATCTCGCACCAGCCGTCCCTGGTGGAGGACCCGGTGACGGCGTCCCGGACGGTACGGCGGCGGGGCACCGACTACACCCGGCTGGCGGCCGTCTTCCGGCTGGTGGACGACCTGACCGACCCGGAGACCCATGTCTCCCTGGAGGAGGCCTACCGGCGCCTCGCGGAGATCCGCCGCAACCGGCACCCGTACCCCGGCTGGGCGCTGAGCCTGGCGAGCGGACTGCTCGCGGGTGCGGCCTCCGTGCTGGTCGGCGGTGGCCTGCTCGTCTTCGTGGCGGCCGCGGTGGGCGCGATGCTCGGCGACCGGCTGGCGTGGCTGTGCGCGGGGCGCGGGCTGCCGGAGTTCTACCAGTTCACGGTGGCCGCGATGCCGCCCGCGGCGATCGGGGTGGCGTTCGCGCTGGCCCACGTCGACGTGAAGGCGTCCGCCGTCGTCACCGGTGGGCTGTTCGCCCTGCTGCCGGGGCGGGCGCTGGTGGCCGGGGTGCAGGACGGGCTGACGGGCTTCTACATCACCGCCTCCGCCCGCCTGCTGGAGGTCATGTACTTCTTCGTCGGCATCGTCACCGGCGTCCTGATCGTCCTGTACTTCGGCGTCAAGGTCGGCGGCAAGCTGAACCCGGACGCGGCGCTCATCATCAACGAGCGGCCGGTGGTGCAGATCGCCGCGTCGATGCTGCTCTCGATGACGTTCGCGGTGCTGCTCCAGCAGGAACGGTCCACCGTGCTCTGGGTGACCCTGAACGGGGGCGTGGCGTGGACGGTGTACGGCGCGATGCACTACGTCGCCGACATCTCGCCGGTGGCGTCCACGGCCGTGGCGGCGGGACTGGTGGGTCTCTTCGGGCAGCTGCTGTCGCGGTACCGGTTCGCGTCGGCGCTGCCCTTCACGACGGCGGCGATCGGACCGCTGCTGCCCGGGTCGGCGACGTACTTCGGGCTGCTGAGCATGGCGCAGAACGAGGTGGACAAGGGTCTGGTGTCGCTGGCGAACGCGGCGTCGCTGGCCATGGCCATCGCGATCGGGGTCAACCTGGGCTCGGAGGTCTTCCGGCTGTTCCTGCGGGTCGGCTCCGCCGGGAAGCGCCGGGCGGCGAAGCGGACGCGCGGGTTCTAGGCGCGGGGGCTACGGGGCGCGGTAGTCGCCCTGGTCGTAGTCGTACGGGTACGGGTCCTGGCCGTACTGCCGGTGGGGCTCCCGCGGGGCCTCCTGCCCGGGCTGCCGCTGGTCGTAGTACCGGCTGTCGTAGCCGCCCTCGTCCCAGTACTGCTGCTGGTGCCCGGGGTGGTGCGGGTACTGCTGCCGCTCCTGCGGGTACTGCTGTCGCCCCTGCGGGTACTGCTGCCCCTGCGGGTACTGCTGCTGGTCGTACTGCGCCGGGTACGGCTGCTCCGGCTCGATGCGCCGCAGGCGGGTCGTGGCGTCGTCCATGACCGGGGGCTGCTGAGGGGCGGGCTGCTGGTGGGCGGGCTGCCGCGGGGGCTCGGGCCGGGTCTGCGGCCTGTTCTGCGCGGCCTTCTTCTCCTTGCCCCGGGCCCGCAGGAACTCGATCGCGATCGGGATCACCGAGACGAGGACGATCAGGATGAGGATCGCCTCGATGTTCTTCTTGACGAAGCCGATGTTGCCGAGCCAGGAGCCGAGCAGGGTGACGCCCGCGCCCCACAGGACGCCACCGATGACGTTGAAGGTCAGGAACGAGCGGTACTTCATGCCGCTGACGCCCGCGATGATCGGCGTGAACGTGCGCACGATCGGCACGAAGCGGGCCAGGACCAGCGACTTGGGGCCGTACTTCTCGAAGAACTCGTGCGCCTTGGTGACGTTCTCCTGCTTGAACAGGCGGGAGTCCGGGCGGTTGAACAGGGACGGGCCGACCTTCTTGCCGAACATGTAGCCCGCCTGGTCGCCGAGGATCGCGGCGAGGCAGATGAGGGCGATCGCGGCCCACAGCGGGAAGTCCAGGTCGCCGGAGGTGATCAGCAGACCACAGGTGAACAGCAGCGAGTCGCCCGGCAGGAAGAAGCCGATGAGCAGGCCGGACTCGGCGAAGACGATGAGCAGCAGACCCCAGATGCTGTAGGTGTCGAGCAGGTAGTTGGGATCCAGCCAGCTCGGGCCGAGGGCGAGTGTCATCACGGGTCCGGGCTCCTGAGGGGTGAAGGCGGCTACGGCGGCTGAACGTCGGGGGGCGCCGTACAAAACTATCAACGTGACGGGGCCGCCCCGGGTTCCAGCGCGGTGCCGGCCGCTGTCCGGGCCCGGGGACGTGCCCCGGGCCCGGACGTCAGGACGTCACGACGTCGCCCGCCGGTCCGCGTTGGCGAGGATCGCGTCGCGCAGGTGTTCGGCGAGGCCGGGGTGCAGCGAGTCGTAGAACGCCTTGAAGCGCTCGTCGGAGACGTACATCTCCCCGAAGCACCGGTGCATCTCGTACGGCACCTCGAAGTACCACCGGCTGATGTGCCGCCGGTGTTCCTCGGCCAGGTCCATGGCCGCCTCGCCGGCCGGCTCCTCGCCGGCGGCGAGCAGGGCGGCGTACCGCGCGCCCCAGTCGTCGACCTCGGCCTGGATGCGCTTCCAGTCCTCCTTGCCGTAGGTCGCCGCGCGGCGCTGCGACTCGGCGTACGCCTCGGTGCCGCCCCAGCGCTGCTCGACCTCCTCCGCGTACTGCTCGGGGTCCTTGTCCCCGAAGACCTCGAACCGCTCCTCCGGCGTCAGGTCGATGCCCATCGTGCGTGCCTCCAAGGCGTGCTCCACGGCCGCGGCCATCTTCTGCAGCTTCTCGATCCGGGCGGTCAGCAGGTGGTGCTGGCGGCGCAGGTGGGTGCGCGGGTCGGCGTCCGGGTCGTCGAGCAGAACCGCGACCTCGTCGAGCGGGAAGCCCAGCTCCCGGTAGAACAGGATCTGCTGGAGCCGGTCGAGGTCGGCGTCGCCGTACCGCCGGTGGCCGGCGTACGTCCGCTCGCTCGGCACGAGCAACCCGATCTCGTCGTAGTGGTGCAGGGTGCGCACCGTGACTCCGGCGAACCCCGCGACCTGTCCCACGGAGTAGCTCACTTTCCGCTCCTTGTCGTCGGTACGCCTCCACGCTGAGGCCTCACGTCACGTGAGGTGCAAGTGGAGTCCGGTTCGGGATGTTGCGCGCGTTTCGTCCGCTTATGGTGAGCCCGTGGCCCAGGAGACGACGCAGGCATCCCCGAGCGCTCCGACCGCCCCGGCGCGGGCTCTGCTGCCGTTCATCCTGCCCGCCGTCGTCGTGGGCGTGGCCGCGAGCCTGGTCTTCGTCGGGGTGAGCACGGCCGCGGAGCGGCTCCAGCGGGTGCTGTGGGGACCGCTGCCGGACGCGCTCGGGGTGGGCCCGTACTCCGTGCTGTGGATGTTCATCATGCTCACCGCCACCGGTGTCGTCGTGGGGCTGGTGGTCTGGAAGGTGCCCGGGCACGCCGGACCCGACCCCGCCACTCTGGGGATGGACGCCCAGGTCCTGCCGCCGACGGTGCTGCCGGGCCTGGTGCTGGCCGCCGGGCTGATGCTGGCCGGCGGCCCGAGCCTCGGCCCGGAGAACCCGGTCATCGCCGTGAACGTGGGCCTCGCGGCCTGGCTCGGCGGGCGCTTCCTGCCCCGGACGCCGGGCACCCTGTGGCCGGTGCTGGCGGAGGCGGCGACGATCGGCGCGCTGTTCGGCACGCCGGTGGCGGCGGCGCTGGTCATCTCCGAGGCGCTGGTGGGACGTCCCGTACGGGGGCGGCTGTGGGACAACCTGTTCGCCCCGCTGACCGCCGGCGCGTGCGGGGCCGTCACGACCACCCTGGTGGCCCGTCCGACCTTCGACCTGGGCCTGCCGCCCATGGGCCACCCGCGCGCGGGGGACGTCCTGGCCGCGCTGGTGATCGCCTCGGCCGCCGCGGTGCTCGGCCTGTGCGCGGTGTACGCCTTCCCCCACGTCCACGCGGCCTTCCGGCGGCTGCGGCACCCGATGCTGATGCTTCCGGCCGGAGGGCTGGTCCTGGCGGGCCTGGCGGCCCTGGGCGGTCGTCTGACGCTGTTCAAGGGACTGTCCGAGGTCGGGGAGCTGGCCCGTGACCCGCAGGGCTGGTCGGCGGGGCAGTTCGTGACGATGGCGGTGGTGAAGCTGGCCGCGCTGCTCGTCGCCGCGTCCTGCGGCTTCCGGGGCGGCCGGATCTTCCCCGCCGTCTTCATCGGCACCGCCCTCGGTCTCGCCGCCCACGCGCTCGTTCCGGCCGTGCACCCCTCGGTGGGCGTCGCCACGGCCGTCCTCGGCATGCTCCTGGCGGTCACCCGGCAGGGCTGGGTGAGCCTGTTCACCGCCGCCGTGCTGGTCGCCTCCCCGGCGGTCATCGCCCTGTTGTGCATCGCCTCGCTGCCCGCCTGGCTGCTGGTGACGGGCCGCCCGCAGATGCAACTGCGCGCGGACGGCACCCCGGTCCGCTGATCCCTCCGAAAGGCACATCCCATGGCCCTGCACCAAGGTCCCGAGCGGGACGAGGCGCGGACGGCGTCGGTCAACCCGTTCTTCGGGGCGGCCGACCCCGTCGGCGGCATGACCGAGGCCCCGCCCACCCACCGGCTCCCGGACGCCCCGCTGCCCCCGGCCACGGCGTACCAGCTGGTCCACGACGAACTGATGCTGGACGGCAACTCCCGGCTGAACCTGGCCACCTTCGTCACCACCTGGATGGAGCCGCAGGCCGGGGTGCTGATGGGCGAGTGCCGGGACAAGAACATGATCGACAAGGACGAGTACCCGCGCACGGCCGAGCTGGAGCGGCGCTGCGTGGCGATGCTCGCCGACCTGTGGAACGCGCCGGACCCGTCGGCCGTGGTGGGCTGTTCCACCACCGGGTCGAGCGAGGCGTGCATGCTCGCCGGAATGGCTCTGAAGCGACGCTGGGCGAAGCGGAACGCCGACCGGTACCCGGGGGCGCGGCCCAATCTGGTGATGGGGATCAACGTCCAGGTCTGCTGGGAGAAGTTCTGCGCCTTCTGGGAGGTGGAGGCCCGGCTGGTCCCCATGGAGGGCGAGCGGTTCCACATCGACCCGCAGGCCGCCGTGGACCTGTGCGACGAGAACACCATCGGGGTCGTCGGCATCCTCGGCTCGACGTACGACGGTTCCTACGAGCCGGTCGCCGAGCTGTGCGCGGCCCTGGACGCCCTCCAGGAGCGCACCGGCCTCGACATCCCGGTGCACGTGGACGGCGCGTCCGGCGGGATGGTGGCGCCCTTCCTGGACGAGGACCTGGTATGGGACTTCCGGCTGCCGCGGGTGGCGTCGATCAACACCTCCGGCCACAAGTACGGGCTGGTCTACCCGGGCGTCGGCTGGGCTCTGTGGCGGGACCGGGAGGCGCTGCCGGAGGAGCTGGTCTTCCGGGTGAACTACCTGGGCGGCGAGATGCCGACGTTCGCGCTGAACTTCTCCCGGCCCGGCGCCCAGGTGGTGGCGCAGTACTACACGTTCCTGCGGCTCGGCCGCGAGGGCTACCGGGCGGTGCAGCGGTCGACCCGGGACGTGGCGACCTCGCTCGCCTCCCGGATCGAGGCGCTCGGCGACTTCCGGCTGCTCACCCGCGGCGACCAGCTCCCGGTGTTCGCCCTGACCACGGCCGACGACGTCACGTCGTACGACGTCTTCGACGTCTCCCGGCGGCTGCGCGAGGGCGGCTGGCTGGTGCCCGCCTACACCTTCCCGGCGCACCGCGAGGACCTGTCCGCGCTGCGGATCGTGTGCCGCAACGGCTTCTCCCACGACCTGGCCGACCTGTTCGTGGACGACCTGACCCGCCTGCTGCCGGAGCTGCGCCGGCAGCCGCGGCCGCTGACCCGGGACAAGGGCGCGGCGACCGGGTTCCACCACTAGGGGTTGCGCCGGCCCGGGTTTCGCCCGGTCCGGATCCGCCCTGATCCGGACGGGACCCCTAGGGCGCCGCGTCCTCGGCGAGCAGGCCGGCGAACGGATCGCCCTCGCCGGCGAAGGTGTAGGCGCCGTTCTCGATGCGTTCGACGAGCCCGCGGGTCCACTCGGCCTCGGAGTCGGCCGTGTGGACCCACATGTTCATGATCTCGCCGATGTGGCCCAGCCGTTCCGGGCCTTCCTCGGGGATGTAGTGCTCGGTGACCGAGGACCGCCACGCGGCGATCCGCCGGGTGCGCTCCTTCAGCAGGGTCACCGCCTCGGCCCTCGGCAGGTCCACCATGAAGCCGATGGCGGCCGTCTTCACGTCGCTCCGCTGGTCGTAGGTGACCAGCGCGTCCCGCAGCAGGGCGAAGTACTCGGCGGTGCCCTCACCGGTGAGTTCGTACTCGGTGCGCGGCGGCCCGCCCGCCGTGGACGGCGCGATCTCGTGCGCGTGCAGCAGTCCCTGCCTCGCCATCTGCTTCAGGGCGTGGTAGATCGAGCCCGGCTTGGCGTGGGACCACTCGTGCGCGCCCCAGTACTCCAGGTCGCCCCGGACCTGGTAACCGTGGGCCCGCCCGTGCAGGCGTACCGCGCCCAGCACGAGGAGACGGATCGCTGACATGCCGTCCAGGTTAGGGCCGTACGGCTAGCGGCCCTGCTCCAGTGCCACCAGCTCGAACGCGGTCCTGCCGTCCAGGGACTCGCGGACGATGTCGGCGTGGCCGGCGTGCCGGGCGAACTCGCGGATCAGGTGCAGGCACAGCCAGCGCAGCGAGACGCGGCCCTCCGGCGGGAACCACGGGTCGGGCGGCAGCGGGAAGGTGTCGTCCAGACTGGGCGCGGAGCGGATGAACTTCTCCGTCTCGGCGGCCACCTGCTCCCAGTACGCCAGCTGCGAGGCGACCGTCTCGTCCCCGGCCAGCTGGAAGGTCTCGTGCCAGTTCGACTCGTCGCGGACCACCGCCGGCGGCTCCTGCTTCGCCCGGGCCAGCCAGCTCTGCTCGACCTCGGCGACGTGCTTGAGCAGGCCGCCCAGGGACAGCTCGCCGGCGCTGGGGCGGGTACGGGCCTGCTCCTCGGTCAGTCCGAGCAGGGCCCGGCGGATCCCGCCGCGCTGTTCCTCGACGAACGCCAGCAGCGCCCCGCGCTCGTCGCCCGTCGCCTCCGCCGGAACGTGCGTGACCATGTCGTGCCGCCTTTCGTGGGACCGGGTCGCCGGGGGCCGTTTCCCCGACACGGAAGACGCTACGGGCCATTGAGGACAGAAGCTGTCCTCAATGGCCCCGGGAAACGGGAGAAGGTACGGCTAGAACGGGAATCCGCTGCGGCCGTGCTGCACCGAGATCCACTTGACGGTGGTGAACGCCTCCAGCGTCGTCTCGCCGTTGAGGCGGCCGAGGCCGGAGTGCTTCTCGCCGCCGAAGGGCACGATCGGCTCGTCGTGGACGGTGCCGTCGTTCACGTGGAACATGCCGGTGTCGATCCGCTTGGCGAAGGCCACGCCCCGCTCGACGTTCCCCGTGTGCACGGCGCCGCTGAGGCCGTACGGGGTGTCGTTGACGATCCGGACCGCCTCCTCCTCACCGTCGAACGGGACGAGGAAGACGACCGGGCCGAAGACCTCCTGCCGGAGCAGCGCGGAGTCCGCGGGGACGCCGGTGAGCACGGTCGGCGCGACCAGGTTGTTGGTCGTGGTGCCGCGCACCAGGGCCGTGGCGCCCTCGGCGAGGGCCTGCTCGACGGTGCCGGAGATCGCGTTCGCCTGCGCGGAGTTGATCACCGGGCCGATCACGGTCTCCGGGTCACGCGGGTCGCCCACCTTGAGGGTCTTCACCTTGGCGACGAACCTCTCGGTGAACTCGTCGGCGACGGCAGTGTCCACGAGGACCCGGTTGGCGGCCATGCAGACCTGGCCCTGGTGCACGAACCGGCTGAAGACGGCCGCGTCCACCGCGTAGTCGAGGTCGGCGTCGTCCAGCACCACCAGCGCGCTGTTGCCGCCCAGTTCGAGGACCGCGCGCTTGAAGTGCCCGGCGCAGACGGTGGCGACGTGCCGGCCGACCTTGTCCGAGCCGGTGAAGGAGATGACCTTCGGGACCGGGTGCTCGATGAAGGCGTCACCGATCTCGGCGATGTCGGTGACGACGACGTTGAGCAGGCCGCCGGGCAGCCCGGCCTCCTCGAAGATCTTCGCGAGCAGGGTGCCGCCGGCGATCGGGGTGTTCTGGTGCGGCTTGAGCACCACGGCGTTGCCGAGCGCCAGGGCCGGTGCGACCGACTTCAGGGAGAGCAGGAAGGGGAAGTTGAAGGGGCTGATCACGCCCACCACGCCGACCGGCACCCGGTAGACGCGGTTCTCCTTGCCCTCGGTCGGGGACGGCAGGATCCTGCCCTCGGCGCGCAGGGCGAGGTGGATCGACTCGCGCAGGAACTCCTTGGCGAGGTGCAGCTCGAAACCGGCCTTCACACGGGTGCCGCCCAGCTCCGCGATGATCAGGTCGGCTATCTCCTGCTCGCGGTCCTCGATCAGCCGGAGCGCCCGCTCGAAGACCGCGCGCCGGGCGTAGGGGTTGGTCTCGGCCCACTTCCTCTGGGCGCGGGCGGCGGCCCGGTAGGCCTGGTCCACCTCGTCGACCGTGGCCACCGTGATGGAGGCCAGCTTCTCGTCGTCGTAGGGGTTGAAGTCGATGACGTCCCACGAGCCGGTGCCCGGGCGCCACTCGCCGTCGATGTACTGCTGGGCCAGGTCGGTGAAGTAGGACGACATGTGATCCCTCAATCGCTAGCGGACACCAGATCCGTGCATGCCTGAGCGAACGTCATCCTACTTGCTGGTAAGGGGAGTTGGGGCGGGTTGGCGGGGGAGCCGGAACGGGTCAGGACAGTTGCAGCAGCCCGCGCAGCAGGTCCCGGCTCTCGTCGGGCCCGGGGCTGTCCTGCTGCAGCTCCTTCAGGGACTGTTCGTACTGGGCGACGTCCTCGCGTTTGTCCAGGTAGAGGGCGCTGGTCAGCTGCTCCAGGTAGACCACGTCGGACAGGTCGGACTCGGGGAAGCTGAGGATGGTGAAGGCGCCGCTCTCGCCGGAGTGCCCGCCGAAGCTGAACGGCATGACCTGGAGACGCACGTTGGGCCGCTCGGAGATGTCGATCAGGTGCTGGAGCTGGCCCCGCATCACCTTGCGGTCGCCGTAGGGGCGGCGCAGGGCGGCCTCGTCCAGGACGATGTGGAACTCGGGGGCGTTGTCGGCGAGCAGGTACTTCTGCCGCTCCAGGCGCAGGGCGACCCGGCGTTCGACGTCGGCGGTGCTCGCGCCCTTCATGCCGCGCCGGACCACCGCGCGGGCGTACTCCTCGGTCTGGAGCAGGCCGTGCACGAACTGCACCTCGTAGGCGCGGATCAGCGCGGCGGCGCCCTCCAGGCCGACGTAGGTGGGGAACCAGCTGGGCAGGACGTCGGTGTAACTGTGCCACCAGCCCGCCACGTTGGCCTCCCGGGCGAGGGAGAGCAGCGACTCGCGCTCCGCCTCGTCGGTGATGCCGTAGAGGGTGAGCAGGTCCTCCACGTCTCTGGTCTTGAAGCTCACCCGGCCCAGCTCCATCCGGCTGATCTTCGACTCGGAGGCGCGGATCGAGTATCCCGCCTTCTCGCGCGTGATCCCCCGCGCTTCACGCAGTCGCCTGAGTTGCGAGCCGAGCAGCATCCGCCGCACCACCGATCCGGGCTCTCCCGCGCTCACGTTCGCCAGCCTCCCCAACCGTCTCCAGGGGCCGAAGTCTGCCACTAAAACACTCCGAGCAGTACTCGCACGGTTACGGAAACGGAAAGACCCCGGCCGTTTCTGCCGGATCCCGACCGGCCAGAGGTCCGGACCTCTGGCGGAATCCGGGGAAGATGGCAGAAAAAATGGCCAAGAAGCGGTACGGGCAGTGCCATTTCGGTCGCGTGCACGTGCATCTGCCCTTGCATCTGCTCTGCGCATCCGAAACCATGGTGCCGCGCCACCGCTGCATCGCAACGACCGCGAATTCCCGGGAGTGCCTCGCATGGGGACGAATGGATCGACCATGCTCAAGCCGTTACGGCAGGGCCTTCCGCCGCTGGATCCCGCGGCCGTGTCCGATGCCGCCTCCTGCGCCCTGCCGGCCCGCTTCGAGGCGGTGCGCGAGGCCCGGCGCTTCACCCGGAACACCCTCGACCAGTGGGACGTCGGCGACCGCTTCGACGACATCTGCCTCGTCGTCTCCGAACTCGTCACCAACGCCCTGCGGCACGCGGTGCCCTCCGCTCCCTGCCGCACCGAGGCGCACCAGTCGTGCGTACGGCTGCACCTGATGCGCTGGAGCGAGCGGCTGGTGTGCGCGGTGCGCGATCCGAGCCACGAGACCCCGGTCCCGCGCGACTCGGACGACTTCTCCGCCGAGTCGGGCCGCGGGCTGTTCCTGGTGGACTCCTTCGCGGACAGCTGGGGCTGGCACCCGCTCGCGGGCGCGCTCGACGGCAAGGTGGTCTGGGCGCTGTTCCGGCTGAAGGCGGCCGGCTGATCCGGTACGGCATCGGTGGACGCGCTGTGTCTACGCGCGTCCACTCTTCACGTGCACATATCTGTGCGGGCATCGGGGCCGCGACATCGTTGCCATCGACGTCGCGGGGACGAGATGCCCGCGTCAACTCGCTATCAGATGGTCGAACTCGCCGTCCTTGATGCCGAGCAGCATCGCCTCGATCTCCGCGCGCGTGTAGACGAGCGCCGGCCCGTCGGGGAAGCGCGAGTTGCGTACGGCGACGTCGCCGCCCGGCAGCCGCGCGAACTCCACGCAGGAGCCCTGTGAGTTGCTGTGCCTGCTTTTCTGCCAGGCCACTCCGTTCAGCTGCGTGGCAGCCATGCCGTTGTACACGTCGTACCCCCCGTACACGCCGTCGACGTCGCGGTCCACAGGTCGCTCCCCGGTGGTGCACTGGCTGGTGAGGCCATAGATGCTGTGGTCAACTGACCCGGATCATAGCTCTGTTCACGTGCGGCTGCATGAGCAGATGCACGTGCACGAGGAGTGGTGCCGCGGTTACAGTCTTGACGTCCGCTTTACCGAACCGTTCCCGCGCCTGCCCCGGAGCAGGCAGGACATGTCC
The DNA here is from genome assembly GCF_055639035.1 of Streptomyces sp. NPDC107654. NCBI lineage: Bacteria > Bacillati > Actinomycetota > Actinomycetes > Kitasatosporales > Streptomycetaceae > Streptomyces > Streptomyces sp. NPDC107654. The sequence goes on from NZ_JBVKBI010000018.1 coordinate 76,882, forward strand.
GCTCCGGCCCCCGCGCATGGTCTCGCGCACCGCCGTCCGGGCCGGCTCGTCCGGATCGAATCCCTCGTGCACTAGGAAGAGACGCGTACCGCGCCCCTCGTGTTCCAGGAACCGGACATCCGTCGGCCGGCGAACACCTCGGTCGCGGCGGGCACGCACCGGGCTCGATGGGTACACGCGCGTCCGCAGGACGCGAGCGCCACCCGCGTACGCCACCTCGGCCAGCTCGACGGCAACCCGCGCGCTGGTCCGCGCACCCACGTGCTGTCGCGGGTGTCCCGGGTGCGGCTGCGCGGAGAGGCCCACCGGGGGCGACCGCCCGGAGTCCGGAAGGCCTTCTGGTAACTGCTGGTAGCTTGCGCTGCGGGCCGGTCGACGAGGCCGCCGGCCGCCGGCGCGGAGGGAGCTTTTCCGGTGACAGGTGCGAGTGCTGCGAGGGCGAGGGTGCGGGGCGCGGCCCTGGCCGCGGGACTGGCGGGGGTGCTGGCGCTGACGGCGTGCAGCGGTGGTTCCTCGGACGACGGGTCCGGGGGCACCGGGTCCGGGGGCGAGGGCGGTACGTCGGCCTCGTCCGGCGGGTCCGGCCCGTCGTCGGGTACGGCCTCGCCCGGGGTCACCGGCGCTTCCGCCGACCTCCAGGGCAGCTGGATCACCACCGGCGGCGGCAAGATCGTGGCCCTGGTGGTCAACGGGAAGCAGGCCGGGGTCTTCGCCACCGGCGGGGCCGTGTGCAGCGGGACCGCGGGCGCCGAGAACGGCATGCGGATGATCCACCTGACCTGCCCCGACGGCAGCAAGGAGCGGACCACCGGCATGGTCGACTCGGTGGACGGTACGACGCTGAAGGTGACCTGGTCGGGCAAGACCGGCCAGGAGACGTACACCAAGGCAGAGGGAGGCAAGCTCCCTTCGGGACTGCCGACGGCGCCCGTCAAGCAGTGAGGCCCCCTCGGCGGTGAAGGCGCCCCTGAAGCAGTGAAGGCCGTCTGACGCGGTGTTGGCGCCCCTGAAGCGGTGAAGGCGCTCCCTGACGCGGTGCCGGCGCCCCTGAAGCGGTGAATCGGGCCGGGCCGCGTGCCCGCGCCCCGGGTGCAGGGGCCATGATGCGAGGAGACCGTCACTACCTCGATGGGAACCTGCTCATGCGCGCCATTCCGCTCACCGTCACCGCCCTCACCGCCGCCCTGCTGCTGACCGCCTGCGACGGCGGCGGCGGTGACAAGAACGGCAAGAGCGGTTCCGCCTGCGAGATCGGCGGTGTCTCCGTGCAGATCGGCTCGGCGAGCGTGGCCCCGGCGGCCGGGGACACCGGCGAGGTCCCCGTCAGCATCACCAACCAGAGCACCTCCTGCACCCTGGACCACTTCCCGCAGGTCGTACTGGGCGACGGTGCGGGCAAGGCCGCGGTGCCCGCGCTCAAGGGCGCGAAGGCCCAGAAGCTGAAGCTGGCCAAGGGCGACTCCGCGTCCTTCTCCATCAGCTACGTGCGCGGCGCGGACGGCGCCAAGACCTCCCTGGCCGCGAAGACCGTGAAGATCACCTTGCCCGGCACGGACGCCGCCCGCACCTTCCCGTGGAAGTACGGCCCGGTCGCCGGCAAGTCCGACGGCAGCGGTCCGGACGCCTCCGTGAGCGCGTTCCAGCAGGTCGGCGACTGAGCCGCGGGCTGGTTCGGCGGACCTCTCGCGGCTTCGGCTCGGGGGGGCGAGGACTCACCGCGGCTCCGGAGGCCGGGGGCCGGGGGCGGAGCCGGCTCCTGGGGCCCGGAGCACGGGGCCGGTGGGCTCGCCCCGGGTATGAACCCGCACGGATGAACCCACACACCGGGCACGCACGTTCACTCCAGCCGTCGGCGGGCCCTGACCTGGGCTCGGTCCGCCGCACGGGCGCCCTCGGTCCAGCCTGCCGCGTCGCTCACCCCGCGGAGCCGGGTCGTGGTGGTCTCCGGGAACATGCGCTCCAGACGGCCGGTGACGGCTGTCTCGCGCGTGGCCAGCACCGGCAGCAGGTCCTGGGTCACCTGGGTCTCGGCGGCGGCCGCGAGCCGATCTCCCACCCGGTGTGCGTAGGCCGCGAGGAACGACTGCCGGAAGGTCTTGGTCCGCTTGCGGCCGCCGGCCCGCTGGGCCGCCTCCGCCTTGGTCATCGCGTGCGTGGCCTGCACCAGCAGCGAGGTGTAGAGCAGTTCCACCGCCTCCAGGTCCGCCTCGAAGCCGACGACCGTGGAGAAGCCGAACGGTTCGTTCCACACCGCGCGGCAGTGGTTCGCCGTGGCCACCGCGTCCAGCAGGACCGCCTTGGCCTGTTCGTACGGTGGCTCCACGCCTATGCGGCAGGCGCCGGGAGCGTCCGGCGCGGGTGCCCCTGCGGCGAGCAGCGCCTCGTCGACGCTGTGCCGGGCCATCAGCTCCTGCGCCTTGGCGGTGAGCGCTTCCGCCTCCTCCGGGTAGCCGGTCGCCTCGGCCTTGGCGAGCAGCGCGCGGATGCGGGTGAGCGTGCGGGAGGCGGACGGGCCGGGGGCTCGGCGTGGCTCCTCCTCCAGAGGCTCCAGGGCGGGCAGCCGCAGCAGCAGGCGGTACAGCTCCAGGACGGCCGTGGCGTGCGAGAAGCGGTCGGCGGTGCGGCCCGGGCCGTCCGGCAGCGCCGCCAGCTGGCCGGTCCAGCGATGCCCGCGCGGACGGTCCCGTCCGGCCTGTGCGCGGATCAGCTCGGCGGCCAGGCCGACGTGCGCCTCGTCCAGTTCCCGCCGCACCAGCCGTACGACGTCGGCGGGCTGCCAGCCGCGCTGCCACGCCGTCGCCACGAAGTCCTCGCCGCGCCGCGCGAGTTCGGCGTCGGCGGCCGGGTCGGCGGCGAGCAGGGAGGCGCCCGTGTCGAGGCCGGTGTCGGTGTCGTCGTAGAGGGCGGCCCGGAAGGCCTGTTCGACGGTGCTGGCGGTACTGGTCACGCCGTCGATCGTGCCACGGACGACCGACACCGGGAGTTCATCGTCCACAGCCTGTGGACAGCCACCTCCCCGGACGGAGGGAAGGGATGTCAACCATCGGTTGACACCCCCTCGGCGCGCAACCTACGGTTGACAGTATGGCGACCAAACCGAACACCACGGCATCCGTGCGCCTCGACGACCTCATCGAGGCGATCAAGAAGGTTCACGACGAACCCCTCGACCAGCTCCAGGACGCGGTCATCGCCGCCGATCACCTCGGTGACGTGGCCGACCACCTGATCGGGCACTTCGTCGACCAGGCCCGCCGCTCGGGCGCGTCCTGGACCGACATCGGGCGGAGCATGGGCGTGACCCGGCAGGCGGCACAGAAGCGGTTCGTGCCCAAGGAGTCCGCCGACCTCGACCTCAGCCAGGGCTTCAGCCGCTACACCCCGCGTGCGCGGAACGTGGTCATGGCCGCGCACAACGAGGCGGTGGCCGCCCGCAACGCCGAGGGCCGCCCCGAGCACCTGGTCCTCGGGCTGCTGGCCGAGCCGGAAGGCCTGGCCGTGAAGGCGATCACCACGCAGGGCGTCCCGCTGGACGCCGTACGCCAGGCCGCCACCGCCGCGCTCCCGCCCGCCGCGGACGACGTCCCCGACCTCGTCCCCTACGGCCCCGGGGCCAAGAAGGTCCTGGAACTCACCTTCCGGGAGGCCCTGCGACTCGGCCACAACTACATCGGCACCGAGCACCTCCTGCTCGCCCTGCTGGAGCACGAGAACGGCCAGGGGGTCCTCAGCGGCCTCGGCATCACCAAGACGGGCACCGAGGAGTACGTCGGCAAGGTGCTGTCGCTGCTGCTGGAGCAGAAGCGGGAGGACGAGCAGGACGAGCAGGACGAGCAGGACGGCGAGGCCGAGGAGGATCAGGAGGACTAGGAGGCCCCGTGGACCCGTGGACCCGTGGACCCGTGGCCCAGGCATGTCTGACGAGGCCTGAATCCGCAGGTCACGGCGATTGTCAGAGCCCCCTGCCACACTCGCACTCATGACCGACCGGTGGGCACTCGCACCGGCCGAGGACGGAGGCGTGGACGTCGCCCCCCTCGGCCCGGACGGGCTGCCCGCCGGGCCGGTGCGGCGGGAGAGCGATCCCGCCGAGGCGGTGCGGAGCCGCCCGGAGGTGACGCGCTGGGTGTGGCGGTCGACCCCCGAGGTCTATCCGCGACTGCTCGCCACGGGGGTGCGAGTGGAGCGGTGCTACGACATCGAGGACGCCGAAACACTCCTGCTGGGCCACGAGGGACGGCACGGCGAGCCACGCTCGGCCGCCGCCGCCCTGGCCCGCCTCCGCGGCGGCCCCGTACCGCCCGACCCGCCGCAGCGCGCGGCCGAACCCGGCGCGCAGTCCCCGCTGTTCGAACCCGCAGGCACCCGGCTGCCCCTGCCGGACCTGCTCGCGGTCTACGCCGAGCAGATGAAGCGGCACGAGAAGGCCGCCCGCCCCGACCGGATGCGGCTGCTCACGGCCGCCGAGTCGGCGGGGATGCTGGTGGCCGCCGAGATGAACCACGCGGGTCTGCCGTGGAGCGCCGAGGTCCACCGGGAGCTGCTGCTCGGTCTGCTCGGCGAGCGGTACGCCGGCGGGGGCGAGCCGCGCCGCCTCGCCGAGCTGGCCGACGAGGTGTCCAAGGCCTTCGGCCGCCGGGTGCGGCCCGATCTGCCCGCCGATGTGATCAAGGCCTTCGCACAGGCCGGCATCAAGGTGAAGTCCACCCGCCGCTGGGATATCCGGTCCGTCGACCACCCGGCCGTCGAGCCGCTGCTGGAGTACAAGAAGCTGTACCGCATCTGGGTGGCGCACGGCTGGTCCTGGTTGCAGGACTGGGTGCGCGACGGCCGGTTCCGTCCCGAGTTCCTCGCCGGCGGCACGGTCACCGGGCGCTGGGTGACCAACGGCGGGGGCGCCCTGCAGATCCCCAAGGTGATCCGCCGGGCCGTGGTGGCCGACCCCGGCTGGCGGCTGGTGGTGGCCGACGCCGACCAGATGGAGCCGCGGGTGCTCGCCGCGATCTCCCGCGACCCCGGCCTGATGGAGGTGGCCGGCCGCGACAGCGACCTCTACCAGTCCGTCTCCGACCACGCCTTCTCCGGCGACCGGAACCAGGCCAAGATCGCCGTCCTCGGCGCGGTCTACGGCCAGACCTCCGGCGACGGCCTGAAGAACCTCGCCGCGCTCCGCCGCCGCTTCCCCCGGGCCGTCGCCTACGTCGACGAGGCGGCCCGCGCGGGCGAGGAGGGCCGGCTGGTGCGCACCTGGCTGGGGCGCACCTGTCCGCCCGCCGCCGGGGCGGGCGAGGACGCCGCGGAGGAGGCGGGGATCCCGGTCGACACGGCCGGTGAGGAGGGACCGGAGGGCCAGACCGCCTGGGTCCCGGCGTACGCCTCCACGAACGCCCGCGCGCGTGGCCGCTTCGCACGCAACTTCGTGGTGCAGGGCAGCGCCGCCGACTGGGCCCTGCTGCTGCTCGCCGCGCTGCGCCGGTCGCTGTGGGACATGGCGGCCGAGCTGGTCTTCTTCCAGCACGACGAGGTGATCGTGCACTGCCCCGCCGAGGAGGCCGACGCCGTCGTCCGGGCCATCCGTGACGCAGCCGCCCTCGCCGGCCGCCTGACCTTCGGCGACACACCGGTGCGGTTCCCGTTCACGACGGCGGTGGTGGAGTGTTATGCCGACGCCAAGTGAGCTGCTCCGCAAGGCCTGGTCAGCCCTCCAGAAGCTCCAGGAGCTCGGCCAGCACCGCTTGCTCGTCCGTGCCGCCCAGAGCCTCGCGGGCCGCGCGCCAGGCGTCGTACGCCTCCGTCCGCCGCCCCTGCTCGCGCAGCAGCAGACCGTGCTGGTGCAGGGCCAGCCCGCCCATGTAGCGGTCGGCGCGGGCGTCGGCCCGGCGCAGCAGCTCGGCGCACTCGCCGGCCGCCCGGCCGGTCTCCCCCAGCTGCCGCAGCGCGCGGACCAGGCCGAGCCGGGTCTGGGACTCGCCGTGCCAGTCGCCGTGGCCGCCCAGGATGCGCAGGCTCTCCTCGAAGTGCCGGGCCGCCGCGTCCGGTTCACCGAGGGTGAGATGGGCGTAGCCGATGTTGCAGTGCGCCGAGTGCTGGACGATGACCGCGCCGATCGCGTCCCCGATCGCCAGCGAGCGCCGGTGCTGCTCGATGGCGGCGCGCGGGTCGGTGTGCTCGTAGAGGTTGCCGAGGTGGCTGCGGGTGACGGCCTCGCCGTAGGGGTCGTTCAGCAGCCGCGAGTAGGCGAGACTCTGCCGCAGTGCCCTGCCCGACTCCTCGAACCGGCCGAGTCCCTCCAGCAGCAACCCGCGGTTATTCAGGCAGCGTCGTATCCGGGAGGCCCTGCCCAGCCGCTCCCAGATCCGCAGGGCCTGGTCGGTGAGGGCGAGGGCGTCGTTCTGCCGGCCGTTCAGGAAGTGCAGGCCCGCCAGGTCACCGAGGGCGTACGCCTCGGCCGCCGGGTCCCCCAGCCGCCGCGCCGCACCGAGCGCGGCCCGCCCCAGCACCTCCATCTCCGCGACCCGGCCGCTGCGCTGCACATAGGGGAACAGCAGCCGTACGAGCGCCGAGAGAGGGGCGGCCGTGCGCGGGTCGCCGGTCCCCGCGTTCCGTTCCACCAGCGCGACGACGTTCTCCAGCTCCACCTCACCCCAGGCGAAGGCCTCCTCGGCCGATTCGAAGGGCGCCAGCGCGGCCACGTCCGCCGCGTGCCCCTCCGGCTGCGCCTCGGTCGCCCGCCGCCGGTCGTCCTGATCGAGCCCGGGCTCCACGACCGCGGTCAACACCCGCTCGGCCACGGCGGCGTACCAGCACAGGGCGGTGAGGTCCGGTGCGCCCGGATCCCCCGGCGCACCGGCCGGACCCGTGGCCTTCCGTGAACCATGGGCGCTTTCGGCACGCTTGGGGTTGGGGGGGTTCCGGGGATCCTCGGGGGTCTCGGGGCCTTCGGGGTCCGCGGGGTCCTCCGGTTCCTGGGGGTGCTGGGGGTGCTGGGGGTTCTTGAGGTCCTCAGTGCCCTGGTCGTCCTTGGCGCCCTGGTGGTCCTGGCGGTCCTGGCGGTCCTGGCGGTCCTGGTGGTCCCTGGCGTCCTGGGCGTCCGCCAGTTCGCGGGCGAAGTCGCGGACCAGGTCGTGGGGTGCATAGCGGCCGTACGCCGTCTCCTCAAGGAGGGCGACGTCGACCAGGCGGTCCAGGGCGGCCTCGGCGCGGCGCTCGTCGGTGCCGGTGAGGCGGGCGACCAGCGGGGCGCCGTAGGTCGGCAGGTCGAGCGCGCCGATGTGGCGCAGCGCGAGGGCCGCGTCCCGGTCGGCCTCACGCTCGGCGGCGGCGAGCGCGTCGTGGGCGACGGCCAGGGAGCGGCGGACGCTCAGGTCGTCGTACTCCAGGTGGCGCAGCCGGCCGCCGGTCTCGGCGAGTTGACCGGCGAGGACGTCGGGAGTGAGGGCACGGCGGGCGGCCAGCCGGGCGGCGACCACGCGCAGGGCCAGCGGGAGCCGGCCGGTCAGCTCGACCAGCGGGTGGCCGGAGTCCAGCCCCGCGCGCCCGCTCACCGCGCGCAGCAGGGCCGCGCTGTCCTCGCCGGTCAGCGGGGAGAGCGGGAAGCGCCGGGCGCCGTCGAGCGCGGTGAGGGGCGAGCGGCTGGTGACGATCACCGCGCAGCCGGGACCGGCCGGCAGCAGGGGCCGTACCTGGGCGGCGTTCGCCGCGTCGTCCAGCACCAGCAGGATGCGGGCGGGCGCCAGCAGCGAGCGGAGCAACGCGGCGGCGGCATCCGGGTGTTCCGGGATGGTGCGGGGATCGGCGCCCAGGTCGCGCAGCAGCGCGGCGAGCGCCTGCGTGGTGGTGAGCGGGGTCATGCCGGGGGTGGCGCCGTGCAGGTTGACGTAGAGCTGCCCGTCAGTGAAACGTTCCCTCATCTCATGGGCCACATGCAGGGCCAACGCGCTCTTGCCGACGCCGGCCATACCGCTGATCACCACGACGGCAGGGGCCGGAACGGCCGGCTCGGCCAGCGCCCGCCACAGCTCCCGGCGTACGTCGGCACGGCCGGTGAAGTGGGCAGGAGGGGCGGGAAGTTGGGCCGGGCGAGGGATTCGCCGTGCGATCGGCTGGTCAGGGTCCGGAGCGGGGGCGGGGGCCGCCGGGGAGGCGGAGGTCTCGGGGGGTGTGAGGGTCTCGGAGGACGAGAGGGAAGTGGGGGACGTAGGCGACGCTGACGGTGCGGGCGTCTCCGGGGACGCGGGGTCACCGGTGGCGGGGGTCCCCGCGATGGCGGCGGAGCGGTCGGCGTCCTGCTGCGGCTGCCCGTTCTGTTGAGGCTGGTCGCCCTGCCGCGACCGCTCGCCCTGCCGCGGCGACCGCTCGTCCTGCCGCGACCGCTCGTTCTGCCAGGGCTGTCGGCCCCAGCCCGGCTGTGCGCCCTGCCCCTGCCCCTGCCGCCGGCCGTCCCGATCGGCCGGGTACGGAGCGCCGTACTCCTCGTCCCGCCGCCCGACGCCGCTGTCCCGCAGCACCTCGACATGGGCCTCGCGGACCGCCGGGCCGGGTTCGATGCCGAGCTCCTCCACCAGACGGGCGCGCAGGTCGCGGTGGACGGCGAGGGCCTCGGCCTGGCGGCCGGTGCGGTGCAGGGCGAGCATCAGCTGGCGGTGGTACGCCTCGCGCAGCGGATACTCCGCCACCAGGGCGGCAAGTTCGGGAATGAGCGCGGCCAGGCGGGCGCCGCCGTAGGCGAGTTCGGCGTCGTACCGCCACTCCAGCAGGAGCAGCCGGGCCTCCTCCAGGCGTTGCACGAGGGCGTAGCCGCCGATGTCGGCGGGGAGCCCGCTGAGCGGGGTGCCGCGCCAGAGCTCGAGCGCGTCGGCGCAGGCCCGCACGACGCCCGCCCAGTCGCGCCGGGCGTGCGCGGACCGTGCCTCGGCGACCCGGGCGTCGAAGACGTGCACGTCCAGCTCCCCGTGGTCGACCCGCAGGACGTAGCCCGGCGGTACGGCCTTGAGCCGCTCGGGGTCGTCCAGGAGCCGGCGCAGCCGGGTGACGTGGTTGTGCAGGGAGGCCTGCGCGGAGACGGGCGGTGCGCCGCCCCACAGCGCGTCCTTCAAGGCCTCGACCGACACGACTCGGCCGGGTTCCAGCAGGAGGCTGGCGAGCAGGGCGCGGACCTTGGGGCTGCCGATGGCCCGGAGGCCGTGATCGGGGCTGTCGTCGGCGGTCCTGCGGGGACCCCGGGAAGAGGTGCCCCCGGCGTGACCGGGGGCCGAGACGGCGGGGCCTTCGGCGTCACCGGCGGTCTCTGTGGAGGCGCCTTCGATGTCGCCGGCGGTCCCGGGGGAGGTGTCGTACGAGATCTCGTACGACGGTCGGTCGTAGAGGACCGGCGGTCCCAGCAGTCCGAAGCGCAGTTCGCACCGCCGCATCACGCCGCTCCACTGCCTTCCCGCACGGCCGGGGCCGACCGCGCTCCGCGGGCGGGCGGGTGCCCACCGTCGCCTGGCGGAAATCCGCCCTGTCCTGGACGGTTTCCCGCCACTTTCCGCCGGTCGGCCGACCATCGATCGGCACCGGAATTCGCCGGTCCGGACGGGCTCTTGGCGATGTCGCCGGATGACTTCCGGCCAACCGCTCCGCTGCCTGCCGACGAACCGTTGGCCACATGTTAGCGATCCGTTGGCGAATCCTGATGTGATCATTCCATCGGATCTGGCCCGACGGCGCGCGCGTACGACGCGTAACTCGGGGGAGTGTCGCCGCAGGCTGGGTCCGGGGACGATCAGGGCCCCGGCCGGCGGAGGTGAACGACCGGGGCCCCGTCCCGTTTTCTCCGCTCCCCGTTCCCCGCTCTCCTCCCTCTGCCGCGGCACGCCACCGCGCGGCTCAGATCACCGGCGGGCGCCCCAGCCGGGTCAGTCGCCAGACCGTCCGCCAGCGCATCGGCCGCCGTTCCCCGGCCGGTTCCCGCAGCCCCTCGGCGAATCCGCCGAACCACGCCTTGAGCCCCGGAAGCGAGCGGGTGCGGGCGAGGGTGAGGAGCGTCCACAGCCCAAGGTGCACCGGGATGAGCGGCAGCGGCAGCCGGCGCCGGACGAGCCAGACGCGGTTGCGGGCGTTGACCCGGTAGTAGATGGCGTGGCGGGCCGGGGAGGTCTTGGGGTGCCGGAGGAGCAGCTCGGGGGCGTAAAGGATCTTCCAGCCTGCGTCGGCGGGCCGCCAGGCGAGGTCGGTCTCCTCGTGAGCGAAGAAGAACTCGGCGGGCCAGTCCCCGGTCTCGGCGAGCATCGCCATGCGCAGGGCGTGCCCGCCACCGAGGAAGCCGGTGACGTGACCGCCGCGCATCGGGTCGGACTTGCCCACGCGGGGCACGTGCCGCTGCTGGGTCTCGCCGTGCTCGTCGGCGATGCGGAAGCCGACGATGCCGAGGCGTGGATCGGCGGCGTACAGGTCCCTTACGCGCCGCAGCACATCGGCGTCGACGAGCAGCCCGTCGTCGTCCAGCTCCACGACGACGTCGACGTCCCCGAACTCCCGCAGCCGGGCGAGCGCGACGTTCCGGCCGCCCGGGCAGCCGAGGTTCTCCTCCACGTCGATGGTGGTGACCTCGCCGGGCAGGGAGAGCCGGCGGGCGAACTCGGGCAGCCGGCAGCCGTTGCCGACGATCACGATCCGGGCGGGGGCGAGGTCCTGCTTGGCCACGGACTCCAGCAGCGCGTCGACCTCGGCGGGCCGGTTGCCCATGGTCACCACCGCGACCGCGATCCTCGGCTCCACCACGTGCCTCATCCCCATCCGGCCGGCGAGGCAACGCGCGCCGACCGCACGCTGCCCGCTGTTCACCAAGATGTTGCCTCAGGTCCGCAGGTTCGCCGTACGGGGAACTCCGTACGGGAAATCGAGACCACGGCCAGCCGCCCTGCCCGTTCCCGGCACCGCCACCGTGTCCACTGAACGACAAAACCCCAGGTCAGACGAGGTCTGCCCTGGGGTCCCAGTGGAGCCGCTTTCGGGATTCGAACCCGAGACCTACGCATTACGAGTTTCCTTGATGAGTGGTCGCCCCAGTGCGTCAACGGTCGTAATAGCTGGTCACGCGCCATTTCTCGCGGCGGCGACCGCCCCCGACCGAAGGCGAACCGCAACTAGATCTGCAACTGCGAGGGGTCCGAAGTGAGGCCGCCTCAAGATCGCGAGTGAGTATGTGGCTCCACGTACTTGCGCGACCCCCGGCGGCCCTCTACGATTCGAGTAAGCGACACCGCTTACGCAAGCGGCCCCGCTCGGTGCTACCAACACCGAACGGGGCCTGACGGAACAACCTGACCTAACCAGGAGTCCGCTGTGCCGAACTCTCTCATTCGCCGTGCCCACCGCGCCAACCGGCGCACCCTCCGCGCCGAGCTGCGCCGCCGCTCCGCCGCTCACCGCCTCGCCGCCAGCTGCCGCCGCCGGCCCCGCTCCCTCGCCACCGTGGCCCTCGCCGCGGGCGTCGCGAAGGACACCGCGGCCGGCGTCGCCAACGGCCTGCGCTCGGTCGCGAAGCGTCTCGGCCTCACCCCGGCCGCCACCGCACGCACCCGCCGCACCGTCGCCGGTGGCCGCGCCCACCGCACCCACACCGTGACCCGCTGGACCCTCGTCCAGGTCGCCCGCCTCGTCGCCGCCTACCGGCCGCGGAAGGCCGAGTACGTCGTCGCCGTCGCGCTCCTCGCCGCGTTCGCCGGCGGTGCCCGGTGACCGAGTCCACCGTCGTGGCGGCCCGCATCGTGCGGGCCGCCCCCGGCCGCCGCGCCGGCGACATCTACATGGCCGCCGCCACCGCCGACCACCGCGCCCACTGCACCCGGTGTCGCGAGCTGCACGAGGCGGAGGAAGCCCGCATTGCGGAGTACGGGGAGTCCATCCGGCGCCGCGACCGTATCCAGCTCGGCCTCCGTCTCACCACGGAGGTGACCCGGTGACCGACCTCTCCACGGCGCCCACCACTCGGGTGGGCGCCCTGCCCCCGTCGGCCGTCAGCCTGCTGACCGTCGTCCTGGAAGCCATCGACCTGCCCTACCCGGCCTGCACGGGCGGGCAGGAGGCCCACGACCGGATCCTCAACGAGCGCGTCATGCACGCCAAGCTGGCGCTGCGCAGCGTCCTCGACGACAACTCGCTCGGCCTCGACTGGGACGCCAACTACCTGCGGGAGAAGCTGGCCCAGCACCCCGTGCAGGGCTACGTCACCACCGAGCAGGCCAAGGCCGCGATGGCCGAGGGCAAGTCCTGGACCGAGGCCGTCGCCCTCCCCACCGGGGAGGACCAATGAGCGACGTCCGCAAGCCCCAGTACGGGGCGGCCGCCGACCACGTCCGCGACCAGCTGGTCGCCCCGTCGGAGCCCACCGACCTTGAGGTCGCCATCAGCGTCGGCCAGCAGCTGCTTGGCAGCGACAGCCTGATGTCCGTCCGCGAGGCGCTGCGCCTGCTGCTGCGGGCCCTCGGCGCCGAGCCCGGCAACGAGCGGCAGGCCGGCCCACGCTGCCCGGCCGCCCACCCCGAAGACCCGAGCGCGTGCAGCGGCCCGGTCGTCGTCACCATCCTCGACCAGGCGAACGCGGGCGCGGACGGCTGCGAGCACCACGCCGTGCGGCTGCTGGCCTCCCTCACCGACGGCCGCCCGGTCGCCAAGCCGGACGCCCCCGACGGGATCGCCCTGCGGGTCTTCCGCGCCGCTGGCCGCACCCGGCCGTTCGCGTGGCGGGAGGCTGGCCAGTGAGCACCCCGCGCACCGTCACGCTGCAGACCCTCGACCACGGCCCGGTCACCCTCCCCGAACCCGACTGGTGCGAGGGGCACGCCGACCACCAGCCCGTGGCCCGGGTCGACCTCAACCACACCGGCCCGGCAACCCCGCTCACCTACCAGGGCCACACCCTGTGGACGGTGCTGCTCAGCCAGTACCCCTACGCCACCCACCCCGCCGACCGGCGCGCGGGCCTGTACGTCGCTCAGGAGGGCCTCGCCCTGACCCTGGACGCGGTCGGCCTGTACAGCCTGGCCGGGGCCATGGACGCGCACGCCGACCAGTTGCGCACGCTGGCCGACCAGTTGGCCGGGCTCCTCGCCGGGGGTTCCCAGTGAGGGCCGGTCACGTCCGCCGGCCGACCGAGGTCGCCGCCCTGCGCGCGGCGGCCCGGTCCGCCCGGCCCCTTCCCCCTGTCCCCGCCCTGATGGCCGCGCTGCTCGAAGCGAACGAGCGCCGCGACCGCGAGGGCGTCTGCCTGGCCGCACACCGTGCAGTGCGCGCCGCCAACCCGGAGGCAATCAGTGAACACTGACCAGACCGTCGTGACCTTCTACTGGCTCGCCACGATCCTCACCGACACCGGCCAGCAGCTCACCACCAGCTCCACGGTGACGGCCGTCCCCGGCGTCCACACCCGCCTGACGACCGTGAACGCCGTCATGGAGAGTCTCAAGCAGAAGCACGGCAACTTCACCGTCCTGTTCCTGGACCTGGCGCCCAACGAGATCAGCACGCCGTCCCGTCCGGAGGTGGGCAAGCAGTGACCAGCACCCGACGAGACCTCAGCTTCGGGCAGACGGCCGTGCTCACCGCCGCCGCGGTCGTCATGGCCGGCGTCGGAAGCTTCGGCGCCTGGGGCACCTACAGCAACGTCGTCTCCGAGTTCCACCGCGCCGCCACCGCCGCCGGTGTCGTCGCCGCGGGCGAGGGCCTCACCCTGATCCTCGCCCTGACCATGCTCGGCCTCACCATGCTCGGCCAGGCCGCACCCGCGGCCGTGCGCGGCGGCCTGTGGCTCGCCCCGGTAACCGCCTGCTTCACCGGGCTGGCCATCGCCGACGACCCCACCGAGGCCGCCGTGTACGCCCTCACCCCGCTCGCCATGAGCGGCGCCGCCGAGGGCCTCGGACTGATCGCCCGCCGCATCGTGGTGTACCGCACCGGCAGGGACGCCGAAGTGGACCGCCGGAACGCCCGCGTCGTCCAGCAGCTGGCGTATCAGCAGGCCCTCGCCACCGGGCACCCCGACGAGGAAGTGCAGCGGGACGCCACCCGCAGGGCCTGGAAGTTGATCGGCCGGGTCGGCGCCGGTGACCCGGGCCTCGCCGAGGGCCTGGTCGAGGTGTCCCGCGAGCGGCTGCGGCAGGGCGCGGATGTGGCGCTGGCCGGCATGCTCGCCGTCGGCCCGGCCGCCACTGCCGCTCCACCGACGGCGCCCCGCCCGGCCTCTGCCACGGAGGCGCTGCGCCGCGAGTTCGCCGCCATGGATCCGGCCGACGCGATCCGCCTTGCAGCTGATGCGCGCCCTGATGCGCCCCCCGCCGAACTCGCCCATCTGCTCGGCACCTACGGCGTCCCCGTCGACCCCGTTGCGGTCGCTCTGGTCCTCGGCGCCCAGCCCCCGACCTACGAGGTAACCCGACCTGATGCGCCCGCGCATCAGCAGGTCAGCGAGCCTGTCAGCGAGCTCCCGGCCGTGAATCTGCAGGGCGCCGTCGAGGAGGCCGCATCAGCCCTCGGCCCCGACGCATCACCCCGCGAGATCGCCGACCACCTGGAGCGGACACGGCGCCTGGTCGTGGACGAGCCGTACATCCGCACCGCCCTGTCCAGGGCCGCCAAGAAGCCGGCGGCCAGCCCCGAGAACGACCCGATGCGAGAGGGATACAACTGATGCGCTGGCTCCTCTTGGGTGCCCTGCTCGGGGTGCTGCTCCTCGTTCCGTCCGCCCTGTCCGTCGTGAGCGTCGTGGCCGCGTGGCTGGTCGGTAACCCGTTCATGATCGCGTTTGGTCTGGGCCTTGTCGTCCGCCCGTACCTGCCCCGGATGCGGAGGTGGGCGCGATGAGCGACGCCCTGGAGAAGGCGGAGGCCGCCGCCCGGGAGGCCGCCGCGAACACGGTCGACGTTGCCCAGATCGTGGCCGCGGTCCTCGCCACCCAGCAGGCCACCCAGCAGCAGGCACCCGTCCCCTCGGCGCTGGCCCGGCCGGAGTTCGACACGAAGAAGTGGGTGGTCATTGGGGGTGTGGTCGTCTCGGTCGGCCTGGTCGGCGCCCTGTTCGCCGTGGCCATCGCGATCGGCGGCGTGTGTGCGACGGCCTGCCTGCTCGTCCTGCGCTCCATGTGGCGCAGCTACCTGAAGGAGAAGTAACCATGCTGGCCCTGCTGATTGCCATCGGGGTTGTCGGTATCGCCTTCGCCCTCGTGAGCGCGGCCCGCCGGGAGCTGCTGGCCAGGGCAGAGTCGACGGCTCATGTGTGCTGCGGTTGTGCACCCTGCCAGCACGCCTGCCACCAGAAGGGGAAGTGACCATGCCCGCGCAGCAGACGCCAGCGGGCCAGTGCCCGCAGTGCTGGCAGCACGCTCACGACAAGTCCATTCACCGCAGGCTCGGCCCGCGCGAGGACTGCCCGCAGTGCGTGGACCACATGCGCAACGGCCACCCCTACATCGTCCCCAAGAAGCCGTCCCGCTGGTGGTGACTTGACCTGCCCTTCCGTCCCCCGCGGCTCGCCCGCGGGGGCGCGGTGGGGCCGGACAGCCCGGCCCATCGAGGAGGAACCGTGAACCGTACCGAGGCCCTGGCCCTTGCCATTGAGGCCGCTGACAAGGCCCGGCTGCTCGCCGCCGACGCCGAGCGCATGGCCGGCCGCTCCGACTACCGCGACCGCGCCCCGATCTACGCCACCACCAGCACGGCATGGGCGGACGCCTCGCAGGCCTACGCCGCCCTCGCCGCTCAGCTGCCCGCCAACGAGACGACGGAGGCGTAACCGATGGCCGCCACACCTCACGACCCGCACAACCTGGGAGAGCTGGCCCGCGTGCTCGCCCTCGGCGTCCGCATCCAGCACCGCGAGGCCCGCGGCAAGTCCACCAAGGCCCTTGAGCGGCGCGTCGAGCGCATCCGCGAGGAAGCGCAGAAGCGCGAGGACCAGCGCGGCAAGGGCCACAAGAAGTAGCTACGCCACGGGGCGGCCGTCACCCGGCCAAGGAAGCCGGCCGCCCCGTGCACCCCGTCCCTCTTGAGAGACAAGGAACCACCAGGATGACGGACACCCTGATCCCCGCCAACGCCGAGGCCGCGGACACCTCACCCCCGGCCGCCGAAGCGCTGGCACCGCCGGTACCGGTCGACAACCCGAAGCTGCCCGCCCCGGGCGTGGTGGACGAGAAGCGCCGCCCGATCCTGCCTGCGTGGCTGAAGGACCGCACCGAGTTCGCCGTGACCGCGAAGCACGCTGCCAGCCGCGCGGGGTACGCCTCGCTGTACCACGGCGTCCGTCTGCCCTGGTACGCCACCCAGCTCACGGTGATGGCCCCGCGCGGCGCCTGCCGGTTCATCACCGCGACGAACCGGTGGGTGTGGGACCGCGAGGCCGCACCCCTACGCGACCACGCCGTCCGCGCCGAGGACGCAGAGGAGTACATGCGCCTGGCCCGCCTGCGCGGCAGTCGGGTTCGGCTGCGCGGCCTGGTCACGGTCGTGGCCTGCGTGTTCGGCCTCGGCTTCGCCCTGTGGCTGTACGTCATGGCGCCGGCGTTCCTGTGGGTGTTCGCGGCCGGCGGCGTGATGACGCTCGGCTACCTCGGCCAGCAGCCCGACGCCCCGGTCATCGGGCCCGCGGTGATGCGCACCGAGCTGCAGAAGCTCACCGGAACGATCGTGCTGCGTGGCCTGGAGTCCATCGGCAACCCGAAGATCAGCGCCGCCATCAAGAAGGGCGGCGACATGGACGGCATGCGCTTCACCAGCGAGATCGTCCGCGACGGGCCCGGCTACCGCGCAGACCTGGACCTGCCCTACGGCGTCACCCCCGACGACATCATGGAGAAGCGCGAGGCCCTCGCCTCCGGGCTGCGCCGCAAGGTCGGCTGCGTCTGGCCGTCCGGCGACCCCGACGAGCACGAGGGCCGCCTAGTGCTGTGGGTCGGCGACCGACCCATGAACGAGACGACCAAGCCGGCGTGGCCACTGCTCAAGGACGGCCGCGTGGACCTGTTCAAGCCGATCGTCTTCGGCAACGACCAGCGCATGCGGTGGGTCGAGGTAACCCTGATGTTCGCCTCGGTCGTCATCGGCTCCATCCCCCGCATGGGCAAGACGTTCCTGCTGCGCCTGCTCCTGCTGATCTGCGCCCTCGACCCCCGCGCCGCCCTGTACGCGTTCGACCTCAAGGGCACCGGCGACCTCGGCCCGCTGGAACCGATGTGCCACCGCTACCGGTCCGGCGAGGAAGACGAGGACGTCGAGTACATCCTTCACGCCCTGCGCGAGGTCAAAGAGGAGCTGCGCCGCCGCGCAAAGGTGATCCGCAGCCTTCCGCGCTCCCGCTGCCCCGAGTCGAAGGTGACGCCCGAGCTGGCCAGTGACAAGAGCCTCGGCCTGCACCCGATCGCCATCGGCATCGATGAGTGCCAGGTGCTGTTCGAGCACGAGAAGCACGGCGCCGAGATCGAGTCCATCTGCACGGACATCACCAAGCGCGGCCCCGCCCTCGGCATCATCGGCCTGTTCGCCACCCAGCGCCCCGACGCCAAGTCCCTGCCCCCGGGTATCTCCGCCAACGCGGTGCTGCGGTTCTGCCTGAAGGTCATGAACCACCAGGCCAACGACATGGTGCTCGGGACCGGCATGTACAAGTCCGGCATCCGCGCCACCATGTTCAGCCGCCGCGACCTCGGCATCTGCTGGATGGCCGGCGAAGGCGACGACCCCCGCATCGTCGCCTCCGCGTTCGTGGACGCACCCAAGGCCGAGCTGGTTGCCGCCCGCGCCCGCAAGATGCGCGAGGAGTACGGCAACATCACCGGCCACGCCATCGGCGAAGGCCCGGCCAAGACGATGGGCATGGACGTCCTCGGCGACGTCCTCGCCGTCATGGCCCCCGACGAGAAGGCCGTATGGTGCGAGCGCATCGCCGAGCGCCTCGGCCAGCTCCGCCCGGACGTCTACGGCGAGTGGAAGGGCGAGAACGTCACAGCGGCCGTGAAGCCCTGGAGCGTGCGCACCGACCAGGTGTGGGGCACCACCGACGACGGCGAGGGCAAGAATCGGCGCGGCATCAAGCGCGCCGACGTGGTCGCCGCCGTCACCCGCCGTGAAGCCGACAGGCTCGCCGCCTGACCCGCCCGCAGCCGCTAGACCTAGCACCCCCGCTTGCTAGGTCTAGCACCCCCGCTAGCAGCCATACCGGCCCCTGAGCAGGCACCTAGCGCCTAGCAGGGGCATCCCGGGAAACGGGAAACAGACAGGATCCGAGGGGAAGAGACGTCATGCTGATCGCTATGGCCGCGCTGCTGTTCTGGCTCGGCGGCTACGCAGTGTTGTGCGCGGTCCGGCCGTTCGCCCCATGCCGTCGATGCCGCAGCGCGGGCGAGGTCGAGCGGTTCGGGAAGCCGCGCACGTGCCCGCGCTGCCACGGTCGCCGCCTCCGGCTCCGCGTCGGCCGGCGCGCCCACAACGCCTGGCGGCGCACGCACGAGGCGGGCACGCGCTGACGCGGTGGCAGGCACGGAGCGGACCGCGACATGCGAAGGATTCTTGGAGCCCCTGCTGTCCGGGTGCCGCTCCCTGACGGTAGAGGGTGGAGCAACCATCGGAAGGAGAGACTCATGACCGACTCCAGCAACACCGTCGAGGCCTGCGCCTGCGGCGGCTACCGCGTCATCACCCCGGCCCGCCCCGGCGTCGAGCCCAAGACCGTCCACCACGACGCCAGCGGCACCGAAGCGCCCTGCCCCAAGGGCGCCTGACCGGACTGGCCGCGGCCAGTCCAGGTACCCAGCCCCCGCGTAGCTTCGGCCGCGCGGGGGCTTGCGCATGCTCCCTGCGACTTCCGCGCCGAGCAGGTGACCATCACACTGATTCGATGCCACACAACCTCACCAAGGGCACTCCCGAGCCGCACGCCTTCAAGGGCTACCTCGCCACCGCGACGGTTCACGCAAACCGCGCCGAGATCAAACGCAAGCTGATGGGCAAAGTGACCGGCGCAAAGGACTCCGTCATCACCTTCCGCGACGTGATCAAGGTGGTGTCCAAAGAGCCAACCCGGGCGTGGAACGGATACGTGCATCTCGCTACAGCAGAAGACCACGGACGTCTTGTCGCCGCCACCGCACAGGCCGAGCAGGCCATCGCCAACAACTCCCGCACGATCATGTTCACCTGGAACCAGCGCGAGACCTACGCCGCGTACCTGGCTGCGGTCACCACTGCCGTGAACGCACAGGGCGGCCACCCCCTTGCGTGACGACCCCGATTGCGCGCAACCGTGCCGACCGGTGCCGCGCGCGCAATCTGCTGCAACTGCCCCACGCGCTCCCGCAACTGGAAGCATCCTGGACGTCCCGCCAGTGCAGACGGAGGATTCCATGACGCTCAGGTTCATCGGCACCACCAGCGACGAAGGCGACTGCCCCACCCTGTACGAGATCGAGGGCACCGACGAGTTCCTCGTCCAGGGAGACCGCGAGACCGACCCCGAGCACCTGGTGCAGCTGCGCGACGTGAAGCCGTCCGAGACGTTCGTCCGGGTCCCTCGCAGCCTGCTGACCCGCTATGCGCCGCGCACCCCAGCCCCTGAGCTGCAGCCGTTCGCGGCGATCGCCCACCTGTTCCGCGAGTTCCGCCACACAGCCTGGCGGCTGGAGACCCGCCGCGGATACGCCTCCGACCGGCGCAGCCCGAAGTGGGCACGCTGGCAGGCCGGCGAGGATATCGCCGCCGACCCGGCCAACGCGTGGCGGGAGAACGTCGCCGAGCAGACGGCCGCCGGGAAGCGTTTCGAGCGCGTGCGCCTGCTGGACGACCCGCCCACCGACGGGCAGCGGTTCCTACTCGCGAGCGCGCCGGGCAACGTCGCCGCCGGCGAGGACATCCGCAACCTGACCCGCGCCCAGGCCGAGCAGCTGCGCCTGCCCGACTACGACTTCTGGCTCTTCGACTCGCGCATCGTGGCCCGGTTCGCCTTCGACGCTGACGACACCACCCTGGGCGTGTACGTCACCGAAGACCCCGCCGAGGTCCTGGCCGCCTGCCAGGCCCGGGACGCCGCCTGGCACCACGCTGTGCATACGCAGGAATTCGCGCGGCAGGTAGCTTCGACCGTGTGACCACCGACTTCCAGACGGCCCGTGAAGCCCTCGGTGCGCGGCTGCGCGAGCTGCGCACCGAAGCCGGGCTGGAAGGTAAGGACCTCGCCGCCCGCCTCGGCTGGCAGACCTCGAAGGTCAGCCGCCTGCAGAACGGCAAGCAGACCCCCACCCGCGACGACCTCACCGCGTGGGCCCACGCGCTGGAGCGACCGGACGTGGAGCCGGAGCTGCACGGGCTGCTGGCCGGACTCGACATGAAGCAGCGCAACCGCTCCTGGCGGAAGCAGCTGGCCGGCGGCCACCGCGGCCGTCAGGAGATCGCAGTACGGCTGACCGAGAACACCCAGCAGATCCGCGGCCTGGAAGTCTCCCGCATCCCTGGGCTGTTCCAGACGCCGGAGTACGCGCGCGTCGTCTTCGACTCTCTCGCCGAGTTCCGAGGCATCCCGGCCACGACCGATGCGGCCGTTGAAAAGCGAATGCGCCGGCAGGAAGCCCTGTACGACCCGGCGAAGACGTTCCGGTTCGTCCTGTGCGAGGCCGCCCTGTACCACCGGCCGTGCCCCGTCGACGTGATGGCCGAGCAGCTCGACCGCCTCTACAACCTCGTAGGGCAGAAGCGCATCGAGCTGGGCATCATCCCGTTCGGCGCCCAGCTGCGTCGCACCGCACCACACGCGTTCTGGATCTACGACCGCCGACTGGTCATCGTGGAGACCATCAGCGAAGAACTGTGGCTGACGGGTGACGAGGACGTCCAGCTGTACGAACGGGCGTGGGAGTGGCTCGCCGAGTCCGCCGAGTACGGCGCCCCGGCACGGCGTCTGATCGGCCGTGCACGGGCCTCTCTCGACCTCTCATAGGCAATCAACCGCAACCCCCGCAGCAACTCGCGCAATCCCGCGCAATCGTCACGCAGGTCCGCAACTGGCCCGCCTACGGTCGGCCTCAT
Source organism: Streptomyces sp. NPDC107654 (assembly GCF_055639035.1). Lineage (NCBI taxonomy): Bacteria > Bacillati > Actinomycetota > Actinomycetes > Kitasatosporales > Streptomycetaceae > Streptomyces > Streptomyces sp. NPDC107654. Next base: position 97,929 of record NZ_JBVKBI010000018.1, read on the forward strand.
GGCGACACATACTCCCCTCAACTTGGCGCGCGAGGGACAAGCCTGGCTGTTGTCCTGCGCCCCGGACCCGGCCGCGGTACAGCGCGCGTGGGACGCCGGGCAGCTGGCCGCCATCCCGTCCGGCCCGCACTGGCGGGTCGCCGAGGCATCCCTGTCTCGCTCCCTCGAAGCGTTCCGCCGGATGGATGCCGCCCCGCATGGCCCGGTCCTCGCCGACGTTCATCGCCCGCTGGCTTGGTGGCTGCTTCCTCCGGGCCTCGCCGACGAGTTGGACGACGTTGCCGGCCTCAGGGCGCACCCGGCCGGGTGGGTGCTGGAGTGCCCGTCCGTCGTCCGCTTCCTGGGTGGCAGGTGGTGGGTGGATGCGCCGGACGGCACGGGCCAGCTCACTGACCCGACGCTGCTCGCCGCCGCGTTCGGCCCGGGCGGCTACCGACCCGAAGGTGAGGCGCTCGCATGACGGCTGCCGAGGCCAAGGCTCTGGTTGACATCCCGGCCGATCTCCTGCCGCTCATCCCAGTGCCTCCCCTGGACATCCTGCCCGACGCCAGAGCGCGCGGAGCCGAATGCGTATGGAGTGGCGAGCCCCTGTCCACCGCGACGGCCATCGACCTCGGAGAGCGGCAGGAGAGCGACGGCGCCCACTGGTTTCCCCGGGCCTGCCGGCGCTGCGCTCGGGCCGCCGTGCTCGCCGCGCGCGACCGCCACCACCCTGGCCAGTGTGAGCAGTGCGCGGACGACGCCACTCTCTGTGAGACTCGTCGCGCCCTGCACGCCCTCGCCTTGGAGCTGCGCCGGTGACCGAGGAGCGAAAGTCTTTGGCCACGCGGCGGGCGGAGGCCGCAGAGTCGGGAATGCGGGCGGCCGGCTACTGCGGGCTGGAACACCCCGACGGCAAGGCATGGTGCTCGAAGCCATCGGACCACCCTGGCCGACGGCATGTCGACTACTACAACGGCCGGAAATCCCTGGGGGCTGCCACCGGTACCGAGTGGCACGAATAGGCCCCGTGCCCGGCATGCCGACGCGCCGGGCACGGATGGACTCCAGCGCGGCCCTGACGGCGATCGGGCCAGAAGTTGGGCGCTGGAGACGTGGCCGCCTTCGCCCCCCGTCGAGGGCGGCCACACCACTACGCCCGCCCGTCCCCGGAGCCCCCCAGGCGGTACGGAGACGGGCGGGCATTCTCATCCCTGACCGAGCTGCGGCGGCCACCCCGGCACCGGTATCTGCTCGCTCACGAAGTTCAGCACCCGCCAGCCCGGGCCTTCGTCGTACTGCATCAGCAGAGGCACCGACACGTACGCCTCATCAACCTCGATCTGCCCGCTTGCCGGGATCGGCAGCAACCGCACGAGCATGACGCCAGGGGCGACGAAGTCGGGGTTCACCTTGGTGCCCCACGTGTCCGGGTCGACGGGCAGGCTGCTGGCCGCGCGTGCCTGCCCCCGCTCGAACGGCTGCCACAGCTCGTGCACGACTTCATCGACGGCGAACGCCTCGACCACCTCGTCGCGGTCGTACCCGTCTTCGTTCAGCTCGGCCTGCAAGGGCATGAGCCAGGCCTGGACAATGCAGCGGCGCAGCGTCGGATGAGTGGCCTTCCATGCGGCGCGTATATCCCCATCTACCCAGAAGGCCTGAGCAAAGCGCCAGGCGGCTGCGTTGACCGGCGCTTGGGCGGCGTAGACCTCGAAGTCCTCGTTGTCGTCCATTGGCAGATTGTCTGCCATCAGGCGCGCGCCCGGTCGAACTTGCGCAGCTCCTCCTTCATGGCCGCCACGAGCTGGCGGGCCGTCTGCCGCTGCCCGGACGGGGACGACAGGTCGAAGGTGCCAGTGACGTTGATGGCCTCGATGGTCACGCCACCGCCGGCCCTGCCCGTGGTGACGAGCTGCTCGAACAGCTCCGTCTGCCGCGGGTCGAGGACGCGCTCCGGCTTCCGCGTCTGCTTGACCACCATGGTGGCCCCGTCCGCGAGGAGACCGCCCTGGTCGTACTTCGTGGCTGGCGCGAAGCCCCACTGGCTGGTGAACATCGGGTCGTTGTAGCCGCGGGCGGTCCGGCCGTAGTGGACGCCGCGGCCGCCGCTGGACTCAAAGTTCACCCCTGCCAGCGTGCCGGCGGTGTGGCCGACGCCCGCGTTCGTGATACCGATCATGAACGGACTCTTCAGGTCGCGGACCCAACCCGCTGGCCCGTTGTTCCCCGCGAACGAGCCGGTCGCCCACCGGCGGTGCGGCTTCTCCCCACGGATCACGGACTCGATCGCCGACATGAATCCGCTGCAGTCCCAGCTCGGGTTGCCGTTGCCCGCCCACTGGTACGGCAGCCCGGACTGGCTCTTGGCCCAGGAGAGCGCCCGCTGGACGGCGGGGCCGCCCTTGGCCTTCTTGTCCTCGGTGCCGAGGAAGGACAGCATGCTGTCGAGGGTGTTGTTCGACAGGCCCTTCAGCAGGCTGCCGAAGCCGCCGCCCGGGATGGCATTGACGAGCGGCCGGACCAGGGAGTTGATCGCCTTCCTCGCGGCGGCCTTGAGCCCACCGATGACCAGGTCCTTCGCCCAGTCGAAGGCGCCGCCGAACAGGCCCTTGGCGCCGGAGGTGATGCTGCCGACGATGCCGCCGGACGCGAAGTGCTGCCCGCCGGCCTGCTCCCGTCGGCGTTCCTGCTGCCGGGTGGGATTGCCGCCGGTGCGGGTGGGGTGGTCCTGGCCGAGCATGGCGTCGATGCCGCGGTGCCCGCCGAGCTGTGCGACCTGCTGTTTGGAGAGGATGCGCTCGCCGGGGGTGAGCATGGCGGGCACGGTGTCCGTGTTGCCGGAGCCGGGGACGACGCCGCCCTTGTTGAAGTTGAGGCTGATCGTGGGCAGCGTGAGCTTGGAGGAGATCTTTCCGGCGATCGTGTTCCACATGCTGCGCATGCCGCCGTACACGTTCTTGATGACCCACTTCACGGGAGAAGCGATCTTCGCTTTGATGCCGTCCCAGATCGTGCCGAGCCCGTTCTTCAGGTTCGAGAACGCGGACCGCATGGCCGATGAGAACGCGCTGATCTTTCCGCGGATGGTGGAGAAAATGCTGGAGATCTTGTCGCGGGCGCCGTTCCACAGCGCCGACCACGTGTTGCTGATGGACGTCCTCAGGCTGGAGACGCTGTTCTTCACCCACGACCAGGCGCCCGTCACCGAGCTGCGTAGTCCGCCGTAGAAGCTGTCCCACTTGGAGCGGACGGCGTTCCACAGTCCCTTCCAGGTGTCCACGACCCAGTTCTTCAGGGCCGTGAAGATCTCCTTGGTTTTCGCCCACAGCCGGGAGAACCAGGAGATGATCGCTTTGACGAGGTCGGGAATGATGCTGTGCCCGACGAGGATGTCGTACATCTTCTGGAACGGCTTCACGATGTACTGGTCCAGCAGGTCCAAGGCGCCGGAGAAGAATCCCATCACCGCGTCCCAGGCGCCCTTGACGATGTCCCGGAACGTCTCGGAGTGGGTCCACGCGTAGGCGAATGCGGCAGCCAGACCAGTCAGCGCGAGCACGATCACACCGATCGGGTTCGCCGACATGATCGTGTTGAGGATGCCCTGCACCGTTGCCACCGCGAGCGTGGCCAGCTCCCAGAGCTTCATGCCAGTGACGATCGCGAGGATGCCGGCCGCGATCGATCCGACCAACGTCTGGTGGTCGCCGAGGAACTGGAAGAACGACGTGAGCGGGCCGGAGACCTTGTCGGCGATGCCCGCAATCATTCCGACGAAGGGCGCCGCGATCGGCACGATGTTCTCAAGGGCCGCTCCCACGACGTCGGTCACGACCGACGCGATCGAGTACAGCGAGCTGAAGATCGTGCCGAGGGCATCCTGCATCTCCGGCAGGCCCGTGACGCGGCGCAGCTCGGCGAACGCGTCACCGAGGGTACTGAGCGCGTTGACACCGCTCGATGATGCGGCGTCCATGATGTTGCGGAGCGTGCCGAACGCGTCGGCGATGAGCTGGCCGAACTGCTTGGCCAGATCAACGGCGTGGTCGATGGACCGTTCCAACGCCCCGGACTTGAACGCGTTGGTGATCTTCTGCGAGATCCGGTCGGACGCGTTGGCTGCCGCCGTGGTGAGCCGCTGGAACGCCGGTGAGGCGGCGATGCCAATCTGCGCCAGCGAGGTGATGAACTGGGCAGGGACCTTGGCCAGGGGCTCCAGGCCCTTGTTCAGGCCGTCGAACAGGTCGCGCAGCATGCCGGTCTTGCCCAGCTCGGTGACCGCGCCGGCCGCGTTCTTCGCCATCGTGTTCAGCACACCGGCCGTGCCAACGAGGCCGTCCCGGACCGACGGCAGCGCGGCCGTGGCCATCCGCGTGAAGGCGCTGCCAAGGCCTTGGAACAGCCGCTGCTGCACATCCAGCTTCAGCGCCCGCCACGCGCCCGCCTGGGCAACGACGGCGCTGACGAACTCCCGGGCGGCCGGGGCAAGCTTGGCCATGGCGTCGGCGGTGCGGCTCGTCGCCTGCGCGCCCGACTCCTGCGCCTCGGCGACGTTCCGGGAGGCATCCGCGACGGCCTGCTGCGCGTCCTTGATCTGCCGGGCCCCGTCGACCGCGGCCTGTGTCGCGGCGGCCCGGGCGTCGGCTAGGTCCCGCTCTGCCTTGGCGACCCGCTCCGCGCCGTCCTGCGCTGTGCGGGTCTCCTCGGTGTGTGCGTCCTTCAGCTCCTTGGTCTTGTCCTTGACCTCTTGGGTGGCGTCCCGGACCTTGTCCTTGGCGTCCTTGACCGTCTTGGAGCCCTCGACGCCGGCAGCGTTGGCGTCGGCTGTCTGCTGCTGCAGGCGGGCCGTCTCCGTCTGCTGCTCCTCCAACGCCTGCCTGGCCCGGTCGTACTGCAGCTGCGCCTTGTCGATCTCCTCCTGCGTGGCCTTGGCGCCCTTGGCCTTCACGGCCGCCAGCTCCTGCTCGGCGTCCTGCAGGTCGAGGACCTTCTGCCGCTGGTCCAGCTGCGCGTCCGCCAACCGGTTGTTCAGGTCTTCGAGGTCCTGGGCCGCCTGCTTCCGCGCGGCCGTCAGATCGAGCTGCGCCTGCCGTGCCGCCCGCTGCGCGTCAGCGAGGTCCCGCTCAGCCTGCTCGACCTGCTCGGCCGCATGTCGGTTGGCATCGGCTACATCCCGGATGGTCGACTTCAGGTTCCGCTGCGCATCCTCGATCTGCCGGGCCGCCTGTACGCGCGCCTGAGCGGCGCGCACCTCGGCGTCCTTCACGGCCTGCTGCGCCCGGCCGAGCGACCTCTGTGCGTCCTCCACACGGCGCGTAGCGGCAGCCGCCTGGTTACCGGAGGAGGTGGCTGGCGCGAACTGCTGCTTGAACGCGGCACCGATCCCAGACGTGCCGATCTTGATCGCTGCAAAGGCGCTCGCCAGCGAGAGAATCCCGGGGACCGCCACCGCAGCGGCTGGCCCCATCGCGGCGATGGACTGTACGAGCGAGGACAGCACCGGCATCCCGGCCCCGGCCGCCGCGATGAGTCCGCCGATCCGAGAGGACAGCAGCGCGACCGATGCGGCGCCAGCGGCGCCGACGCCCACGGTCACGGTGCGGTCGCGGGTCAGGAACCGCAGGGCATTCGCGGCGGCCGTGGTGTCAGCACGAACCTGAACCGTCATCATCCGACGGCGGGTGAGGTTCGCGAGATCGTCGGTCGCAACGCGTGTGTCGACGTCGACGCCGATGCGGACCGTGCGGCGCTGGGTCAGGTTGCGGATCGCGTCCGCCGCGCCCCGGGTCTCGGTGATCGCGCGGATGTTGACGACCCGCTCCGCCGTGAGCCGGTCCAGCTGGGCTTGCACGCGCCGGTAGGCGGCATCGGAGATCCTCGGCGCGACCCGCACCTCGACCTCCCCCAGGCGGAGCCGGGCCAGCGCGGTGTCATCGACGCGGACCTTGATGGTCGCGATGCGGTCGCGGGCCAAGCGGTTGAGACGCGCGAGGGCATCCCGGTCATCGACCGCGACACCGACCTTGACCGTGTTCTTCCTGGACTTCAGACGGTCCATCGCGCGGTCATAGGCGCTCTCATCTGCGGTTACTTCGACGTAACCCTCGGCGATGCGGAAGCTGCCGGCCATGTCACGCCACCGCCGATCGGTCGTCGGCGAGCAGGTCGGGCAGGCTCACGCCCACCACGTCGGCCAGCTGGTCGGCGGTGCCGATGCCGGGCTGAGCGACGCCGCGTTCCCAGCGCCATACGGCCCATGGGCTGCGGCCGACCGCGTCGGCGACCTGTTCGGCGGTGAGGCCGGCGGCGTGGCGGGCTGCGCGCAGGCGGGGCCCGGAGAAGGTGCGTGCCATGGGTGCGGCTTCCGTGTGGGCGGCATCGGGTGCAGGACCCCTGTTCGGTGGCCGCCCATCACGGGCCGTCGCCGCAGTGCCGTGCGCCTGGTCCCCGGTCGCCCGTCACGGGCGAGGCATCCGCCTTCGGTTCGTCGGCTGGCACTGGCGTGCGGGTGGTCCTCTACTGGCAGTCTACGCCAGTCGCCCTATGAATCGAAGGTTCAGTTGACCTCTTGCCTTTGATTCCTCGCCGCGCCGATGCTGGGTGCCATGGCATCCACCACTTCACCGCGCTGGGCCCCGCTCCCCCAGGGGTTCGGCGTCATGATCCGCAACGCACGCATCGACGCCGGCCTTTCCCGGGTAGCTCTCGGCGCCGCCCTGCTGGCGTCCGCCGGTACCGTGCAGGGCCTCGAAGAGGAACACCGGCCGCCCTCGGTAACCATCGCCGACAGACTCACGCGCGTGCTCGACCTGGATCCGTGGCGCGCAGCCATCGTGCACGCCGTGGCCGTTGACGACACGGCCCTGCGCAGCCGCCAAGGCACCCCGCACACCCACCCTCGCCGCCCACAACCCGGCGCCGAGACGCGTGCCAAGCACGTGCCATCACCCCCGTAACGCGGCAGGTCAAAGCCCACACACCGCATACCTGATGCGGTTGGAGGTTCTGCCTGCGGAGGCCCCCGGACATGACTGCGCCCGGCCGCCGAGACGACGACCGGGCACATGGTGTGGGCCAGGGTCAGACGATGAACCCGCGCCCTTCCTGCTGCACCTGCCGGTAGGCGTGAGCGACGACCCCGCGGTGCGCCGCCCTCGCCGACCGCCGCTCCGGGTTGTCCGTCGGATCGGCCGGCTGCCCCTCGGTCTCCTCCTCATCTTCACCGTCCTCCGGAACGCTGACGGACTCCCGCTCCGCCCGGGCCCGCCGGTCGTTGTCTGCCGCCCGGCGCCGCAGCTCCTCGTCGGCCCGGGCCTGAGCCAGCGCCCGCTCACCGTAGATTTCGAACGTCTGCCGGCCGCCCGTCTGGCGACTCGGACCCTCCGTCTGGACCTCGCGCTCACGGATCCGCTGGGCGTGCAGGGCCGCGCTCGCACCGACGGGCGGGTTCGGGTTGGGGTTCGTCATGATGCTGTCCCTTCGTGGAGTGATGGCCTGCGGAGGCTCCGCTGGCCTGTGGTTGGTTCGGGCCGCGGAGGTCACAGCCGGTTCCGCTCGACGGCCGCCAGGCCCTGCGCGATCGCACGGGCGGTGGCCTTCCGCACGCGGCTCGGCGACGTGCCCGCCGGGAGACTCAGTCGGACCGTCACCGACCCGTCCGCATTCACCGACGGCCCCGACGGAGCCAGCCGCACCGCTGCCTCATCGGCGGCCGCCAGCATGGCTGCGATGTCGAACGGATCCCGCTGCGCCACCGCTCGCAGCACGGCCAGCTCCCGGTTGAACTCTGGGTCTCTCCGCCACCGGGCGACCGTTCCCGGGCTGACGCCCGCCACCTGGGCCGCGGCCGTGTTGGTGCCGCCGCCGGCCAACTGCAGCAGCGCATCGACCTTGCGACGCACGGGGGTCGTGCTCACTTCGGCGCTCCTTCCCGGGCAGGGCCATCGAGGGTGGGCAGCCACGGCCGGCCTCGCGGGCAGGCCCTGGTCCCGCGCTGCGGGGGGATCGGTCCAGGCCTGCGGCCGTGGCGCTCGGGCGTGCCCAGATCCAGCGCGAACCAATACCGGCGCCACGCGGTGGTCAGGCTCATGTCGAGGACGGCCGCCGCCTCGCGGAAGCTATGGCCCTGACCGAGGACGAGTTGGACGACGGCCAGGCCCTGCGTGGCCTTGGTGCCGAAGTCGAGCCGGAGGTACGGATAGGGTCCTCCCCGTCGCGGGCCCCGGTGCCCCGTAGAAGGTGAAACGGGCTGGGGACCCACGGATTCGCTCACGGGGTGATCTCCGCTCACGGCCGGAAGGTGGCGGGAACGAAGGCGCGCAAGACGTCGGGCGCCGCGGGCAGGACGTTGTTCAGAACAGGACAGTTGTCGTCGTGGTGGACCGCGAGGTGCGTGATGCCGGCCGCGTCGGTGTGGACATCGACGGTCGCCGGGCAGTGGCCGCACTCATAGCCAGTGGCGACGGCCGCAGGGTCGAAGTCACCGACGAAGAAGTCGGTTCGATCAGGGGTGCTGGGCATTGGACTCTCCTTGCGGAAGGGGGGCGGTCTGGGTGCTGGGCTCGGCAACTGGCCAGCCTGCTCGTCGCTTCTCGGGCCGGTTGCGTTCGTTGCGGAACCAGGCAGCGATCAGTGCGGCCTGCTCCCAGCCGAGGCGCCGAGCGGCTCGATCTCCTTGTGCAGCGGGTGGCTGCCCGTCCAGCCGTAGACGTGACCTCGGAGGGCTGTGGCTACGTCTACGGCTCCGGCCCAGGTGAGTTGTCGGGTGAGTTCCTGGGCGAAGTGCTGGTACGTGTACGTGTCCTCGTTGCGCAGTCGCTCGGCTTGGCGGAGCCAGTAGCTGACGTCCACGACCGATCAACACCCGACGTGCCGATCGTTACCGCCTGACGCCCAGTCGGCATCGAGTGGGGTGTGACAGACGATGCAGACGTGCCCGGTGTCACCTACCTGCCCCCTCCTAAGAGAAGGGGAGGGGGCAGGCAGGTTTTCGGCACCCTGCCCCGACCCGCCCCCAGCCTGCCCGGGGCAGGTCTGATCTGCGGTTTCTTTGCCACCTGCCCCAGTTGGCGGGGCGGGTAGGCTCTCCTGAGCCGGGGGCAGGTCCGGGGGCAGGTCCTTCCCGCGCGCTTTCCTGATCCGGATGGCTTCCTCGATCTTCTCCTTGCGCGCCTGAATCCCGAGTTCCTTGCACTTCGCGGTGACGCGGTCTCGTCCCCAGCCGTAGGGCACCTGTGCCTTGTCCAGCTCACGCACGATCCATTCCGCCGTGCCGGGCTCTGGCCCGCGGTCGGGAAGGGCGTCGAGGGATTCCAGCACCAGAGACGTGACGGGCCGGCCGTCGGGCTTGAACTCTCCGTCGATGGAGACCTTCTTCAGCCCGAACTGGAACTCGTCGCTTTGGTCCTCGTCTTTCTGCTTGCCGGACTTCACCGTGAGCACGATGTTCGCGAGCTTGTCGCCCTTCTTGGACACGTGGAGCTCGGACTGCAGCGCGCCCTTGACTGCCGAGGCGCCGCGGCCGTGCTCGCCGACGTGCCCGGTGTGGTGGACGATGACGACGCAGGCGCCGGTCGCGGTCCGCAGCTGGTCCATGCGGTCGACAACCTGGCCCATTTCCTTGTTGGAGTTCTCCTCCACTCCGACTGTGACGCGGGCCTGGGTGTCGACCACGACCAGGAGAGGGCCGAGCTGTTGCAGGGCTGCTACGAGGACGTCCCACTCGGGGCTCATCGCCTGTACGGGGCGGGGCAGGAAGAGGACGTTGTCCATGCGGATGCCGTGGTGCTGCTCCCAGGCGCGCACCCGCTTCCGGATGCCCTGTTCGCCCTCGGCTACGAGATAGACGACGGTGCCCTGCTTGACGTACTGGCCGTGCCACTTCACGCCCGTGCCGATGCAGCCGCACATGTCGAGCAGGACGAAGGACTTGAACGATCCGGACGGTCCGACGGCCCGGCACAAGGTGTTCACCTGCAGTAGGTCGCCGAGCAGCGGCTCAAGCGGTGCGATCTTGTCGAGGTCGTTGGTGTCGAGGAACTCGCCGAGCATCGCCTTCACGCGCGCTCGGAAGTACTCCTCCGACGACATTGTCTCGGGATCAAGCCGTTGATCGTCGGGTGACGGCAGGCCGGTCAGCATACGTACGGTCGGATCGACAGGCTCACGGGCGGCGGTCACGCAGCTGCCTCCCCGCGGTGCAGGTCGACCTGTTCGCCGTCGATCAGGTGTCGGTACCAGCCCGGACGTCCCGGGATCGCGATGGCCGGCCACCCTGCGGATGCCTCCACGGGCCGCGGCGGCAGCGGTTCGGCGAGGGCGTTGAGTTCGGCGATCGTCGGCCGGGTGGCCAGCGGGGGCCGGCCGCGAGCTGCGTCGCGGAACCAGGTCATCAGTTCTTCCTCGTCCCCGAACCGTCGCCAGGATTCAGCGGCGGTGATGATTGCGACGGCCCTGCGGGGGTCGTCGGCAGGCAGTCGGCGCCACTCGTTGGAGCCGTACTTGGGTGGGGCGTCCATGCCGTCGATGAGCTGGGTCACCGCGGCTGACGCCCACAGCGACATCGGGTCTGTGTCAGTCGAGCCCGCTGCGCTGCTGATGCCGCGGTTGGGCGTCGCGGTCTTCTGCGCAGGGCCCCGAGTCTCCGGTGCCCTGTTGTGTTGGATCACTGTCATGCCGTCTTTCGCGAGGGCTCGGCCGGTGCGGGTTGGCTTCGTCTCTCCCTGGTGGGAGCGGCCTCGCGGGGTGGTCAGGGGCTTGCCTTGCTCAAGGGCGGGATGCCGTGGCCCCGCCCGGCCACGAGCGGCGGGCGGGGCGCACGACGGTAGGGACGGGTTGTCACCCGTGGGCCTGCGTCTGCGACGCACCGGGGCGGTCGTCGGCGGCGACCTGCTCGGCGAGGTCGACCACGGCCGCCAGGCGGGCGGTGAAGGCCCGCAGCGAGTCCAGCGCCTTACGCGCCTGGGCCGGGGAGACCTCGGCCAGGTGCACGCCGTAGCCGAGCCAGATCTGCGTCTGCCGGCCGTGGGGGTCGTCCTGCTCGTCGTGGACGATGACCTGAGCCGTCATCCACGGCAGACCCTCACCGTTCTCGGAGTAGCCGCTGCTGTCCATCTCGGCGGCGAGCAGGCTGGTCTCGATGGGCGCGGTGCTGTGGCATTCCAGGGCCAGCGGCTCGCCGTGGGGGACGACGCAGAAGGTCGGGCAGCCCCACCGGTTGATCCACTCGGGGCCGCGCTGGGCGGCGGTGAGGGGGCGGGCGGTCTCGGAGCGGTCGCGCGGCTGCTCGGGGATGTGCGGCAGGGTGCGGCCGGTCGGCGTGAAGTCGATGGGCGGGACGCTCAGGTGCTGTGTCATTCTGGTCTCACGTCCGTCTCTGTCGGGGCCCCGGTCTGCTTGGTAGGTGAGCCGGGGCTTCGGCTTGTCTGGGGTGGATGGGCCCCTGTCGCGCTGGTGCTGGAACACCGGCGGTCTGGCGGGGGCCGCTTCTACGCGACGTCGGCGGCCGCGCCGTTCTGCTCGGCGTCGAGGCGGCGGACGTATTCCTGCAGCGCCTCCGCCGGCACCCTCCGTGCCCGGCCGATCTTGACGCTCCGCAGCTCACCGGTCTTGATAAGCGCCTTGGCCGTCGTGATGCCGACCCCGAGCTGCTCGGCAACCTCATGCGTCGGGTACAGGATTCGAGACATGCGATATCCTGAGTAGGTGGCGGCGCGTACCTGTCGCCGCTTGCTCATTTCGAGCCTAAGGGGTCGCTGACGGTCGCGCAAGTACATGGAGACACTTACTCACGCGCGTGGCTCCACTTGCTCACGAAGTGGCGCGCTGCCATGCTCGGGGGCATGGGTCTCGCGATTGATCAGTGGAACGTGGACGTGCGTCCATGGGGCTGGCTACGCCTTCGGGAGCAGTCAGGGGGCGGCCCCTCGGTGTTCCTGCACTACCAACTGGCCGGCCCGGAGAGGCAAGAGCGCCCCGAGCTGCAGTCAGTCGTCATGCGCAGCGGCGACGAGGAAGCCCTGAGCGGCCGCATCTGGCGGCGCATCCCGCTGTCCCAGATCGAGGAAGCGTTGACCTCGTGGCTGGTGCAGATGCCGTTCAACGCCCCCAACGAGAACGTGGCCCTGAACGCCATGCAGGCCCGCGAGTCGTTCATGGAAGGCTCGGACCTCTCGGACATCCAAGCGCCGTCGCTGGACGTGCTGGACGACTACTTCGAGGCCACCGAGGACATCGCCACGATGTTCTTCAAGCCCATCCCGAGCGGCTCGCTCATCAGCGACGGGACCGAAGGACTGCCGTCCGGCAAGATTCCGCAGATCAAACCGCCGACAGGGCGGCTGACTGACGACTTCCTCGGCGACGTCGCAGACGCATACCGCTGGTTCACCGACGCCAAGAAGGCGCCAGCCCCGGCGATCTCAGAGATGTCCGGGGTGCCCGTTCGCACAGTGCACCGATGGATCTACGAAGCGCGGAAGCGGGGCATCCTGCCGCCCGCACGCGCGGGGAGGGCGGGATGAGCGGACGTCGCAGCAACGGAGAGAGCAGCGTCTACTTCTCCGAGTCCGACGGGAAGTGGCACGGCTGGGTCACGGTCGGGGTCAAGCCGAACGGAGCCCCGGACCGCCGGCACCGTATGGGCACAGATGAGGCCGTCGTGCGCGCCAAGGTGCGCCAGCTGGAGCGCGAGCGCGACGCGGGCAAGACGAAGAAGGCCGGCCGACCGCCGACCATCGAGCAATGGCTCACCACCTGGATGGACACGGCCTGCGCGCGCAAGGTGGCCGACGGGACGATGAGCCCGCGGACCCTGGACGACTACCGGTCTAAGTGCAGGCTGTACCTGTTCCCTGGCATCGGGAAGCACCGCGTCGACAAGCTCGCAGCCGAGCACCTGGACGCCCTGTACCTAAGCCTGATCAAGCAGGGACTGGCGTCCGGCACCGTGCTCAAGACGCACCGGATTCTCGCCCGAGCGCTGAAGGTGGCCATGCAGCGGGACATCGTGGCGCGGAACGTCGCCACCCTCGTCGAGCCCCCGCAGGCCGCCGAGGAGGAGATCGAGCCCTTCACCCAGGCGGAAGCGCGTGCGCTGCTCGCCGAGGCCGCCGAGCGCCGCAACGGCGCCCGCTGGTCGGTGGCGCTCGCCCTGGGGCTGAGGCAGGGCGAGGCGCTCGGGCTGCGCTGGAAGTACATCGACCTGGAAAACGGCGTCGCCAAGGTCTGGTGGCAGCTGCAGCGCCTCACCTGGCAGCACGGCTGCGACGACCCGCACGCCTGCGGCGCTGGCCACCACCGCAAGGCATGCCGGAAGAACTGCACCGCCCACAAGAACTACAAGCGCGGCTGCCCAAAGCCCTGCCCGAAGGGCTGCACCGACCATGCGAAGGCCTGCCCGCAGCGCACGGGCGGCGGCCTGGTGTTCCGGGAGCCCAAGGGGAAGAACAAGCGCTTGGCGCCCATCCCGCCGCCGCTCATCCCGCTGCTGAAGGCGCACCGCAAGGACCAGCTGCGCGAGCGCCTGGCGGCCGGCGAGCTGTGGGAGGAGCACGACCTGGTGTTCTGTCAGCCCAACGGCAAGCCGATCGACCCGCGCATGGACTGGGAGGAGTTCAAAGACATCCTCACCGCTGCAGGCCTGCGGGACGCGCGGGTGCACGACAACCGCCACACGGCTGGCACCCTGCTGATCGAGGCGGGCGTCTCGCCCCGCGTCGTGATGGAGATCCTCGGGCACAGCTCCATGCGGATGATGACCCGCTACACGCACGTCGCCTCGGTCCTCGCGAACGATGCGGCGAAGCGGATGGGGACCGCGCTATGGGGGTGAACAAGCGTTCTATCGCAACTAGCACTGCAACTAGGCCGAAAGCAGACCAGCGGCTTCCCGAAGGAAACCGCTGGTCAGAGGTGGAGCCGCTTTCGGGATTCGAACCCGAGACCTACGCATTACGAGTGCGTTGCTCTGGCCATCTGAGCTAAAGCGGCGCGCTGCCTGCACCATGGTGCGATCGGCAACGTCGGTAAGTCTACACAGTTTCCGGGGGTGCTCAGAACCGGCCCCGGAGCAGGGGGCTCCGGGGCCGGGGGGACGGGTTATGAGCAGCGCTTTCCGGGGGGTGGCGGGGTGCCGTGGAGGAGGTAGGTGTCGATCGCGGTGTCGATGCAGGCGCTGCCCCGGCCGTATGCCGTGTGGCCGTCGCCGTCGTAGGTCAGGAGGCGGCCGGAGGAGAGCTGGGCGGCCAGGGAGCGGGCCCAGCGGTACGGTGTCGCGGGGTCGCGGACCGTGCCGACCACCACGATCGGTGCCGCGCCCTTCGCCTCGATGCGGTGCGGTTCACCCGTCGCCCGCACCGGCCAGTACGCGCAGGTCAGCGTGGCCCAGGCCAGGCCAGGGCCGAAGACCGGGGACGCCTTCTCGAACTCGGGGAGGGCCTTTTGGACGTTCTCGGGGCCGGTGAAGGCCGGCGGCAGGTCCAGGCAGTTCACGGCGGCGTTGGCCATCATCAGATTGCTGTAGCGGCCGTCCCCGTCCCGTTCGTAGTAGCTGTCGGAGAGGGCCAGCAGACCGGCGCCGTCGTTCTCGTTCATCGCCGAGGCCAGCGCCTCGCGCAGCTGCTCCCACGATGCCTCGTCGTACATCGACGCGATCACCCCGGTCGTGGCCAGCGCCTCCCCCAGCTCGCGGCCGTCCGGGTCGCCCGCCGGGACGGGGTGGGCGTCCAGCTTGTGGAAGAACGCCTCCAGATGTGCGCCGACCTGCGCGGGCGTCGTCCCCCTCCCGCCGAGCGGGCAGTCGGAGTGCCGCACGCAGTCCTTCGCGAAGGCCCGGAACGCCGTCTCGAAGCCCGCCGTCTGGTCCAGGTTCAGCCTGCGTGCGTCCAGGGACGGATCCATCGCCCCGTCCAGCACCATCCGGCCGACCCGCCCGGGGAACAGTCCGGCGTACGTCGCCCCGAGGAACGTGCCGTACGACGCCCCGACGTAGTTCAGCTTCCGGTCGCCGAGCACCGCCCGCAGGAGGTCCATGTCGCGTGCCGCCTCGACGGTGGAGACGTGCCGCAACAGCCGCGCCGAGCGGGCCCCGCAGCTCTCCGCGAACTTCCGGTCGGCCGCGACCAGCGCGTCCCGCTCCTTCTGGTCGTCGGGGGTCTGGTCCGTCTCCGTGTACGCGTCCATCTGCCGTCCGCTGAGGCATTCGACGGGCTCGCTGCGGGCGACGCCCCTGGGGTCCATCGCCACCATGTCGTAGCGTGCGCGGACCTCCTGCGGGTAGCCGACGCCGGCGTACTGCTGGAGGTACTGGACCGCCGAACCGCCCGGGCCGCCCGGGTTGACCAGCAGTGAGCCGAGCGGCTCGCCCTTGCCGGTGGCCTTCTTGCGGGCCACGGCGAGCCGGATGTCCCCCGCGTCGGGCTTGTCGTAGTCCAGTGGGGCCTTCATCGTCGCGCACTGGAATCCGGGGGCACCGCAGTCCCGCCACCGCAGCCGCTGGGCGTAGTACGACGTCAGCACCGACGGCGTCGAACGCGGCAGCGCGGCGAGCGCCGCCTCCACGGTCCCGCCCGCCGATGCGGTCGATGCCCCGGGGGAACACGCCGACACCAGCAGGGCGGCGGCCGCGAGGAAGCCGGTCGTCAGGCGGATCGCCGGCCGGGGCAGGGCAGGGATGCCGGTGGCGGTGCCGGCGCCGGTTCGGGTGCGGGTGCTGCGGTGCCGACGGGGCGGGCGGGGGGTTGGCCTGGTCTGCATCGCACGAGCGTAACGCTGAGCGATGCGGCGAGTGCGGTGCGTGGTGTTTATGGCTCTTACGGAGGATGCGGGAGGGTGCGGTGCCTGCGTCGCCCGTACGAGGGAAGGGGCTGACGCGCGGCGGAAGGGGCGGGGCGGTGACGCGCGGCGATGGGGGCAGGCCGCCTCACCCCGCTCGCAGGGCCATCGTCATCGCCTCCACCGCCAGCAGCGGCGCCACATTCCGGTCCAGGGCCTCGCGGCACGCGGCGATCGACTCGATGCGGCGCAGCGTGGACTCCGGGGGGCTGGCACGGGCCAGCCTCTCCAGGGCGTCCTCGGCGTCGGCGTTCGCGATCGCGACGCGCGTGCCGAGTTGCAGGGCGAGGACGTCGCGGTAGAAGGCCGTGAGGTCGCCGAGAGCGATGTCCAGGCTGTCGCGCTGCGTACGGGTCCTCCGGCGCTTCTGCATGTCCTCCAGGTCTTTCATCACCCCCGCCGTGCCGCGTGGCATCCGGCCGCCCTGGGCCGCGCCGAGCGCCGCCTTCAGCTCCTCGGTCTCCTTGCCGTCCATCTCCTCGGCGAGCTGCTTGGCATCCTCGGCAGCCGCGTCGACCAGTTCCTGGGCGGCCCTGAGGCAGGCACCGACCTCGTCCAGCCGCAGCGGCAGCTTCAGCACGGCGGCACGGCGCTCGCGGGCCGCCGGGTCGGTGGCCAGGCGGCGCGCCCGGTCGACGTGGCCCTGGGTGGCGCGGGCGACCGAGGCGGCGACCTCTGGCTCGATGCCGTCACGCCGTACGAGCATGTCGGCGACCGCCTCGACGGACGGGGTGCGCAGGTTCAGGTGACGGCAGCGGGAGCGGATGGTCGGCAGGACGTCCTCGATGGAGGGGGCGCACAGCAGCCAGACCGTACGGGGAGCGGGCTCCTCCACCGCCTTGAGAACGGCGTTGGCCGACTTCTCGTTCAGCCGCTCGGCGTCCTCGACCAGGATGATCTGCCAGCGGCCGTTCGCCGGGGCGGTGAACGACTTACGCACCGTGTCCCGCATGTCCTTGACCAGGATCTCGGCGCCGACCGCGGCGACCGTCGTGACGTCCGCGTGGGTGCCGAGCAACGCGGTGTGGCAGGCGTCGCAGAAGCCGCAGCCGGGGGTGCCGCCGAGGGCACGGTCGGGGCTCACGCACTGCAGGGCGGCGGCGAAGGCCCGCGCCGCCTGGTTCCGGCCCGCGCCGGGCGGGCCCGTGAACAGCCACGCGTGCGTCATCTTCGACGCCTCGGGCGGCGGTTCGTCCGCGGCAGCGGCCGTCACGAGGGCGTCGGCGTCCCGCGCGGCGGCGTCGAGCACCGCGCTCACCTTCTCCTGCCCGACGAGGTCGTCCCACACGCTCACGGGTCACGCCGCCCTTCCGTCACACTCCGCCTCACGGAATCCATTGTGAGGGTGGGCACTGACAACGGGGGGCCGTCGTGGGGGGTGAGGGGGCCGGAGGTGACGAAGCCGACGCTGGGGGCGCGGGCACGCGCCCGGGCACCGCAGGCAACGGCGGGCCGCCGGTCGTCGCCGGTGCCCTGGAGCACCGGCTCGCCGGACTCCCGGAGCACCGGACTCCCGGAGCACCGGCGCGCGGCAAATCCCTACGCGCCGGCCCGCACCGGTGCCCGCAAGCACCGGTGCCCGTCTTCGTCAGCGCCCGGAACACCCGGCCGCTCCCGCCCCCTCCTCCGGAAGGCGCGCGCCGGTCAGCCTCGGCGGCCCCGGCCGCGGCCGTTGCGGCCCTGTTCCTCGCCGTCGGGCTGGTCGCCGTACTGCCCCTCGTCGTACGAGCCCAGCAGCTCGTCGGCCAGTGTGGGCAGGTCGTCCAGGGGGGTTTCCTCGGCCCAGTCGGAGCGCGGTCGGCTGCGCGGGGTGCCGTCGGCGTCGATCCGGGGCATCTCACGCGTGCGGGGCTCGGAACCGTCGGGGCCCGGGGCGGGCCGCTCGTCGCGGAAGAAGCCGGGCGGTACCCGGTCCACCGGGATGTCGCTCCGTACGGGCGGCAGGACGGCGGTCTCGTCGGCCGCGCCCGGGGCCACCGAGGGCAGCTCGGCCGTCTCGTCGGCGGACACCCGCGGCAGCACGGCCGTCTCGTCCACCGCGCCCGCCGGTACCGGCGGTACCTGCGGCAGTACGGCGGTCTCGTCGGCCGCCCCGGAAGGTGCCGGGGGCTGCGGCAGCTCGGCGGTTACCTCGGATTCGGCAGGACCGTCGCGCTCCTCGCGCACCGGCCGCAGCACCGTCGTGTCGTCGTCCGTGCCCCGCGTGTCCGTGCCGCGCGCGGCCGCCTCCGGCGACACCACCGGTGTGGGGGCCGTCGCCGCGTCGGGGACCACGCCCGGTGCCCCGGACAGCGGAGCGCTGGGCCTGCGGGCCGCGGCGTCGGCGGCCGCAGCGGCCGCGGCGGCCTGCCGACGGGCCTCCTCCGCGCGCAGCAGCGCCTCCTCGGCCTTGCGCTGCGCCTCCAGACGCCGGGCCTCCTCCTCGGCGCGCAACCGCGCCTGGCGGGCCTCCTCCTCGGCGCGCAGCCGGGCCTCCTCCTCGGCCTGCTTGCGGCGTCGCTCCTCCTCGGCCCTGCGGCGTGCCTCCTCCTCGGCGCGTGCCTTCTCCTCGGCGAGCAGCCGCTGCCGCTCCTCCTCCGCGCGCCGACGCGCTTCCTCGGCCCGCTGCCGGGCCTCCTCCGCCTGCCGTTCGGCCTCGCGCCGCTGCGCCTCCTCCAGCTCGCGGCGCTTGCGCTCCTCCTCCTCGGCGCGCAGCTTGGCGAGCTGCTCCTGCCGCTCGCGCTCCAGGCGCTCCTCCTCGGCCTTGCGGGCGGCCTCTTCCTCGGCCTTGCGGCGGGCCTCCTCCTCGGCCTTGCGGCGGGCTTCCTCCTGGGCCTTGATCTCGGCCTCGGAGAGCGGCAGCACGGTGTCCAGGCGGTGCCGGATCACGGTGGTGACGGCCTCGGGCTCCTGCCCGGCGTCCACGACCAGGTAGCGGCCCGGGTCGGAGGCGGCGAGCGTGAGGAAACCGGCCCGCACGCGCGCGTGGAACTCGGCCGGCTCCGACTCCAGCCGGTCCGGCGCCTCGGTGAACCGCTCGCGGGCGGTCTCCGGGGGGACGTCCAGCAGGACGGTGAGGTGGGGGACGAGCCCGTTGGTGGCCCAGCGGTTGATGCGGGCGATCTCGGTCGGGGACAGGTCGCGGCCGGCGCCCTGGTAGGCGACGGAGGAGTCGATGTACCGGTCGGAGATCACCACGGCGCCGCGCTCCAGGGCGGGGCGTACGACCGTGTCGACGTGCTCGGCGCGGTCGGCGGCGTACAGCAGCGCCTCCGCGCGGTGCGACAGACCCGCCGAGGAGACGTCCAGCAGGATCGAGCGGAGCCGCTTGCCCACCGGGGTGGCGCCGGGCTCGCGGGTGAGCACGACCTCGTGGCCCTTGCCGCGGATCCACTCGGCGAGGGCCTCGGCCTGCGTGGACTTGCCGGCGCCGTCGCCGCCCTCCAGGGCGATGAAGAAGCCGGTGGCCGCCGGGGCGGTGACCGGGTCGTCGCCGCCGAGCAGGGCGTCCTTGAGGTCCTGGCGCAGCGGTACGCCGGAACGGTCGTCGACCTTGGCGAGCACCAGCGCGGCCACCGGCAGCAGCAGCGCGCCGACCAGCATGAGGGTGAAGGCGGCACCGCCGTGCGCGAAGACGAACCGGCCGTTCTCCAGCCGGTGCGGGCCGATCAGCGCGGCGACCAGGGGCGCGATCAGGGCGCCGAGCGCTATGAAGACGCGGACCACCGCGTGCAGGTGCTCGGTGGTGCGCGCCCGGCGGTAGTCCTCGGTCTCCTGGTCGAGCAGGGTGTGCCCGGTGTTGGCGGCCACGCCCGCGGCGGCACCGGCCAGCGTGACGATCAGCAGGACCGTGGTGACGTCCGGGACCAGCCCGGCTGCCAGCAGCGCGATGCCGGTGACGGCGATCGCCAGGGCCAGGAGGCGGCGGCGGGAGAGCGAGGGCAGCAGCGCGGGGGCGGTACGGACGCCGACGGCGACACCGCCGGTCAGGCCCAGCACCAGCAGGCCGTAGAGCACCGGGCCGCCGCCGAGGTCCTTGGCGTGCAGCACGCACACCGAGACGGCCGCGGCGATCGCGCCGGCGACTCCGGCGCAGGCCGGGACGAGCAGCGGGATGGCGCCCGTACGACCCTTGTCGACGCCGGTTCCGGTACGCGGCCGGCGCAGGCCCTCCAGCGGGGACCGCGCGCGCGGGGTGCGCGTGTCGGGCAGCTCCAGGTAGGTCAGCACGGACAGCGAGGCGGCGAACAGGCCCGCCGCCACATACGACCCGAGGGCCGCCTGGTGCTGGTCGAACCAGGCCATGCCCGTGCCCAGCAGGTTGTTCAGCAGGGCGGCGACGACCAGTGCGGCGGCTGCCAGCGGCACCGCCAGGAAGGTCGTCCGCAGCGACAGGCGGCGCAGCGCGTCCAGGTGGTCCGGCAGCGGTCGTACCGTCGCGCCCTCCGGAGGCGGCCCCGGCAGCAGGGCGGGGGCGGCACTCTCCCGGCACACGGTCCACAGCCGCTCGGCGACGCCGGTGACGAAGGCGGTGACCAGCAGGACGGCGAGCGCGTTGTGCTGCGTCCAGTCGATCCACAGGGGCGCGACGATCAGCAGGGCGGCTCGCACGCCGTCGGCGCCGACCATGGTCCAGCGGCGGTCGAGGGGGCCCTCCTGGGCGGTGAGCGAGGTCAGCGGGCCGAGGAGGACGGCGCCGAAGAGCAACGCGGCGAGGACGCGGGCCGCGAAGACGGTCGCCACTGCGAACGCCACGCCCCGGTATCCACCGCCGAACGCCCCCTCCGCTATGGCCGCCTGGAGGACCAGGAGGACCAGCACGAGGAGGGACAGGGTGTCACCGACACCGCTCACCAGCTGCGCGCTCCACAGGCGCCTCAACTGCGGTCGGCGCAGCAGGGAACGGACGGCGCGCTCGCGGGAGTCCGCGACCAGGGCGTCGTCCGGTGCTGTGGTGTGGGCCGTTGGCTGCTCGGCTCGCGTCATGCGTTCAGCCTATCCGCAGCCACTGACACCACACCTCGCGTGTCCGGCCGTCCGCCCGCCCCGGCGCCGGGCGACGCCGCCGGCGCGTTCGTTCGGCGGCCCCGGGAAGACACCCACCGAGCTTGAGAGGAGACCGACGGGCTGGTGGCAGGCCGGCAGCCCGTCGGCGGCGCAACGGGTTCGGTGGGAGGACCGGCGGCTCAGCGGGAACGCCTCAGCGACTCGGTGACGAAGTCCGCGGCCCGGTGAGGAGTTGCATCGGGCCCGCCCTCGGTCCCCCGCGCCGGCCTCGCCGTCAGTCCCCGCGCCGGGGCCCCGTGTCAGGCCCCCGCGCGGGTTCCTCCGTCAGTCCTCCGCGCCGGAAGCCGCCGTCTTGGAAGCCGTCGCCTTCTTCGCGGTGGTCTTCTTCGCCGTCGTCTTCTTCGCGGCAGCGGTCGTCGTCTTCTTCGCTGCCGTCTTCTTGGCGGCCGTCTTCTTCGCCGGGGCGGTCTTCTTCGCCGCCGCCTTCTTCGCGGTCTTCTTGGCCGGAGCCTTCGCTCGCTTCTCGGCGAGCAGCTCGTAGCCACGCTCCGGAGTGATCGTTTCGACACTGTCGTCGGAGCGGAGGGTCGCGTTCGTCTCGCCGTCGGTGACGTACGGGCCGAAGCGGCCGTCCTTGACCACGACCGGCTTGCCGGAGACCGGGTCCTCGCCCAGCTCCTTCAGCGGCGGCTTGGCGGCGGCCCGGCCACGCTGCTTCGGCTGGGCGTAGATCGCCTGTGCCTCCTCCAGCGTGATCGTGAAGAGCTGGTCCTCGGACTGCAGCGAGCGCGAGTCCGTGCCCTTCTTCAGATAGGGGCCGTACCGGCCGTTCTGCGCGGTGATCTCCACGCCGTCGGCGTCGGTGCCGACCACCCGCGGCAGCGACATCAGCTTCAGCGCGTCGTCGAGCGTCACCGTGTCGAGTGACATCGACTTGAAGAGCGATGCCGTCCGCGGCTTGACCGCGTTCTTGCCGGTCTTCGGGGTGCCCTCGGGGAGGATCTCGGTGACGTACGGGCCGTAGCGGCCGTCCTTGGCGACGATCGTGTGGCCGGTGGCCGGGTCGGCGCCCAGCTCGAAGTCGCCGCTGGGCTTGGCCAGCAGCTCCTCGGCCAGCTCGACGGTCAGCTCGTCCGGCGCCAGATCGGCCGGGATGTCGGCGCGCTGGTGCTGCTCGGTGTCCTTCTCGCCGCGCTCGATGTACGGGCCGTAGCGGCCGACCCGCAGCACGATGTCGTTTCCGACCGGGAACGAGGACACCTCGCGCGCGTCGATCGCGCCCAGGTCGGTCACCAGCTCCTTGAGACCGCCGAGGTGGTCTCCGTCGCCGTTGCCCGCCTCGGCCGCGCTGCCGACGCCGTCGTGGCCCTCGCCGAAGTAGAACCGCTTCAGCCACGGCACGGCCTGGGCCTCGCCCGCGGCGATGCGGTCGAGGTCGTCCTCCATCTTGGCGGTGAAGTCGTAGTCGACGAGCCGCCCGAAGTGCTTCTCCAGGAGGTTGACCACGGCGAAGGACAGGAAGGACGGCACGAGGGCCGTGCCCTTCTTGAAGACGTAGCCGCGGTCCAGGATCGTGCCGATGATCGACGCGTACGTCGACGGGCGGCCGATCTCGCGCTCTTCCAGCTCCTTGACCAGGCTGGCCTCGGTGTAACGGGCCGGTGGCTTGGTGGCGTGGCCGTCGACCGTGATCTCCTCGGCGGACAGCGCGTCGCCCTCGGTGACCTGGGGCAGCCGGCGCTCACGGTCGTCCAGTTCGGCGTTCGGGTCGTCGGCACCCTCGACGTAGGCCTTGAGGAAGCCGTGGAAGGTGATCGTCTTGCCGGAGGCGCTGAACTCGACGTCGCGGCCGTCGGCGGCCGCACCGCCGATCTTCACCGTCACGCTGTTGCCGGTCGCGTCCTTCATCTGGGAGGCGACGGTCCGCTTCCAGATCAGTTCGTACAGCTTGAACTGGTCGCCGGTCAGGCCGGTCTCCGCGGGGGTGCGGAAACGATCGCCCGAGGGGCGGATCGCCTCGTGGGCCTCCTGCGCGTTCTTGACCTTGGCGGCGTAGGTGCGCGGCTGCGGCGGCAGGTAGTCGGCGCCGTACAGCTGCGTGACCTGGGCGCGGGCCGCGGAGACCGCGGTGTCGCTCAGGGTCGTGGAGTCCGTACGCATGTACGTGATGTAGCCGTTCTCGTACAGCTTCTGGGCGATCTGCATCGTCGCCTTCGCGCCGAAACCGAGCTTGCGGCTGGCCTCCTGCTGCAGCGTCGTCGTACGGAACGGGGCGTACGGCGAGCGGCGGTACGGCTTGGACTCGACGGACCGCACGGAGAAGCGGGTGTTCTCCAGGGCGGCGGCGAGAGCGCGGGCGGTCGCCTCGTCGAGGTGGAAGGTGTTCGCGCTCTTGAGTTGTCCGAGGGAGTCGAAGTCGCGGCCCTGCGCGACCCGCCTGCCGTCGACGGTCTGCAGGCGGGCGACCAGCGACGACGGGTCCGACGGGTCTCCCGCGCGGCCGGTCGCGAAGGTGCCCGTCAGGTCCCAGTACTCAGCAGAACGAAACGCCATGCGCTCGCGTTCCCGCTCCACCACGAGTCGTGTGGCGACGGACTGCACGCGGCCGGCCGACAGCCGGGGCATGACCTTCTTCCACAGCACCGGGGAGACCTCGTAGCCGTAGAGGCGGTCGAGGATGCGGCGGGTCTCCTGGGCGTCGACCAGCTTCTGGTTGAGCTGGCGCGGGTTGGCGACGGCCGCGCGGATCGCGTCCTTGGTGATCTCGTGGAACACCATGCGCTTGACCGGGATCTTCGGCTTGAGGACCTCCTGGAGGTGCCAGGCGATCGCCTCGCCCTCCCGGTCCTCATCGGTGGCGAGGAAGAGCTCGTCGGACTCCTTCAGGAGATCCTTGAGCTTCTTGACCTGGGCCTTCTTATCGGCGTTGACCACATAGATCGGCTGGAAGTCATGGTCGACGTCCACACCGAGGCGACGGACTTCACCGGTGTACTTCTCGGGCACCTCCGCGGCGCCGTTGGGAAGGTCGCGGATGTGCCCGACGCTCGCCTCGACGATGTAGCCGGGGCCGAGGTAGCCCTTGATCGTCTTCGCCTTGGCAGGCGACTCGACGATGACGAGTCGGCGACCGCCCTGTGCGGTCTCGCTGGTCGGGGACAACTTGGCTCTTCTCTCCGGTCGACGCTGGGGCCTCCCCAGGCCTTGGTCCCGGGGTCGCGGCGTACTGCTGGCTCGTGTGACGCTGCGGAGTGTGACGCTACATCCCGCCCCCGTGTCAAACGGGAAAAGCCCACAACGGCCACTCGAACGGTAACCCGACTACCGCCATTCCTGCCGCCCGGACTGCCCGGCCAACCCCGCGCCCCTGTCCGGAGCGTGACGCTCCCCTTACCGCGCGGACATGGCGCCCGCCGGTCTCAGAGCCGGGTCAGGCAGTACACGGCGAGGGCCAGTGCCAGGGTTCCGGCCGTGCTCGCGGAGACGGCCGATGCGACACGACTCACACCGAGGGCGACCGGTTCCCGGCGCCGCAGGCGGGTGCCCGTCCAGGCCAGCAGACCGGCCCCGAACAGGGCGAACACCACTCCCGCGAAGATCGCCGGACCACTCTCCATCGCTCGCCCACCCCTCTCCTGCCGCCGGCCGTGCCCAGCGCCGGGAGGGTGGCACGCGCGGGAGACGGGCAGGCGACTTCGGGGTGAACGGACGGCCGACATCGATTCGAACGTTCGGTCGAACGGGGGCGTGCGAGGCACGGCGCACATATTTTTCCGGCCGTTTTACGAAAGGGGCCCGGTGCCGGGCGCGGCCGGCACCGTCTCCGGTCCCGTGCCCCCGGCATACGACGACGCCCGACGCCCCCCTCAGAAGATGGGCGCAGCACGCCTACGACGGCACGGGCACCCTGGGTACGGCACGGGAGCAGCACTCCGGGTACGACATGAGGAGCGGCACCTCCTGGGTGCGCCTCCGGAGCAGCACCCCGGGTCCGACACGACAGCAGCGCCGGGCCCCTGGGGCTGCGCCGGACCCCGCAGGGCCGCCCCCGGTCCCCCGCAGGCGCACGCCGGTCCCCGCGGTGCTCCCGCCCGCGCGTCCCGCTCAGCGCACCGGCTCAAGGAAGCCCTGCTCCACCAGCAGCCGGATCTGCGCGGGCGTGCGGTCGCGGAGCAGCACCGGGTCCTCGCCGACGATCTGCGCGATGGCGTCCAGGATGCGGCCCGCGCTCAGCGTGCCGTCGCACACGCCGGCGAACCCGGCCCCGACCGTGTCCACCTTCGTCGCCCGGCGCATCCCTCGGTGCTGGCGCAGCACCACATGCTCCGGGTCCTCGGCGCCGGGCAGCCCGACCTGCTCCTGGACCACCTCTGCGGCGAGCTTGAAGTGGCTGTCCAGCAGCGCCGCGTCGTCGTGCGTCCGCAGGTAGTCGAGCCGGTCGAAGTGCGCCCGGATCTGCTCCCCGAGCGGCTGCTCCACCGGGTGCGGCCACTCCTCCACGGTGACCGCGGGTTCGGCGGACCCGGTCCTGCGCAGGGTGATCCAGCCGAAGCCGACCGCCTTGACCTTGCGCGCCTCGAACTCGTCGAGCCAGGCGTCGTACCGCGCCTGGTACTCCGCCGGGTCCCCGCGGTGGTCGCCGGCGTCCCTCAGCCACAGCTCGACGTACTGTGTGACGTCCTGCACCTCGCGCTGCACGATCCAGGCATCGCACCCGCGCGGCACCCATGACCTGAGTCTGTCCTGCCAGTCCTCCCCTGCCACGTGCTGCCAGTTCGCGAGGAACTGCGCGAACCCGCCCTCGTTCAGCCGTTCCCCCGCTTCCTGAACGAGCGAGCGGCACAGATCGTCCCCGCCCATGCCCCCGTCCCGGTACGTCAGCCGGGCGCGCGGGGAGATCACGAACGGCGGGTTGGAGACGATCAGGTCGAAGGTCTCGTCGTCCCGGACCGGTGCGAACAGCGAGCCCTCGCGCAGGTCGGCGGCGGGTGCGCCGGAGAGCGCCAGCGTGAGCGCCGTGATGTGCAGCGCGCGCGGGTTGAGGTCGGTCGCCGTCACGCGCGTGGCGTGCTGGGCGGCGTGCAGGGCCTGGATGCCGGAGCCGGTGCCGAGGTCGAGGGCGGAGGCGACGGGCGTACGGACGGTGATGCCGGCGAGGGTCGTCGAGGCGCCGCCGACGCCCAGCACGACACCCTCCGCCCGCTGCCCGATGCCACCGGCCCCGCCGACGGCGCAGCCGAGGTCGGAGACGATGAACCAGTCCTCGCCGCCGGGGCCGCCGTACGGCCGTACGTCCACGGTGGCGGCCACCTCGTCGCCGCCCACGCGCGCGAGCCAGCCTGCCTCCACGGCCTCCTCGACCGGCAGTACGGCCGCCACGCGCGCGTGCGGCACCGGCTGCTGGAGCAGGAACAGCCGTACGAGCGTCTCCAGCGGCGTGTCGCCGCGGGTCACCCGGAGCGCGGGCACGGTCTCGCTGCGGGCCAGCGCCGCGTAAGCGGCGGCGCCGAGCAGGTCGAGCAGCCCGTCGGCGGTGAAGGAGGCGGCGAGCAGCGCGTCCCTCAGACGCGCGGCGATGTCGGGCCGGTCGGAAGCGGGCAGGGGAGCGAGTCCGGAGTCAGTCACGCCCCCATTGTGGCCCGGGGCGGCTGCCCGGGGCCGACCGTGCGCGCGGTGTCCGCCGGCGTCAGCCCGCGGTCGCCGGTGCCGGCGCGGACGCGGAGGCGGCGACCTTGCAGCTGGGCTGCTTGGCCATGGCCTTCTTGACGTCCTCCTGCTCCAGCCGCTTCAGCGCCTGCGTACCGCTGTCGCTCTGCTTGCCGATCTCCTTCGACTGGGCGGCGACCTCCTTGAGGCCACGGGCGAACTTCCCCTGGTCCTTGGTGTCGAGCCCGTCGACCTTCTTCTTCAGGTCGGCGTACGACGTGGCCAGACCGGCGAGGTTCTTGGCCGCGTCCTTCTGCAGTTTGGCGCCGCCGTCGACGCCGGGGGGCGCGCCGGCGGTGTCGAGGGCGTCCGCGAGCGCCTTGTAGCCGTCGGCCATGTCCTGGAAGGCGCCGGCGTACGTCTTCTGCGCGTTCTTGGGCGGGAGGTTGCTGTCCGTGGCGATGGCCGCTATCTGGGCGTTGGCCGAGCGGATCTTCGCGTTGGGACCGGGCACGGCGTCGCACACCGTCTTGGCCCAGGACACCAGCTTGGGGTCGGGCCCCTTCTCACCGCTGCTGCCGCATCCCGACACCGCCATCACCAGTACCGCACCGCCGGACAGTGCGGCCGCGAGCTTCTTGTTCACCGGATTGGTCCCTTCCATGGCTCTCGGCCCCCGGAATCTACACGGCGAACGCACCCACTCCCCCTGCCATGGGAGTCGTAAGTCGGCTTTTGTGACTATTCGCACCACGGGAGAGAAGGCTCACGACCGGTCCGCGACACCGGTCCGCGGCACCGGTCCGCGCCGGGACGGGCACACACGCGGCGGGCGGGCGGCGCGTCAGCACGCGCCACCCGCCCGCCCGTTGGCCAGGCCTTCTCGATCTCGGCTACGAAACCACCGCGGCACCCGCTGACTTGGCGACCCGCTCGGCGCTCTCGTCGTCGCCGACGGCGATCCCGCGCCGCTTGGAGACGTACACGGCCACGACGATCACCAGGAGCGCGAGGACCGCGATCCCGATCCGCACGCCGAGGTTCTTGTCGTCGCCGTAGGAGAATCTGATCACCGCCGGTGCGATGAGCAGCGAGACCAGGTTCATGACCTTCAGCAGCGGGTTGATCGCGGGTCCGGCGGTGTCCTTGAAGGGGTCGCCGACCGTGTCGCCGATCACCGTGGCCGCGTGGGCCTCACTGCCCTTGCCGCCGTGGTGACCGTCCTCGACCAGCTTCTTGGCGTTGTCCCAGGCGCCGCCGGAGTTGGCGAGGAACACCGCCATCAGCGTGCCCGCGCCGATCGCCCCGGCGAGGTAGGAGCCGAGCGCGCCGACGCCGAGGGTGAACCCGATGAAGATCGGCGCCATGACGGCGAGCAGACCGGGCGTGGCCAGCTCCCGCAGGGCGTCCCGGGTGCAGATGTCGACGACCTTTCCGTATTCGGGCTTCTCGGTGTAGTCCATGATCCCGGGGTGCTCGCGGAACTGCCGCCGTACCTCGAACACCACCGAACCCGCCGACCGCGACACCGCGTTGATGGCCAGTCCGGAGAAGAGGAAGACGACCGCGGCGCCCGCGACCAGGCCGACGAGGTTGTTGGGCTGCGAGATGTCCATCGACAGGCTGAGCGGCGAGCCCGGCCCGGTCAGCTTCGCGCCGACGTCGTGCACGTTGGTGGTGATCGCGTCACGGTACGACCCGAACAGCGCCGACGCGGCGAGGACGGCGGTGGCGATGGCGATGCCCTTGGTGATGGCCTTGGTGGTGTTGCCGACCGCGTCCAGGTTGGTGAGCACCTGCGCGCCCGCGCCCTGGACGTCGCCGGACATCTCGGCGATGCCCTGGGCGTTGTCCGAGACCGGCCCGAAGGTGTCCATGGCGACGATCACCCCGACCGTGGTGAGCAGCCCGGTGCCGGCCAGAGCGACCGCGAACAACGCCAGCATGATCGACGTGCCGCCGAGCAGGAACGCCCCGTACACGCCGAGCCCGATCAGCAGGGCGGTGTACACGGCCGACTCCAGACCCACCGAGATCCCGGAGAGGACGACGGTG
Source organism: Streptomyces sp. NPDC107654 (assembly GCF_055639035.1). Lineage (NCBI taxonomy): Bacteria > Bacillati > Actinomycetota > Actinomycetes > Kitasatosporales > Streptomycetaceae > Streptomyces > Streptomyces sp. NPDC107654. The sequence goes on from NZ_JBVKBI010000018.1 coordinate 126,429, forward strand.
GCGGGGCCGGTGAGGGAGGTCTTGCCGATGTCCCGCACGGGGCGGCGGTTGGTCTCGGTGAAGTAGCCGGTCAGCTGCTGGATGACGGCGGCGAGCAGGATGCCGATGGCCACCGCGACCAGCGCGAGGAGGCGCGGGTCGCCGTCCTTGCCCTTGATCGCCGCGTCGGTGACGCCGTCGAGGTCGGCGTACTTCGACGGCAGGTAGACGAAGACCGCGATCGCGACCAGCGCCAGGGAGATCACCGCGGAGATGAAGAAGCCGCGGTTGATCGCGCTCATGCCACTGCGGTCGGCGCGGCGCGGGGCGACCGCGAAGATGCCGATCATCGCCGTGATCACGCCGATGGCGGGCACCAGCAGCGGGAAGGCCAGCCCGGAGTCGCCGAACGCGGCCTTGCCGAGGATCAGCGCGGCCACCAGGGTCACGGCGTACGACTCGAAGAGGTCGGCCGCCATGCCCGCGCAGTCGCCGACGTTGTCGCCCACGTTGTCGGCGATGGTCGCGGCATTGCGCGGGTCGTCCTCCGGAATGCCCTGTTCGACCTTGCCGACCAGGTCGGCGCCGACGTCGGCGGCCTTGGTGAAGATGCCGCCGCCCACGCGCATGAACATCGCGATCAGGGCGGCGCCGAGGCCGAAGCCCTCCAGCACCTTCGGTGCGTCCGCGGCGTACACGAGCACCACACAGGAGGCGCCCAGCAGGCCGAGCCCCACCGTGAACATGCCGACGACGCCGCCCGTGCGAAATGCGATCTTCATCGCGGTGTGCGAGACGGTGGTGAGATCCTTTTCCGGTTCGCCTTCCGCCGGAGTTGCTTCCCTGGCCGCCGCGGCGACCCGCACATTGCTGCGCACGGCGAGCCACATGCCGATATAGCCGGTGGCCGCCGAGAACGCCGCTCCGATCAGGAAGAACACCGAGCGGCCGGCTCGCTGATTCCAGTCGTCCGCGGGCAGCAGCATGAGCAGGAAGAAGACCACGACGGCGAATACGCCGAGTGTGCGCAGCTGTCGTGCGAGATACGCCTTGGCACCTTCCTGGACCGCCTCGGCGATCCGTTGCATGCTGTCGGTTCCCTCGCCGGCCGCCAGTACCTGACGCACCAGGATCCCCGCGACCACCAGAGCGGCCAGGGCGACGGCCGCGATGACGGCCACGATGATCCGATTGTCGTCGGTCAGTACCGCGGCTGCGAGGGATGAGGGGTGACCCAACTGCTCTGGGGTAGAAAGCCCCGCCATTCGTCCTCCTTGACGCTTGGGCTGAGCTCAAGATGTGGACGGATTGTAGGTACCCGTGAGTGATCTAAACAGGGGACGGTAAACGGAATTGGCCTGCATGCACGGACAGCGAACCCGAAAGAAGTAATGCCTCAAAACCGTTGACGACCAGATGGGTGCTTGATCAAATTATCGGGGTATTGATCGTGAATTCCTTCACGAATGGGGAAGAGGCTGGAAACAGGGCGCCGGAAACGCGACAGGGGCCCTGCGCAGGCGGGGCCCCTGTCGGGTCGTACTACGGGGTCAGGCGAGTGCGGTGGCCGGCGGCGCGGTCGGCCAGGTCATGCGGATCAGACCGCCGTCCTGCCCGGTGGTGACCTCCACGTCGTCGACGAGGCCGCTGATGACCGCGAGGCCCATCTCGTCCTCCTCGACATCCGCGTCGCCGTCCCGCGCGCCGGGCGTGTCGCCCGGCGTGGCGTGCGGGGCCTCGTCGCCGACCTCGATGGAGAACTGTTTCTCCTCTTCGATCAACGCCACCTTCACCGGTGCCGTGACGCCGCTGATCTGGTGCAGTCCGACGGCACGGGAGCAGGCCTCGCCCACGGCGAGCCGCACCTCGTCCAGGACGGCCTCGTCCACTCCGGCCCTGCGCGCCACCGCTGCCGCCACCAGTCGGGCGGTACGAACGTGCTCGGGCAGCGCGCTGAATCGGAGTTCGACGGTGGCCATGCATCCCCCTCGCGACTACGGGCGTGCGGTCGGGGGCGGGGTCGCCGAGCGCCCGCACCCCCTGGTGTACATCTGTACCCCGGACCGGCGCGTCGGCACCGGCCCAGGACGGGACCGGCCGACGTCCGGCCCCGGCAGGGGCCCGACGCCGGCGACCGGTCCGGGATCGGTCGGTGGCCGATCAGTCGGTGGCCGCCACCGCTTCCTCGACCGTGGTGTGGATCGGGAACACCTTGGTGAGGCCGGTGATGCGGAAGATCTTGAGAATGCGCTCCTGGTTGCAGACCAGGCGCAGCGAGCCCTCATGGGCACGCACCCTCTTCAGGCCGCCGACCAGGACGCCGAGCCCGGTGGAGTCGAGGAAGTCCACGCCCTCCATGTCGACGACGAGGTGGAAATTCCCGTCGTTCACCAGCTCGACCAGCTGCTCGCGCAACTTGGGCGCGGTATATACGTCGATTTCGCCACCGACCTCGACGACCGTACGATCGCCGACGGTACGGGTCGACAGGGACAGGTCCACGGATCCTCCAGCACCTTGCTATCGAGCGGTCGCCCTAGGGCACTCGGCTTGCGGCCCCCGGGACGCTTCGCCAGCCGCGATGGCATTCAATCACTTACGGGCGGGCGTGCACGACGCCTTAACTCCATTGTCCGTCACGCCAGTGACACACTCGGTGCCAATGGCCAAGAATCACCGATCCGATCGATCCCAGGCCCACGCGGCGTCCCGCCCGTCTCCGGGCACGGTCCTGGACCGGCTCGCCTCCGGGCCGAGCCGGGCTGCGCGCATCACTCATACGGAGCACTTGCCCCCGCGGGCGGGCCGCCATGCCGTCTGGCCTCACCGGATTCGGTCCGAGGTGATCGCGGCCGTGCAGGCCTGCGGCATCGAGCACCCCTGGGCGCACCAGGCGCTGGCCGCGGAGCACGCCCTGGACGGTGACTCGGTGGTCGTCGCCACCGGCACCGCCTCCGGCAAGTCCCTCGCCTATCTGATGCCCGTCCTGTCCACCCTCCTGGACGGTGCCGAGGCCCCGAACGGCCGCGGCGCCACCGCCCTCTACCTGGCCCCCACCAAGGCGCTCGCGGCGGACCAGTGCCGATCGGTGAAGGAACTTTCACAAACTCTCGGCACCTCGGTACGCCCAGCCGTGTACGACGGCGACACCCCGTTCGAGGAACGCGAGTGGATCCGCCAGTACGCCAACTACGTCCTCACCAACCCCGACATGCTGCACCGCGGGATACTCCCCTCCCACCCGCGCTGGTCCTCCTTCCTGAAGTCCCTCCGCTACGTCGTCATCGACGAGTGCCACACCTACCGGGGCGTCTTCGGCTCCCACGTCGCCCAGGTGCTGCGCCGGCTGCGCCGCCTGTGCGCCCGCTACGGCTCCTCTCCCGTGTTCCTGCTGGCCTCGGCGACCGCCGCCGAACCCGCGGTCGCCGCCCGCCGGCTGACCGGCCTGCCGGTCGTGGAGGTCGCCGACGACGCCTCCCCGCGCGGCGAGCTGGTCTTCGCCCTCTGGGAACCCCCGCTCACCGAACTGCAGGGCGAGAAGGGTGCACCCGTACGGCGTACCGCCACCGCCGAGACCGCCGACCTGCTGACCGACCTGGCCGTGCAGGGCGTGCGCTCGGTCGCCTTCATCCGCTCCCGGCGCGGCGCCGAACTCGTCTCGGTGATCGCCCAGGAGAGACTCGCCGAGGTCGACCGCTCCCTGGCCCGGCGTGTCGCGGCCTACCGCGGCGGCTACCTCCCCGAGGAGCGCCGCGCCCTGGAACGCGCCCTGCACTCCGGTGAACTCCTCGGCCTCGCCGCCACGACGGCCCTGGAGCTGGGCGTGGACGTCTCGGGCCTGGACGCGGTGGTCATCGCCGGCTACCCGGGCACGCGCGCCTCCCTGTGGCAGCAGGCGGGCCGCGCGGGCCGCTCCGGCCAGGGCGCCCTCGCGGTCCTCGTCGCCCGCGACGACCCGCTGGACACCTTCCTCGTCCATCATCCCGAGGCCCTGTTCGACCGACCGGTGGAATCGACCGTCCTGGACCCCGACAACCCCTACGTCCTCGCCCCGCACCTGTGCGCGGCCGCCGCGGAGCTGCCGCTGACCGAGGAGGACCTGGAGCTCTTCGGTCCCACCTGCGCGGACGTGCTGCCGCAGCTGGAGGCCGCGAAGCTGCTCCGCCGCCGTACTAGGGCCTGGCACTGGACCCGCCGGGAGCGGGCCGCCGACCTCACCGACATCCGCGGCGCCGGCGGCCGTCCGGTGCAGGTCGTCGAGTCCGGCACGGGCCGCCTTCTCGGCACCGTCGACGCGGGCTCCGCGCACTCCACGGTCCACGAGGGCGCCGTCCACCTGCACCAGGGCCGCACCTACCTGGTGCGCGCCCTCGACCTGGAGGACTCCGTCGCCCTGGTCCAACAGGCCGATCCGCCCTACTCGACGGTCGCCCGCGACACCACGGCGATCTCCATCCTGGACACCGACACCGAGGTCCCCTGGGGCGCCGGCCGCCTCTGCTACGGCTCCGTCGAGGTCACCAACCAGGTGGTCTCCTACCTCCGCAGACGCCTGATCACCGGCGAAGTGCTGGGCGAGACGAAGCTCGACCTCCCTCCTCGTACGCTGCGCACCCGCGCGGTGTGGTGGACGGTCACCGAGGACCAGCTGGACGAGGCCCGGATCACCCCGGAGATCCTCGGCGGCTCCCTGCACGCCGCCGAGCACGCCTCCATCGGCATGCTGCCCCTCTTCGCGACCTGCGACCGCTGGGACATCGGCGGCGTGTCGGTCCCGTTGCACCCCGACACCCTCCTGCCCACGGTCTTCGTCTACGACGGCCACCCCGGCGGCGCGGGCTTCGCCGAGCGCGCCTTCCACACCGCCCGCGCCTGGCTCACCGCCACCCGCGAGGCCATCGCCTCCTGCGAGTGCGACTCCGGCTGCCCGTCCTGCATCCAGTCCCCCAAGTGCGGCAACGGCAACGATCCCCTGCACAAGCGGGGTGCGGTACGGCTCCTCACGGCACTGCTGCGGGGGGCGCCGGAGGAGAAGCCGGGCGGGGATGCGGAGGGGGAGCCGGCGGGGGGCGGGTAAGGCCGGCGGCGAGCAGGGGATTCGCAAGGGCCGGGCGAGGGGCTGGGTGGCGGTACCGCCCGGTCGGCACCGCCGGTCGCACCGCCCAGTCGGCACCGCCGGTCGCACCGCCGGGTGGGCACCGCCGGGGTGGGAGTCTGCTCACGGCCCTGGCTGCTCGCCGCCTCCCGGGGCGGGGACCGCGGGCGCCGCGGGTACGGCGGCCGACGGTACGAACCTGGTCCCGTCCGGCGCGCCAGGCGGTACCGGCCCCGCCGGGCCCGCTCTCGCCCTGATCTCCGCCGCGAACAGCCCCCGCCCCGCGGCCGCCGTCACGTCCGAGGTGTCTCCCTCGATCGCGCACCGCACCAACCGCACCCCCTGGGCCGCCGCCAGCCGCCCGGCCCGGGCGCAGGCCGCCGTGCCGCCCTCGGCCCAGTGGTCCGCCGCCGCGAGCGCGGCCAGGTCGGCACCGCCGGCCGCCCGGTGCCGTACGACGACGGCCTGCCCGAGAGCGAGCACGGCGCCGAACACCACGCACAGCACGGCGATCAGCCCCAGACTCCAGACGGTGGCGGATCCCCGGTCGAGGTCCTTCCGCTCCGGTCCCTCAGGAACCCAGTCCCCCACCCTCACGCACCCCTCCCGGCCCTTCCGCACCGTCCCCGGCCCCCACTTCCGCCACCGACTCCTCGGCCGACGCCACAGCCTCCTCCCGTAGTTCGAACGGCACCCCGTTCAGCAGCGGCGGCCTGGCCACCACCGTCACCCGGACCCGGTCGCCCTCGCGTGCGACGGTCACCCGCGCTCCCCGCGGTGCCGCTTCCCGGGTCACCGTGACCACCACCTCGGCCGGATCCTGACGGGCGGCGGCCCGGGCGCCCGCGCGGGCCGCGTCCACGCACCTGATCTGTGCCGCCGCCACGAGCAGCATCCAGACCAGCGCCATGGTGAACGCCACCAGCACGGACAGGACCATGGCCGCCTCCGCGGTAACGAACCCGCGGTCTCCGCCTCGCTCACATCCGCGCACCGAGGGCCCGCTTCACGATCGCCTGCAACTCCGCCTGCACCTGGCCGCTGTGCACGACCTTGTAGAGCATCAGCGCGAACGCGACGGCCGCGATGATCCCCATGGCGTACTCGGACGTCACCATTCCGGTGTCCTGCCGACCCGCCCCGCGCAACCGGACCGCCGCTTTCCTGATCTTGCTGAACATTTCAACCCCCGTGAGGTTCTCGTCTGTCGTCGATTTCTTCGGCACTCGCCCTACATCCCTCTGCACGCCCGTGTCCGCTCCCGCCCGCCTCACCTCCCCTCCATCAGCCCGCCCGCCAGTCCGATCACGACGGGGAGCACCCCGACCGCGATGAACGCGGGCAGGAAGCAGAGGCCGACCGGCGCGGAGATCAGAACCGCCGCCCGGCGCGCCCGTACCGTCGCCGTACGCGCCCACTCCGCGCGCGCGTCCGACGCGAGACGGCTGACCGGGCCGGCAGCGGGCAGCCCGGACTCGTCGGCCCGCTCCAACAGCCGCGCCAGCAGCCCCGCACCCGGGAGCGCGGCCAGGTTCCGCCAGGCGTGCGCCGGTTCACCACCGAGCCGGACCTCCGCCGCGCCCCGCGCCAGCGCCTGCCCCACGGGGCCGCCGAGCGCCTCCCCGACCGCCTGGGCGGCGACCACCGGGCCGGCACCCGCGGTGATGCAGGCGGCCAGCAGGTCGGCGGCGAGCGGGAGTTGGCGCGTGGCCTCGACGGTTCCGATCGCCTCTTCCCGGCCGGCCGACGAGGCCTGCCGGGCCCGCCACCGTGCGATCCCGACGCCGACGCCCAGCCCCAGCACGACCCCGGCGACTCCGCCGACCAGCACCCACACGCCGCACCCCGCGGCGACCGGAGGCAGCCTCCGCCGCACCACGCCCGGGACCACCAGGGGCTTCGCAGTCGTGGGTACGTCGAGTCCCAACAGCTCCGCCATCCGGCGCCGCGCCCGCCGTCGCCGCCGCGCCAGCTCCAGTCGCCGGGCACCCCACCCGAGGGTCAGCACCACGGCCGCCGTCATCCCCAGCCTGTGGATGACTTCCTCACTCATGTCGCGCGCCCCTTTCCCCGCCTTTCGGACCCGTGCACCGCTCTGCTCATCCCGCCCACCTCGCTCGCACCGCCTTCGCACCCACCTGCTCGCACCGCCTCCACGCTCACCTCGCCTCCGCACCCACCTCGCCTCACACCGCCTCCGCCCGCCGCACGATCCGCACCGCCCACCACATCCCTGCCGTCTCGAACACCGCCCCGGCCGTCAGGCAGCCGAGGCCGGCTCCGGTGTGCAGCAGGACCCGCAGCGGGTCCGCGCCCAGGGCCGTGCCGAGGAGCAGCCCGAGGGTGGGCAGCGCGGCGAGCAGGACCGCGGTGGCGCGGGCGCCCGACAACTGGGCGCGCAGGTCGGCCCGCTGATCGCGCTCGGCACGCAGGGCCCCGTCCAGCCGGTCCAGGCCGGCGGCGAGTCCGGCGCCCTGGTCCACGGCCACCCGCCAGCAGGCGGCCAGTCCGAGCAGGCCCTCGGCGCCCGGCTGCCGCGCCGCCGCGGCGAGCGCACCGGGCACGTCTCCGCCGAACCTGGCCGCCGCCACCACGGCGGCCTGCGCGTCACCGAGTCCGCCGGAGTCCCGCGCGGCCCGCAGCAGCGCCTCCCCGGGCTGCCGCCCCGACCGCACCTCCCCGGCGAGCGCCCCGCACAGGGCGATCACCGTGTCCATCCGCCGTTCCCGGACCAGCCGGGCCTGCCGCGCCAGCCGTACCCGGCGGAGCACCGGCACCCCGGCCGCCCCCGCGACGGCCGGGATCACCGAGGCGCCCAGCAGGGCGACCACCAGTCCGGCGAGGAGCGCCCACCACTCGACTCCCCACCGGCCGCACCGCAGCCGCAGTTCCGCGACGGCCTGCTCCCAGGCGGGTGGCCCGGTCGCCACCACCCCACCGCCGGCCATCAACAGCCGCGCCCGCCGCACCCCGTAGTGCCGTCCGCCCTGCGTCCAGACCAGCGCACCGAGACAGACCAACGCAGCCGCCATGGACGTCTCACCGATCACTTCGGTCACCTCTTCCCTCACTCCCAACGTCGCCTCGGAACCTCACGCCCGACCCCACCGCCGACTGCACCCCGGCCCTCCCCGCGCACTCCCCTCCGGCCCACACAGCGGACCCACCGCAGCCCTCACCACCCACCCCCCTCCGGCCCACACCGCGCGCTCGCCTGCGAACGAACCGACCACCGCCCCCGCCGCCCCTCACCCGCTCCCGGCCCCCGCCGGCTCGCCCAGCAGGTGCCGCAACCGCTCCCACCCCCGCTCCCGCACGAACGCCCGCTCGCCCCAGCGCAGCGCCGGTACCGTCCGCACCAGCCCGGTGGCGTCCCGCTCCAGCACATGGATCTCGGCGATCCGGCGCCGCCCGGACCGGTCCCGTACCAGGTGCACCACCACCGAGAGGGCGGCCGCCAACTGGCTGTGGAGCGCGGCCCGGTCAAGCCCGGCGGCCGTCGCCAGCGCCTCCAGCCGGGCGGGGACATCCCCGGCGGCGTTGGCGTGGACCGTGCAGCAGCCGCCCTCGTGGCCGGTGTTGAGGGCCGCGAGCAGGTGGACGACCTCCGGCCCGCGCACCTCGCCGACGACCAGCCGGTCCGGCCGCATCCGCAGCGCCTGCCGCACGAGGTCCTCCAGGGTGACCAGGCCGGCGCCCTCCTGGTTGGCCGGTCGGGTCTCCAGCCGGACGACGTGCGGATGGTCAGGCCTCAGCTCGGCCGAGTCCTCGGCGAGCACGATCCGCTCCCCCGGCCCGACGAGCCCCAGCAGGGCGCTCAGCAAGGTCGTCTTGCCGCATCCGGTGCCGCCGCTGACGAGGAAGGACAGCCGGGCCGCGAGCAGCGCCCGCAGGATCCGGTCACCGCCCGGCGGAACCGTGCCCGCCGCGACGAGCTCCTCCAGCGTGAAGGCCCGGGGCCGTACCACCCGCAGGGCCAGGCAGGTGCAGCCGACGGCCACCGGGGGCAGCACCGCGTGCAGCCGGGTGCCGTCGGGCAGCCGGGCGTCCGCCCAGGGCCGGGCGTCGTCCAGCCTGCGTCCGGCGACGGCGGCCAGCCGCTGCGCGAGACGTCGTACGGCCGCCGCGTCGGGGAAGGTCACCGGGGTCAGCTCCAGGCCGCCGCCACGGTCCACCCACACCCGGCCCGGCGCGGAGACCAGGACGTCGGTCACATCCGGGTCGGCGAGCAGCGGCTCCAGCGGGCCGGTGCCGACCAGCTCGGACCGCAGGTGTGCGGCCGCGCCGAGGATCTCCGCGTCGCCGAGCACCCGGCCCTGTTCCCGCAGCGCCTGGGCCACGCGGGCGGGGGTGGGTTCGGCACCGCTCTCGGCGAGCCGGCGACGGACGCCGTCGAGCAGGGCCGCACCGTCGGCCCGGTCGAGTCCGGGCAGGGTCATCGGATGCCTCCCGCCTCGACCAGTGCGCGCTCCCAGAAGGTCCCGCAGAAGCGGGCGAGCGGACCGCGCCCGGTCGCTCCCGGGGGTTTCGCGCCGCCCCGTGGGCGCAGCAGCGCCGGTTCGACGGGCACCTCCCCGGCCAGCGGCAGATCGAGCAGCCGGGCCACCTCGTGGCCGTCCAGGCCGGGTGCGTACGGTCCGCGGACCGCGACCCGCAGATCGCGTACGACCATGCCGACGGCGGAGGCGACGCGGCCGGCGGCGGTGAGCGCCCGCAGTTCGGCCGGGACGACGAGCAGGGCGAGGTCGAGCTGGGCGAGGGCTTCGGCGACCCCGTCGTCGAGCCGGCGGGGCAGGTCGACCACGACCGTGCCGCCGCGCCGCCGGGCGGCGGCCAGCACCGCGCGGACCGCGGGTGCCGGAACGGCCACGCAGTCGCCGCGGTCCCAGCTGAGCAGGCGCAGGGAGTGCAGCTCGGGCAGCGACTCCTCCAGGGCACCGCCGCCGACCCGGCCCCGGGAGGCGGCGAAGGCGGGCCAGCGCAGCCCTTCGGCGCTCTCGCCGCCGAGGAGTACGTCGAGTCCGCCACCGAGCGGATCGGCGTCCACAAGGAGGGTGCGCAGTCCCTCGCGTGCGGAGGTGACGGCGAGCGCGCACGCGAGCGTCGACGCGCCGGCGCCGCCCCGGCCGCCGATCACCCCGACGGTGAGGGCAGGGCGGCCGACGCCCTCGGCGACGTCGGCGATCCGGTCGACCAGCCACGCCTCGCCGTCGGGGAGCATCAGGACGTGGTCGGCACCGATCTCGACGGCTCGTTTCCACACCCCCGAGTCGTCCTGGTCGCGGCCCACCAGCACCACACCGGGGCGGCGGGCGGCCCCGCGCACCCGGCGGGCGGCGTCGTCACCGATGAGGACGAGCGGGGCGGTCGCCCAGCCGTCGCCGGATTCCGGTACACCGTGGTGGACCTCCGGAGTGGCGCCCGCCGCGGCGCACAGGCGCAGCAAATCGTCCAGGAGTACGGCGTCCTCGGTGACGATGAGCGGTCGTCCGGGCCGCTCCGCCGAGCCGGGCGGCGGGTCGTGGGTGACGGTTCCGGTCATGGATGTTCCCCCTTCGCTGCGTGGGCCGCGCAGCCCTCGTGGCCACGCGATTCCCCCAGGTGTGAGAACCGGCAAGCGGCCTCCAAATGAACGGCCGACAGGACCGGCCATACGCACTCCGGCAAACGGAACCGGCCATGAACTCAGCGGCGGCGGGAGTGCGCTGGAATCACGGTGCAGCGATCCGCGAAATCATGTGGATCTTGGTGGAAAACTGTGGACGACCCAGGCCCTGTGAATATCTCCGTCACCCTTAGCGGTGACCCCTGTACCAATCCGCGTGCGACTTCCACAGAGCAGCCTGTCGGTTACGCTGCGTAGCGGATTACGGGCATGCCGAAGGCGCGGCCACGGCGGCGCACTGCCGGCCGTACGACCGCGGAAAGAAAGAGGAGAAGCGGGAAAACGTACCCGGACATGCGACGACCCCCGCCGGGGGGGAGAGCGGGGGTCGTCCCCACGGCCGACTCGGGGGGGGAGGAGTCGGACCGGGTTAGCACGGTCGCGAACGATCCGTGACTTCCATGGTGTACCCGAGAGCCCTCTCAGGCAAACCCACGCGCCCCACCTTACGCCGAATGGTGGGCGCCTATGCTCAGGGGCGTGGAAAACCACTCCTTGCCCCGTGCAGCGGCCTTCTTTGACCTGGACAAGACGGTCATTGCGAAGTCGAGCACCCTCACCTTCAGCAAGTCCTTCTACCAAGGCGGGCTGATCAACCGCAGGGCCGCTCTGCGCACCGCGTACACCCAGTTCGTCTTCCTGGTCGGCGGCATGGACCACGACCAGATGGAGCGGATGCGCGAGTACCTCTCCGCGCTGTGCCGCGGCTGGAACGTCCAGCAGGTGCGGGAGATCGTCGCCCAGACCCTGCACGAGCTGATCGACCCGATCATCTACGACGAGGCCGCCTCCCTCATCGAGGAGCACCACGCGGCCGGCCGGGACGTGGTCATCGTGTCCACCTCGGGCGCGGAGGTGGTCGAGCCGATCGGCGAGCTGCTGGGCGCGGACCGGGTGGTCGCCACCCGCATGGTCGTCGGCGAGGACGGCTGCTTCACCGGGGAGGTGGAGTACTACGCCTACGGCCCGACCAAGGCCGAGGCCGTCAGGGAGCTGGCCGCGTCCGAGGGCTACGACCTCGACCGCTGCTACGCCTACAGCGACTCGGCGACCGACCTGCCGATGCTCCAGTCGGTCGGGCACCCGCACGCGGTGAACCCGGACCGCGCCCTGCGCCGCGAGGCACTCGCGCGCGGGTGGCCGGTTCTGGCCTTCCGTCGCCCCGTCCCGCTCAAGAAGCGGCTCCCCGCGTTCTCCGTCCCGCCGCGCCCGGCCCTGGTCGCGGCGGCGGCCGTGGGAGCGGCGGCGGCGACCGCCGGCCTCGTCTGGTACGCCAGCCGACGCCGGGGCACCGCCTGAGCGGGGCCGATTTCACGTCGTTTGAACCTAAAAGTAAAGAAGTGTGGGCTGGGGTTCCACTTCCTCCCGGCCCGCGGTACAAAGAAGTCAGGCCCGCGAGACCAAAGGACATCCGCGAGGATCCCCTACCACTACGCACTTGGCCCCACGGACCCCGCATGAACACCGGGCACCCACGCGACGTCGACCCGTCGATTACGGGCCAGCCGCACCAGGTGACGGGCAAAGCACCCCGGCCTGATGGGCGTATATCGAGGACGCTTGGTAACTCGGTGAGCATGCCAGCGGCGGTACGAGCATTCGTACCGCCGCAACCCTTTTCCCGGAGCTCTCGCCTCCCCCTCCGGACGCCTCCTCAGGCCGCGCCGCGCTGCAGGGCCTCGCACACCGCGGTCGACTCCCGTACGCCGAGCTCCACCGCCCGGCCGCAGTGGGCGATCCAGGCCGCCATGCCCTCGGGCGTGCCGGAGACGTACCCGTCCAGGGCCGCCAGGTAGGCGGCGCGGCCCAGTTCGGCGTGGCCGGCCTCGGCCGGGCAGATCGCCTTCGGGTCCAGTCCGCTGCCGATCAGCACGATCCGCTCGGCCGCGCGCGCGACGAGGCCGTTGTGGGACGTGAAAGGCCGCAGCGCAAGGAGTTCACCGTGGACCACGGCGGCCGTCACCAGCGCGGGCGCGGACGTACCGGCGATGATCAGGTCCGCCAGCCCCTCCAGCCGGCCCGAGACCTCCTCGGCCTGCGGCAACGGCAGTTCGATCAACGGCTCGTCCACCGGCTCGCCGGCCTGGCGCGGCCTGCCGACCTGGTCGTCACCGGTCGCGGCGGCCACCAGGTGCAGCCGGGCCAGCACCCGCAGCGGCGACTGGCGCCAGATGGACAGCAGCTGCCCCGCCTCGGCGCCGAGCCGCAGGGCCGCGCCCACGACGCGGGCCTCGGGGTCGGCACCGAAGTCGGTGCGCCGACGCACTTCCTCCAGGGCCCAGTCCGCGCCGGACAGCGCCGCCGAGCCGCGGGCGCCGCGCAGGGCGGCCTCCGAGGTGATCGCGTTGCTGCGGCGTCGCATGATCCGGTGCCCGTACACCCGGTCCACGGCCTTGCGCACGGACTCAACGGACTCGGCCACGCCGGGCAGCGCACCCAGCGCCGAGAGAGGGTCGGCGGTCGCGCCTGTCGTACTCATGAGTACGACACTACGCACTCACCGGCCGACCCCACGAAGGAGTGGTCTTCTTCACGTTCCACTGACACGCACAGCCATGAGACGACTACGCTTCGTGAACATGAAAATTGCTTTCGTCGGGAAGGGCGGCAGCGGCAAGACCACGCTCTCGTCCCTCTTCATCCGCCATCTCGCAGCTGCCGGTGCCCCGGTGGTCGCCATCGACGCGGACATCAACCAGCACCTCGGCCCCGCGCTCGGCCTCGGCGAGGAGGAGTCGGCGGCGCTGCCCGCGATGGGCGAACAGCTGCCGCTGATCAAGGAGTACCTGCGCGGCAGCAACCCGCGCATCGCCTCGGCCGCGACGATGATCAAGACCACGCCACCCGGCGAGGGTTCGCGGCTTGTGGGCGTGCGCGAGCCAAACCCGGTGTACGACGCCTGCGCGCGTCCGGTGGAACTCGACGGCGGCGCCGTCCGTTTGATGGTCACGGGCCCCTTCACGGACGCCGACCTGGGGGTCGCCTGCTACCACTCCAAGACGGGAGCGGTGGAGCTGTTCCTGAACCACCTCGTCGACGGCCCCGACGAGTACGTGGTGGTCGACATGACCGCCGGTTCGGACTCCTTCGCCTCCGGCATGTTCACCCGCTTCGACATGACGTTCCTCGTCGCCGAGCCGACCCGGAAGGGGGTCTCCGTCTATCGCCAGTACAAGGAGTACGCCCGCGACTTCGGCGTGGCCCTGCAGGTCGTCGGCAACAAGATCCAGGAGCCGGACGACATCGACTTCCTGCGCGCGGAGGTCGGCGAGGACCTGCTCGTGACGGTCGGGCGCTCGGACTGGGTACGCGCCATGGAGAAGGGCCGCCCGCCCCGGTTCGACCTCCTGGAAGAGGCCAACGCCCGCGCCCTGGGCACGCTTCGGGCCACCGTCGACGCCACCTACGAGCGGCGCGACTGGGAGCGGTACACCCGCCAGATGGTGCACTTCCACCTGAAGAACGCCGAGTCGTGGGGCAACGAGCGCACCGGGGTCGACCTGGCGGCGCAGGTCGACCCCCATTTCGTGCTCGGCGAGAGTGTGGCGACACCGGTCTGACGCCGGCCTGATCCCGGTCTGATCCCGGTCTGGCGCCGACCCGACTCCCGTCCGACGTCGGCCTGGCGCCGGCCTGACTCGGGCCTGACGCCGGCCTGACTCTCCGGTCGATACCGGCCCGGGAGTTACGGCTTGTCCGCCGGCGGCGCCCCGGGCACGCCCTTGGGCGCCGGAGCCGGGCGGCCGGACAGGAAGGACGCCCAACCCTGCCGGGGCGCCTCGCCGACCTCCAGAGTACGCAGCTTCGCCAGGGTCTTCGGGTCCTGGGCATCCAGCCAGTCGGCCAGCTGACGGAAGGAGACACAGCGCACCTCCGGCTTGGTGCACACCTCCTTCACCACCTCTTCGACGGCGCGCATGTAGGTGCCGCCGTTCCAGGACTCGAAGTGATTGCCGATGATCAGAGGCGCGCGGTTGCCGTCGTAGGCGCGGTAGAAGCCCTTGAGGAGGCCGTCGCGCATCTGGTCGCCCCAGTAGTCGAACTTGTCGGGGTCGCCCTGGGTTTCGGTGCCGGACTGGTTGACCATGAAGTTGTAGTCCATGGTCAACTGCTCATAGGTGTGGCCCGGGAACGGCACGAGCTGCATCGACAGGTCCCACAGGCCCTCCTTCTTCTTGGGCCACACCTGGTCGTTGACTCCGCTGGAGTCGTAGCGGAAGCCGAGCCGACGGGCGGCCTTCACGAAGTTCTTCCGTCCCTCCAGGCAGGGGGTGCGGGCGCCGATCAGCTCCTTGTCGTAGTCGAAGGGCAGCGGGGCCGCCTGCTTCATCCCGGTGTTCGTCTTCCAGGACTTCACGAACTCCTTCGCCTGGGCCACCTCGCTCTCCCACTCGTCCACCGACCAGGTGCCGACCCCACCGTCGGGTCCGCAGAAGTGGCCGTTGAAGTGGGTGCCGATCTCGTTGCCCTCCAGCCAGGCCAGCCGGACCTGCTTCAGGGTGTCGGTGATGCCCTGCTCGTCGTTGAAGCCGATGTCGGAACTGCCCGGGTCGTGCTGGGGCGGCTTGTACAGGTCGCGTTTCTCCTTCGGCAGCATGTACACGCCGCTGAGGAAGTACGTCATCGTCGCGTTGTTCTCCTTGGCGACCTTGCGGTAGTGCGAGAACAGTCTCTGGCTGTCCTCACCCGCGCCGTCCCACGAGAACACGACGAACTGCGGGGGCTTCTGTCCGGGGCTCAGGCGCTCGGGCCTGGGCAGATGCGGCTGGGAGCCGGTGTACGCGGTGGATCCGTCGCCGATCAACCGCAGCACACTGCCTGGCGCCGGCGCCCCCTGGTCCGGGCCGGGCGCCCCTTCCTTCGTGCCGCTGGAGTCGGTCGCGCAACCGGCGAGCGACGCCGCACAGGCCGCGGCGACCATGGCGCCGACGGCGATCCTCTGGGTGGCGGCCATGTTCCGCCCACCTTCTTCCTTCTCTCAGGCACACGCTGACGAGGGCCGTTCTGTGGTGATGTGCCGGGCTTGTACCGGCAGCGCGGCCAAGGTCCCATGGAGCCGAGAAGGAATTAGTACGACAAGCCGATGAAATGCTCGCTTCACCCCAGTGAGCGATCCGGTGACCCGTTTGCCCCGGAAAACTATGCTCTAGCTTTACTTGGCATTACGGTTCTTTTACCGAGCGTAGTTCCATCCCGCCGCTGCATGCCGTGACCCACGGCCGCGACCGAGCCCGCCCATCGCCGCGAGCCCCCACCCAGTCCGCGACCGCGCCGCCCCGGAGGAGACGGGAACATGTCAGCCTGCGCACCCCCGCACATCCAGCACCCCCACCCGCCGCACACCCCCGCACCCGCTCGCCGCCGCTTCTCCGTGGCCGGCGCCGACGTCTCCGCGGCCGTCGCGGTCTTCCTGATCGCCCTGCCGCTCTCCCTCGGCATCGCCCTGGCCACCGGAGCCCCGCTCCAGGCCGGACTCGTCGCCGCCGCGGTCGGCGGGATCGTGGCCGGCCGGCTGGGCGGCTGCCCGCTCCAGGTCAGCGGGCCGGCCGCCGGACTCACCGTGGTCACCGCCGACCTGATCCACCGTTACGGATGGCGGGCGACCTGCGGCATCACCGTCCTCGCCGGTCTCGCCCAGCTAGGCCTCGGTTGCCTGCGGGTGGCGCGCGGGGCACTCGCGGTCAGCCCGGCCGTGGTGCACGGCATGCTCGCCGGCATCGGCATCACCATCGCCGTCGCCCAGCTGCACATCGTGTTCGGCGGCAGCCCCGACAGCTCCGTCCTCGCCAATGTGCGGGCTCTGCCCGCCCAGTTGGCACACCTGCACCCAGCCGCCGTGGCGATGAGCGTGCTCACCCTGACCCTGCTGCTGGCCTGGCCGCGCCTGCCCGGCCGCCCCGGACGGCTGCTGCGCAGGGTGCCGGCCGCCCTGGTCGCCGTCACCGGAGCCGCCGCGACCGCCGGCCTGGCGGGCCTCGCCCTGCCCCGGGTCGAACTGCCCTCCTGGCACAGCCACGCCCTGGCCGGACTGCCCGAGGGCCCGGTACTCGGCGTCGTGGCCGCCGTGCTCACCACGACCCTGGTGTGCAGCGTGCAGTCACTGCTCGGCGCGGTGGCCGTGGACAAGCTGATCGCCACCCGCCCCGGCCCGCAGCCCCACGCCAACCCGCAGTCCCGGCCCAACCCGCAGTCCCGGCCCAACCCGCAGTCCCGGCCCAACCCGCGGTCCGGTCCCGGCCCACAGTCCCGTCTCGGCCGCTCCGACCTGGACCGCGAGCTGCTCGGCCAGGGGGCCGCCAACATCGTCTCCGGAGCCCTCGGCGGACTGCCGATCGCGGGGGTGGCCGTGCGCAGTACCGCGAATGTGAAATCGGGTGCGCTCAGCCGGAACTCCACGATGTTGCACGGCGTTCTCGTAGTAGTCGCCGCGCTGCTGATGGTCCCGGTCCTGGAGGAGATCCCGCTCGCCTCCCTCGCCGCCCTGGTGATGGCCGTCGGCATCCAGATGGTGTCCCTGCACCACATCCGCACGGTGACGCGCCACCGCGAAGTGCCGGTCTACGCCGCGACCACACTCGGCGTGGCGCTCCTCGGCGTCCTGCAGGGCGTGCTCCTCGGGGTCGCCGTGGCGGTCGCGCTCGCCCTGCGCCGCCTCGCCCGCACCCGTATCACCCACGAAGAGAAGGAAGGAGTCCATCACGTACGTGTCCGAGGTCAGCTGACCTTCCTCGCGGTGCCCCGGCTCAGCAGAGCCCTGCATCTCGTACCCCAAGGCGCCCGCGTCGTCGTGGAGCTGGACGGTTCGTTCATGGACCACGCCGCGTACGAGTCACTGCAGGACTGGCGCAGTGCCCACACCGCACGGGGAGGCACGGCCGAACTGACGGGCCGGCGCGGCGGAATCCGGGCGGCCGAGCGGGCCCCGGCCACCGGGTGCAGGTGCCGCCCCTGGACCCCCTGGCGCAACCACCAGTCCTGCTTCACCGCGGCCCCCGCCGCTCCGACGGGCCAGGAGGCCGGCCACGAACTGGCCCGTGGCATCAGCTCGTTCCAGCGGAACACCGCGCCGCTGGTCCGGGAGGAGCTGGCGCGGCTCGCCCGGGAGGGCCAGCGCCCGTCCCAGCTCTTCCTCACCTGTGCCGACTCCCGGCTCGTCACGTCGATGATCACCGCCAGTGGTCCGGGCGATCTGTTCGTCGTCCGCAATGTCGGCAACCTGGTGCCACCGCCCGACGGGGAGCACGGCGACGACTCGGTGGCCGCCGCCATCGAGTACGCGGTGGAGGTGCTCGGGGTCCGCTCCATCACCGTCTGCGGACACTCGGGCTGCGGGGCGATGCAGGCACTGCTGGCCGGCGGAACCGGGCAGGAGGTCACCCCGCTGCGGCGGTGGCTGCGGCACGGGCTGCCGAGTCTGGCCCGGATGTCCGGCGACGGCCGGCACCGGGCCCGGCTGGCCGGGCGGGACGCCGCGGACGCGGTGGAGCTGCTCTGCCTGACCAACGTGGTCCAGCAGCTGGAGCACCTGCGAGCGCACCCACCGGTCGCCCGGGCACTGGAACGGAGCCGGCTGGAGCTGCACGGCATGTATTTCCACGTGGGCGAGGCACAGGCGTACCTGCTCGCACGTACAGAAGGGGGAACGGTGTTCGAGGATGTCGCGGAGCGCGTAGGCGGAGGTGCGGGCTGTGGCGTCGGCGACGGTGCCGAGGGAAGCGTCGAGGGAGGTGAGGGGGCATACGGGCGGGTGCGGGCGACGAGTCCGAGACAGGTCTAAACCAATTTTTCGGTCGACCCTTGTCATTCGCCCCCCGCGTCTGATGAGCTGTGGCCTGGGACACAACGGACACCCTTGGAAAGGGAGATGTCGTGAGCAACGAGAGCCTGGCCAACCTGCTCAAGGAAGAACGCAGGTTCGCGCCGCCCGCCGACCTGGCAGCGCACGCCAACGTCACCGCGGAGGCGTATGAACAGGCCAAGGCTGACAGGCTCGGCTTCTGGGCCGAGCAGGCCCGCCGGCTGACCTGGGCCAAGGAACCGACCGAGACGCTGGACTGGTCGAACCCGCCGTTCGCGAAGTGGTTCAAGGACGGTGAGCTGAACGTCGCGTACAACTGCGTGGACCGGCATGTGGAGGCCGGGCACGGGGACCGCGTCGCCATCCACTTCGAGGGGGAGCCCGGCGACAGCCGCGCGATCACCTACGCGGAGCTGAAGGACGAGGTCTCCAAGGCCGCCAACGCCCTGCTGGAGCTGGGTGTGCGCAAGGGCGACCGGGTCGCCATCTACATGCCGATGATCCCGGAGACCGCGATCGCGATGCTGGCCTCGGCCCGGATCGGCGCGGCCCACTCGGTCGTCTTCGGCGGCTTCTCGGCCGACGCGCTCGCGACCCGGATCCAGGACGCGGACGCCAAGGTCGTCATCACCTCCGACGGCGGCTACCGGCGCGGCAAGCCGTCCGCGCTCAAGCCGGCCGTGGACGAGGCGGTCGGCAAGGTCGACAACGTCGAGCACGTCCTGGTGGTGCGCCGTACCGGCCAGGAGGTCGCCTGGACCGAGGGCCGCGACCTGTGGTGGCACGAACTGGTGGGCCGCCAGTCCGCCGAGCACACCCCGGAGGCGTTCGAGGCGGAGCACCCGCTGTTCATCCTCTACACCTCCGGTACGACGGGGAAGCCGAAGGGCATCCTGCACACCTCCGGCGGCTACCTCACCCAGACGGCCTACACCCACTGGGCGGTCTTCGACCTCAAGCCGGAGACGGACGTGTTCTGGTGCACGGCCGACGTCGGCTGGGTCACCGGGCACTCGTACATCGTGTACGGTCCGCTGGCCAACGGCGCGACGCAGGTCATGTACGAGGGCACGCCGGACACCCCACACCAGGGCCGGTTCTGGGAGATCGTGCAGAAGTACAAGGTCACGATCCTCTACACCGCGCCGACCGCGATCCGGACGTTCATGAAGTGGGGCGACGACATCCCCGCCAAGTTCGACCTGTCCTCCCTGCGTGTCCTCGGCTCGGTGGGCGAGCCCATCAACCCCGAGGCGTGGATCTGGTACCGCAAGCACATCGGCGCCGACCGGACGCCGGTCGTGGACACCTGGTGGCAGACCGAGACCGGCGCCATGATGATCTCGCCGCTGCCCGGCGTCACCGAGGCCAAGCCGGGCTCCGCCCAGCGTCCGCTGCCCGGCATCAGCGCCACCGTCGTCGACGACGAGGCGAACGAGGTGCCGAACGGCGGTGGCGGCTACCTGGTCCTGACCGAGCCGTGGCCGTCGATGCTGCGCACCATCTGGGGTGACGACCAGCGGTTCCTCGACACCTACTGGTCCCGCTTCGAGGGCAAGTACTTCGCCGGGGACGGGGCGAAGAAGGACGACGACGGGGACGTCTGGCTGCTGGGCCGGGTGGACGACGTGATGCTCGTGTCCGGGCACAACATCTCCACCACCGAGGTGGAGTCGGCGCTGGTCTCGCACCCGTCGGTCGCGGAGGCCGCCGTGGTGGGCGCCGCGGACGAGACCACCGGCCAGGCCATCGTCGCCTTCGTGATCCTGCGCGGCACCGCCTCGGAGAACGAGGCGCTCCTCGGCGAGCTGCGCGACCACGTCGGTGCCACGCTCGGCCCGATCGCCAAGCCCAAGCGGATCCTGCCGGTGGCCGAGCTGCCGAAAACCCGCTCCGGCAAGATCATGCGCCGGCTGCTGCAGGACGTCGCCGAGAACCGCCAGCTGGGTGACGTCACCACGCTGACCGACTCCACGGTCATGGACCTGATCCAGGCCAAGCTGCCCGCGGCGCCCAGCGAGGACTGAGCGGATGCTCAGCGAGGACTGAGCGACACGGGACTGAGCGTCCCCCCGAGGGGCACCCGGACGGCGAACGTGCCGGGTGCCCCTCGGGCGTCTACGGTGAAGATCACCAGACTCGCGTCACCAGGGCCGCGTCACCAGACCGCGTCATCAGACCCGCGTCACCAGGGCCGCGTCACCGGAACGGCGCCACCGGGCCCCGCGCCAGCATTTTAGGTAAAGTAAACAAAGTGCCGTACGACGCGGCACGCACGGTGCGCCGGGAAGTCTGGTCGGCAAGTGAATTCCGCCTGCCCCGGAGGTCTCCCGTGACCGCGCCCCGCACCGTCTCCCGCACCGTCGCCCGCAAGGTCCTCGGCCGTCTGTCCCTGCCCGAGCGGACCTTCGTCGCGGACGCCCTGCGCACCGAGACCGTCGGCGGCGTCCTGCTGCTCCTCGCCGCCCTGGCCTCGCTGGCCTGGGCGAACATACCCGGCCTGCGGCACGGCTACGAGACCGTCACCGACTTCCACCTCGGCCCCGGCGCCCTGGGGCTGAACCTCTCCGTCGCCCACTGGGCCGCCGACGGGCTGCTCGCCGTGTTCTTCTTCGTCGCCGGGATCGAGCTGAAGCGCGAGCTGGTGGCGGGCGACCTGCGCGACCCCAGGGCGGCGGTGCTGCCCATGGCGGCGGCGCTGTGCGGGATGGCCGTACCGGCGCTGGTGTACACGCTCACCAGCGTCACCGGGGGCGGCTCCACCCAGGGCTGGGCGGTGCCCACCGCCACCGACATCGCCTTCGCCCTCGCCGTCCTGGCGGTCATCGGCACCTCGCTGCCCAGCGCCCTGCGCGCCTTCCTGCTGACCCTCGCGGTCGTCGACGACCTCTTCGCGATCCTGATCATCGCGGTCTTCTTCACCGACCGGCTGAACCTCGCCGCGCTCGGCGGGGCCGCCGCCGGCCTCGCCCTCTTCTGGCTGCTGCTGCGCGGAGGCGTACGCGGCTGGTACGTGTACGTGCCGCTCGCGGTCGTCGTCTGGGCGCTGATGTACAACAGCGGCGTGCACGCCACCATCGCCGGTGTGGCGATGGGCCTGATGCTGCGCTGCACCACCCGGGAGGGTGAGGAGAGCTCACCCGGCGAGCGCATCGAGCATCTGGTGCGCCCCCTGTCGGCCGGACTCGCCGTGCCGCTGTTCGCGCTGTTCAGCGCCGGTGTGTCGATATCCGGCGGGGCGCTCGGGGACGTGTTCACCCGGCCGGAGACGCTCGGCGTGGTGCTCGGCCTGGTCGTGGGCAAGACGCTCGGCATCTTCGGCGGCACCTGGCTGACCGTCCGCTTCACCCGGGCGCAGCTCAGCGAGGACCTGGCGTGGGCCGACGTCTTCGCGGTGGCGTCGCTCGCCGGGATCGGCTTCACGGTGGCGCTGCTCATAGGCGAGCTGGCCTTCGACGGCGACACGGTGCTGACCGACGAGGTGAAGGCGGCCGTCCTCATCGGCTCGCTGATCGCGGCGGTGTGCGCCACAGTGCTGCTGAAGCTGCGCAACGCCAAGTACCGCAGGCTGTGCGCGGAGGAGGAGCGTGACGAGGACCTCGACGGCATTCCGGACATCTACGAGCAGGACGACCCGGCGTACCACCTCCGGATGGCCGAGATCCACGAGCGCAAGGCCGCCGAACACCGGCGGCTGGCCGCCGAGCGGGCGGCCGAGGGGCGCCACGGGCTTGCCGAAGTACCGGGCGGGGCAGGCGAGGAGGACGGTCGTCCGGCATGATCTGACGAGACGGTACAAATCAAGACGGTACGCAAGACGGTACGTAGGACCCACGAGAGACCTCTGAGGGAGAACGCGATGAGCGCACCCGACGGCAGCCCGGTCGGCGCCGAACGCAGCATCGGCCAGCTGTTCGCCTCGGCGACGACCGAATTGTCGGCGCTGGTGCACGACGAGATCGCGCTGGCCAAGGCCCAGCTGAAGCAGGACGTGAAGCGCGGCGCGATGAGCGGCGGCGCCTTCTCCGTGGCGGGCGCGGTGCTGGTGTTCTCCCTGCCGATGCTCAACTTCGCGCTGGCGTACGGCATCCGGACCTGGAGCGGCTGGAACCTGGCCGTCTGCTTCCTGCTGTCCTTCGCGGCCAACGTCCTGGTCGCCGGCCTCCTCGCCCTGATCGGCGTGACGTTCGCGAAGAAGGCCAAGAAGGGCCAGGGCCCGCAGAAGGTGGCCGCCTCGATGAAGCAGACCGCGGGCGTCCTGCAGAACGCCAAGCCCCACCCGCGCCGGGAGCTGCCCCAGGAACAGGGTCCCGCCGCCATCGAGGCTGTGGCACGCTCATCGTCATGACGGACCCCGCAGCCCCCTCGGCCGTACGGATCGAAGGTCCCTGGAGTCACAGGGACGTCGCCGCCAACGGCGCGCGCTTCCACATCGCCGAACTCGGCGACGGCCCCCTGGTGCTGCTCCTGCACGGCTTCCCGCAGTTCTGGTGGACATGGCGGCACCAGCTGACCGCGCTCGCCGACGCGGGCTACCGGGCGGTGGCGATGGACCTGCGGGGCGTCGGCGGCAGCGACCGTACGCCCCGCGGGTACGACCCCGCCAACCTCGCGCTGGACGTCACCGGCGTCATCCGCTCGCTCGGCGAGCCGGACGCGGCGCTGGTCGGCCACGACCTCGGCGGCTATCTGGCGTGGACGGCGGCGGCCATGCGGCCCAAGCTCGTACGGCGCCTCGCGGTGGTGTCGATGCCCCATCCGCGGCGCTGGCGCGCGGCGATGCTGCGGGACGCCCGGCAGACGGCCGCCAACTCCTACATCTGGGGGTTCCAGCGGCCCTGGATCCCCGAGCGCCAACTGACCGCCGACGACGGCGCGCTGGCGGGCCGGCTGATCCGGGACTGGTCCGGCCCTCGGCCGCCGGAGGACGCGGCCGTGGAGACCTACCAGCGGGCCATGTGCATCCCCTCGACCGCGCACTGCGCGATCGAGCCGTACCGCTGGCTGGTGCGTTCGCTGGCCCGCCCGGACGGGGTGCAGTTCTACCGCCGGATGAAGCGGCCGGTGCGGGTGCCGACGCTGCATCTGCACGGCTCGCTCGACCCGGTGGCCCGCACGCGCAGCGCGGCCGGTTCGGGCGAGTACGTCGAAGCGCCGTACCGCTGGCGGCTGTTCGACGGTCTCGGCCACTTCCCGCACGAGGAGGACCCGCAGGCGTTCTCCACCGAGCTGATCAACTGGCTCAGGGATCCCGAGCCCGACCGGTGACGGTACGGTGTCGGAACTGTGCGTGGAGTATCCGGTTCCTGAACAGTTGTCCCCTGAACGGCCACATGCCTGCCGCATAGGCCAATTGGGGGGCGCGCGGGCGGTTATGGACCTTGGGGCGGGGGCACACGTCGGGGTATGGGCTGGACGCACGACTACAGTGACGCACCCCGCACCCGCCGCTCGGCCACGGGCCTGAGCACGGCTCAGCGCGGCACCCCGCAACTCGCGGAAGCGGACCTCCGGGTGGGAATCCCGCGCATCCTGCGCCGCCGGGCCCGCTGGGTCTCGGTGCGCCTGCGTCACCCGCGGGGCTGAACGCCCCCGCACGGTCCTACAGGGCGCAGCTGTCCGTACCCACCTGCTCGTTCGCCGTACGGCCCCGCTCGATGTCGGACCGGATCTCGTCCACCGTCAGGGCGTAGCCGGTGTCCGCGTCGTCGAGGGACTTGGCGAAGACCACGCCGTACACCTTGCCGTCCGGTGTGAGCAGGGGGCCGCCGGAGTTGCCCGGACGGACGGTGGCGTACAGGGAGTAGACGTCCCGGCGGACCGTGCCGCGGTGGTAGATGTCCGCGCCGTCGGCCTCGATGCGCCCCCGCACGCGCGCGGCGCGCACGTCGTACGCGCCGTTCTCCGGGAAGCCCGCGACGATCGCGTCGTCGCCGCCGGTCGCGTCCTGGGTGGTGAACCGCAGCGCGCCCGCCCTCAGGTCCGGTACGTCGAGTACCGCGATGTCGCGCTTCCAGTCGTACAGCACGACCTGCGCGTCGTACTTCCGGCCCTCTCCGCCGATCTGCACCCGGGGCGCGTCGACCCCGCCGACGACGTGCGCGTTGGTCATCACGCGGCGGTCGGCGAAGACGAAGCCGGTGCCCTCCAGGACCTTGCCGCAGCTCTGGGCGGTGCCGGTGACCTTCACGATGGAGCGCTGGGCGCGGGAGGCGACCGGGCTGTGCGCGAGGGCCGGGTCGGGCGGCCGGACGTCGGGGATGGGCTCGTTGGCGAAGGGGCTGAACACCTGCGGGAAGCCGTTCTGCGCGAGGACCGCGGAGAAATCGGCGAACCAGGTGTCGGCCTCGGCGGGCAGCGCCCTGCGAACCCCGTGGAGCACCTGGGAGCCGCGGACCTCGTTGCGCAGCGTCGGCAGGGTCGAACCGGCGAGGGCGGAGCCGATCAGCCAGGCGACCAGCAGCATCGCCACGACGTTGACCAGCGCGCCGCCGGTGGCGTCCAGGGTGCGGGCGTGGGACCAGGTGATGTACCGCCGGAGCTTGTTGCCGAGGTGCGTGGTCAGGGCCTGGCCGATGGAGGCGCAGACGATGACGACGACCACGGCGACGACGGCGGCGGTGGTGCCGACGTCCGCCTTGTCGGTCGCGGCGTCCCAGATCACGGGAAGCGTGTACACGGCGACGAGGCCGCCGCCCAGGAACCCGATCACCGACAGGATGCCGACGACGAAGCCCTGGCGGTAGCCGACGACCGCGAACCACACGGCCGCGACCAGCAACAGGATGTCCACCACGTTCACAAGCGACACCCTGTCATGCGTGCCAGTCGAGCGGGACCTCGCGCCCCCGGTCCCAGGGCCGCTCCCAGCCCGCGAAGTGCAGCAGGCGGTCGATCACTCCGGCGGTGAACCCCCAGACCAGGGCCGATTCGACCAGGAACGCGGGGCCGGTGTGGCCGCGGGGGTGGACGGCGGTGGCGCGGTGGGCGGGGTCCGTGAGATCCGCCACGGGGACGGTGAAGACCCGTGCGGTCTCGTTCGGATCGACCACGCCGACCGGGCTGGGCTCGCGCCACCAGCCGAGCACGGGCGTGACGACGAAACCGCTGACCGGGATGTACAGCCGCGGCAGCACGCCGAAGAGCTGCACACCGGACGGGTCGAGCCCGGTCTCCTCCTGTGCCTCGCGCAGCGCGGCCCGCAGAGGGCCGTCGCCCTGCGGATCACCGTCCTCCGGGTCCAGCGCGCCACCCGGGAAGGACGGCTGCCCGGCGTGGGAACGCAGCGAGCCCGCGCGCTCCATGAGCAGCAGCTCGGGGCCGCGCTCCCCCTCGCCGAACAGGATCAGCACGGCCGACTGCCGGCCCGAGCCGTTCTCCGGTGGCAGGAAGCGGCTGAGCTGGAGCGGCTCGACCGTCTCGGCGGCCCGCACGACGGGCTCCAGCCAGTCCGGCAGGCCTTCCTTGCTGAGCGTCACCGGACCGCCCTGTGTCTCGCTTGCCCTCGTCATCGCCACCCCCGTCGCTCTGCCCTCTCCAACGCCCGGGGCCCCCGAGATCGTTCCGACTCCCCCGCCCAAGGCCGCTGAGATCGTTCCGTCTCCCGCGTCCGAGGCCCCCGAGTTCGTTCCGTCACGCGGCCCCCAGCGGCGGCGCCGGGGTGCCGCCCGCGTCGAGGTACGCCTGCGGGGGCTTGAGCCGCTGCCCCGGGAAGCCGCCCTTCTCGTACTTCAGCAGCTTCTTCGCCTTCTCCGGGTCGGTCTCGCCCTCGCCGTAGGCCGGACAGAGCGGTGCGATGGGGCAGGCGCCGCAGGCGGGCTTGCGGGCGTGGCAGATACGGCGGCCGTGCCAGATGACGTGGTGGGACAGGTCGGTCCAGTCGCTCTTCGGGAAGAGCGCGCCGACGGCGGCCTCGATCTTGTCGGGGTCGGTCTCGTCGGTCCATTGCCAGCGCCTCACCAGCCGCTGGAAGTGGGTGTCCACGGTGATCCCGGGCCGGCCGAAGGCGTTGCCCAGGACGACGAAGGCGGTCTTGCGGCCCACGCCGGGCAGCGTGACCAGCTCCTCCAGCCTGCCGGGCACCTCGCCGCCGAAGTTCTCGACGAGCGCCTTGGAGAGCCCTATGACCGACCTGGTCTTGGCCCGGAAGAAGCCGCAGGGACGCAGGATCTCCTCGACCTCCTCGGGGTTGGCGGCGGCGAGATCCTCGGGCGTGGGGTACCTGGCGAAGAGGCCGGGGGTGGTCTGGTTGACGCGCAGGTCGGTGGTCTGTGCCGACAGGACGGTGGCGACCAGCAGCTGGAAGGGGTTCTCGAAGTCCAGTTCGGGGTGGGCGTACGGGTACACCTCGGCCAGCTCGCGGTTGATCCGGCGGGCGCGTCGGACCAGGGCGGTGGAGGACTCGCCGGACGGCGGCGTGACGGCGATCTTCCTGACCGTGGCGGCCTTCTTGGCGGGCTTCTCGACGTCTGCGTCCGTCTTCACGGCGACGGGGGGCTTCTTCGCCACGGCGGGAGTCTTCGTCACGCCGGCGGGGGCCTTCTTGGCGGCGGGGGTTTTCTTCGCTCCGGCGGCAGACTTCTTCGCGGCGGCCGGGGCCTTCGCGGCGGACGGCGTTTTCCTGGCTGCGGCCGGGGTCTTCTTGGCGGCGGCCGGAGTCTTCTTCATCCCGGCCGGACTCTTCTTCGCCCCGGTCGAAGCCTCCTTCATCCCGGTCGAAGCCTCCTCCCCGGTGGCGGGAGTCGTTTCAGCTGATTTGCCTGTTTTATTACTTCCCCCGGGGCTCTGTTCGCCCACGGCGGAATCCCGACGTACAACCACCCGCCCAGCCCCCTTGGCCTGTGCTCTCACCGGCGTTTTGGACACCCGGCCAGCCTAAAGCCCGGCACCGTCATCCGCCCCGGGCCCGTCCCAGCGGCCCCCGATTGGACCCCTGACGCTTACCCCGGGACACCTGTGCGGCATCCTTGTGACAGATCACACTGTTCGGACCGTCCGGCAAAATGGGGAACACGGACCCCTGGCACACGGGGGAGCAAGATCCCCTGAGCAGGTCGACAAGGAGAGAACTCGTGGACGACGTTCTGCGGCGCAACCCGCTCTTCGCGGCTCTCGACGACGAGCAGGCCGCGGAGCTTCGCGCCTCCATGAGTGAGGTGACCCTCGCACGCGGCGACTCGCTGTTCCACGAGGGCGACCCCGGGGACCG
Organism: Streptomyces sp. NPDC107654; assembly: GCF_055639035.1. Taxonomy (NCBI): domain Bacteria; kingdom Bacillati; phylum Actinomycetota; class Actinomycetes; order Kitasatosporales; family Streptomycetaceae; genus Streptomyces; species Streptomyces sp. NPDC107654. Next base: position 154,174 of record NZ_JBVKBI010000018.1, read on the forward strand.
GCTGTACGTCGTCACCGAGGGCAAGGTCAAGCTGCACCGCACTTCCCCCGACGGCCGCGAGAACATGCTCGCCGTCGTCGGCCCCGGCGAGCTGATCGGCGAGCTGTCGCTGTTCGACCCGGGCCCCCGCACGGCCACCGCGACCGCGCTGACCGAGGTCAAGCTGCTCGGTCTCGGCCACGGCGACCTCCAGCCGTGGCTGAACGCCCGCCCGGAGGTGGCCGGCGCACTGCTGCGCGCCGTCGCCCGCCGTCTGCGCAAGACCAACGACGCCATGTCCGACCTGGTCTTCTCCGACGTCCCCGGCCGTGTGGCGCGCGCCCTGCTGGACCTGTCCCGCCGTTTCGGCGTGCAGTCCGAGGAGGGCATCCACGTCGTCCACGACCTCACCCAGGAGGAGCTGGCCCAGCTGGTCGGCGCCTCCCGCGAGACCGTGAACAAGGCGCTGGCGGACTTCGCCCAGCGCGGCTGGCTCCGCCTGGAGGCGCGGGCCGTGATCCTGCTGGACGTGGAGCGGCTCGCCAAGCGCTCCCGCTGACCCGAGGGGCTCGCCGGGCACTCCCGCCGGCCCCGGCCCCGGCGTACGACCCGGGGGCCCGCTTCCCGGAAGCAGGCCCCCGCTGTCGTGACCGCGGCCGGCCGGCACCCGCCCGCGCCGGAAAACCGCCTGCCCCGGGACCCGGGCGGAGGGCACTGTGGTCCCATGCCCGCCACCGCCCCCACCCCCGGCACCAGCCCCCTGGCCGACGCCGGCCCCCCGCCCGGGACCACGCCCCGCCCAGGCCTCGACGCACAGGGGTACCTCCTCCGCGAAGGCTCCCTCGCGCGCGTGCAGCCCGCCTTCCACGCGGTCGTGGCCGCCGCCCGCGACCGGCTGCCGGCCGTCCTCGGCGCGCGTCTGCACAGCGCCTACCTCTACGGGTCGATCCCGCGCGGCACCGCGCGCGTGGGCCGCAGCGACCTGGACCTGCTGGTCGCCCTGCGCGAGGAACCGGACGACGCCGACCGGGCCGCCGTACGCGCCCTCGGCGAAGGGCTCGACGCGGAGTTCGGGCAGATCGACGGTGTCGGCACGCTGCTGTACAGCCGGGCGCGGCTGCTGAGCGACCTGGAGCGGTACGACCTGGCCTGGTTCGTCGCCTGCCTGTGCACCCCGCTGCTCGGCGACGACCTCGCCGCGCACCTGCCCCGCTACCGTCCCGACTCCCTGCTGGCCCGCGAGACCAACGGCGACCTCGGGCGCCGGCTGCCACGCTGGCGGGAACGGATCGACGCCGCCGCGGACACCGAGGAGGCCCGCCGGCCCCTCGTACGGTTCATGTCCCGGCACCTCGTACGCACCGGTTTCACGCTCGTCATGCCCCGCTGGCAGGGCTGGACCAGCGACCTGCGGGAGATGGCCGGGGCGTTCGCCGGTTACCACCCCCGGCGTGCCGCACAGCTGCGTGCGGCGGCGGAGTACGGCTACGAGCCCGTCGGCGACCCGGACGTCCTGCGGTCCTACGTGGACGACCTAGGTGTGTTGTCCCGGAACGTTGGTGACACGCGTGCTGGGTGCTTGAACAGGTGAGGGCCTTCTGGGTTCGGTGTGGATTGCGACATCTACC